>CAYZPF010000005.1:0-43094 GCA_964479995.1 uncultured Muribaculaceae bacterium | reverse complement strand
GAAAGGGCTGGTTTTAAAAATGCAATCCTTGCCAGGCCATTCCCTACTAAAGAGGAGAACCCCGATTTTGATCCTTTTGATGCACGTTATTCGGTGGTAGAGTACTTTGCATCCTATGTGGAGAACTCTTACGGCCCACATATAGCTGACCCCCGTTCAGGTGAAATTGTAAATACTCATGTTTGCATCTATCACAATGTAATGAGGCTCCTTCACGATTGGTATATGATTCAGTGTGGAGCTGTAGATCCTAAAGCAAGACAGATGGTTTATGGCGAAGAGCTTATGGGGCGACTGATAAGATATCTGGTTTGTCATGAAGTTGGCCACACATTGGGGCTGGCGCACAATTTTGCCGGGAATTACGGATACCCGGTAGATTCACTTCGTTCTGCAACCTTTACAAAAGAGAATGGCACCTCTTCTTCAATTATGGATTATGCCCGATTTAACTATGTGGCACAACCCGGAGATAAAGATGTTTACCTTTTTCCCGTTGTGGGAGAATATGATAAATATGCGATAGAATATGGCTATCGGTATTATCCCGATGCTAAAACCCCCGAAGATGAAAGGCTAATTCTCAACAATCTTGTGAAATCAAAGGCAGACGATCCGCGATATTTATATATTAAACAATTTCTTATTCAGAATGATCCCAGAGGGCAGATGGAAGATCTGGGAGATAATTCAATGAAAGCATCTGAATACGGGCTTAAAAATCTAAAAATTGTCATGGACAATCTTTATGAGTGGACTAAGATGGAAGGGCACAATAGTATTGAGCTAAAAAATATTTATGATAAGGCTATAAGGCAGTGGGAAAGATACATCAGACATGTAGTAACAAATATCGGAGGAGTATATGAGACATATAAAAGTTCTGAACAAGAGGGACCTGTATATGAAACTATACCTAAGGAGATAAAAAAAGAGGCGTTGCGCTTTGTTTGCGATAATGTTTTTAAAACTCCACTTTGGATGGTAGAGCAACCATATATTCAAAAGTTTCGTTCTATGAGCAGCAATAATAGGACCTTTATTGAAAAACAGTGTACATTCATAGGATCTATATTGAATATGGGACTCATGCTAAGAATGAACGATGAATATGCTATAGACCCCGAAAATGGTTATAACCCCATAGAATATCTCGAAGATGTAAGAAGAGGGGTATGGGTTGGCATTTATGATGGAAAAACGGAAGAGTCCAATATTTTCCGTCGTGCTATGGAAAGAGCATATATCAACCAATATGAAGAATTAGTTAATTGGGATATCTCAAAAAGAAAATTCGATTTAGGGGTAATGGACTTTAAAACTCTCGTACGATTAGATTTACTTAAACTTTATAAAGATCTTAAATCTAAAGTAAAATCTGTTAAAGATCCGGTTGTTAAACAGCATTACGGTGAATCTGTTAAGAAGATTGAAAAGATTTTAGATATGAAATAAAATGTGGTCAACCCACTCAAAAAGGTTACTGTTAACAGCTTTGTTATCCCTCATAGTTCTTGGGACTTTACATAGTAAAGAGGTGGTTACATTGTCTGTTAAAGTAAAAGGGAAAGATAGTACCTTGCTCTCTTCTGTTGTTGTTTTGCTTGAGCCATATGGAGTTTGGGGGGTTACCGGAGATAATGGAATTGCAACTCTTAAACAGGTCCCTTATGACAGTAATGTTGACTATAGATTATCAGTATCACTCCTAGGCTATAAAAAAGAGATTTTCCCGATAAAAATAAAAAAGGGAATAATTAATTATATAAATGTAATCCTGGAAGAAGAATCTTTGCTCATGAGCGAGGTGGTGGTGGTTGCCAAAAGCAATAAAAGCGGAGAGTCAACAACTTCAAAGATAGGCCGCCAGGCATTGGAGCATTTACAAGCGACCAGTTTAAGAGATGTATTGCAGCTTTTACCAGGTAATGTAGCCATGTATAATCCGGGTCTAAATGTTGCTCAACATTTCCAGTTGAGATCATTAAATACTGGCAGTTACAACTCTTTCGGTTCTACAGTTATGGTTGATGGGGTACCCATATCAACAAACGCTTCCATGGGAGTTAGCAATACCCTGTCGGAGGATTCTGGAGGAGTTGATCTCAGGGGTATAGGAGTTGAAGATGTTGAGTCCATTGAAATAATAAGAGGTATCGCATCAGCTGAGTATGGTGACCTTTCCGGAGGAGCAATGATTATAAGCAGCAAAATTGGAATAACCGATTTTTCTGTCAAAGGCAAAATTATGCCGGGAATAACTCAACTTTCGCTTTCAAAAGGTTTTGAAGTTGCAAAAAGGAAAACCCTGAACATCAGTTTTGATTATGCTCACGGTAAATCTGATCCCCGATTTATAACAGACACTTATGATAGAATTACCGGGAATGCCATCTACTCCTTTAGTCTTTTTGACAATAAATGGCTGATTACAAATAAGCTTAGTTTAACGGGTATTTATGAATGGGACGGAGCAGATCCCGAAGAGCCGGCTGCATTACAGGAATTTTACAGGAAAAGAGATGAATTAAATATAGTACTGACCCATTCCGGCAGCATTAATCTTAACAAACTCTTTTCAAGGGTAATCAAATATGATATCTCGTATACTAATAACCATAACAACGCATATGTGTATGCCCATAAAAATGTTGGCGGAGGACCATTTTTAAATTCAAACAGAGAGGGAACCTATGAAAACCCCATGATTTTTCCCAACAGCTATTCTGTAAAAGGTGGAACCCGAAGTATTCCCATCACCTATTTCGCAAAAATTTCCAATATGTTCTATCTGAATAAAGGAGGCTTTAAAAACAGGTTCAATATGGGAGCCGAATTCAGATCAGAGGGCAATGAAGGAATAGGACGTTATGATTTGACCGATTTTTTTTCTGATATTGTTACAGAAAGACTAAAGCCTTTCAATGAGTATCCATATCTTACACAGCTCTCTGCATACATAGAAGATAATATGGAGCTGAATTTAACAGAAAAACCTTATCCAAATATTAAAGCACAAATAGGATTTAGATGGAGTATGGTTCAACCAGGTAAAAAAGAGCAATTACAATCATTTTCTCCCCGAATAAACGCATCTCTTAATGCTACAAAATGGCTCTCATTAAGATTCGGATATGGTTTATCTGAAAAAACACCTTCATTAAAGTACCTATATCCGGACCCTTTCTATTATGATTTCTATAATATTAACGTATCTAATAGCGCAGGAGATCGTTTCATAGTTTATACGACAAGAATTTTTGACCCCACAAACCTTGCATTGAAGCCAATGCGAAATATAAAATATGAAGCCGGCTTTGATTTAAATCTTAATAACGGAATGAATTTTTCTGTAATAGGCTATTCCGAAGAGATTAAGAACGGTTTTGGCAGCACTAACAATGAATGGGTCGCATTAAAATTCTCAACATGGTCAGGAACTGATGTTTGGTTTGAAAACGGATATGGCAAATATAACTCTTTTAAGCCCACTAATGCCGATTCGGTAATCTTATGTAATATCTCCCGTCCCGGTAATACCGGTTATCAAAAGACTAAAGGGGTAGAATTTGATTTTGATTTAGGAAAGATTAAAACAACAAATACTTCATTCTACCTTAACGGTGCATATATTAATACTATCTACAGATCAGAAAACAAACAGTATTCAGGCCCCGGTAAAAGGAGCATAAGCAATGTATATGTTGTCTATCCGGTTTCATCTATGGCAACAAAAGATGTTAAGCGCTTTAGCTCTGCTTTACGCATCGTTCAACATATTCCTTCTCTTCGATTCATAGTCTCTGCAACAGCACAATTCGTCTTCTACGATTATGACAGAACGCTCTATGCTTCAGAGTATCCTATTGGGTATATTAAAGCCAGTAATGATTGGAGAGACAAAACAGCTTCTACTATATATGTTCCTTTTACGCAAGAACAATTAAATCAAGCTGTTAAAGAAACTGTTGATACTCCGGCAAAGGATTGGGTAAAATTTGAAGGTTACAGACTAAAAAATGAAATCCTCACGAATATCGTAACAAATTTGCCCCGAATTTGGCCTACCATCTGGTGTGTCAATATCAGAGTAACTAAAGAGATAAGTAATTTACTCGGATTTTCATTCTATTTGAATAATCTTCTTTTTTATCAACCTTGGCAAACAAGTACACTTTCTTCAACTCCTGTGGAGAGGAATTCCAGTCTTTTCTCTTATGGCTTAGAGATGTCATTAAAATTTTAACAAAACCTTACTATACTTAAAAAAACTGATCTATTATGAAAACCACTCTGAAACTTTTAATTCCACTTTTACTCTTATCCGTGTTTTTTATATCCTGTAAAAAAGAAGATCCAAAGAGCGCTCTCGTTGACTTCGAAGTTAAAGTCAACCTTCCAAAAGACTTTTCTGCCTCTGCAAAATTTGGAGGAGAAGTTATTATTATTAATAAAGCAACTGCAAAAACTTATGCTGTTACTGCGATATCCGGTGTAGCCCTATTCAAAGATATATATCAGGGAATATATGATATCGATATTACTCAAACATTAAATCAACAGGAGTTTAGCCAATTTGCTCCCGAGTTGGGAAATTCTTCCTCTTCATATACTTTAAAAGGGAGTAAATCTGATGTACAGGTTTCAAAAGAGGCAGCAGCTGATGTAGAAATTGAGTTAAATTGGTTTGGCGAAACCGCCCTGCTTATTAGTAAAATCTATTGTAACGGTACCAAGAAAAATGAAGGCGCAATTAATAATATGCCTAAATACTGGGAATTATATAACAACTCAGATGAAGTGATATATTTAGATGGTCTGTGCCTTGCGCAAGCTCATGGCAACTCTACAGGTAGTGATGGTTCTTGTGATCTTTATGTTAAATATCAGAATGAGGCAACTTATGCAGCAAGGATTGCGATATTCCCGGGAACCCATGGTACAACCAGAAATATACCTCTTCAACCCGGCAAAAGCGTTGTTATAGCCTGGAATGCAAGTAATTTTATAATTACAGGGCAGCCAAACAATAAAGATAACTGCACTATGAATTGCGATTTAACAGATGCCGATTTTGAAATTGAACAATCAACTGCAGCTGCATGGAGAACCTATGGTGATAACCAGGATGTGCCAAACCTTACACCAATCCATGAGTGTATTCCAACAGCAGGTTTTCTGCAATTAAACCAGGCAGTATTTATCTTTTATGCTACCCAACAAGAGGTTGAGAGCTGGCCAACAGGAACAGACCCTTCCAGTTATTACGTAGAAAGTCAAAAAAATTGGATTGCAAAACGAGTTCCCAATGACAGAATCCTGGATGCAGTTGAAACTTTCAAAACAGATACCCCTCAAAACAAGCGGATCCCAGATATATTAGATTCTAAAGGAGTTGAGAGTCCTAACAACCAGGGAATTATTTTTGATCGTAAAATCAGATTGATATTACCCGATGGCAGGAGAATTTTGCAAGATACCAATAATTCAAGCAATGATTTTGCAGTTATCTGGCCGCGTACTCCGGATAGCTACTCCGGAGACCATCTTGTACCTCGCAATTACGATAAGCCAGAAATCCAGCCCGGTTATAATCTATTGTTAGGAGCTTTTTAAGTTATGCCATACAAACCCTTTTATACCATTCTTTTGATTACTCATTTTTTTGGGATGGGAGTATTATATGGACAAACTATACCTCCAATTACGAATGAAATTACCCTGCCGGAGGGGATTCCTTCCGACAGGGTAGTCCTCCTCCAAAGTAACAGATGGTTAAACACCTCTAATCCTGCCTCAATAGGAATAAAAACAATGCCCCAAACAGGATTAACCCAAATTGGAACATCATATGCGACAGGCAATTTAAAAAGGGTTCAGGAGAGCGGCAGAATAACAGACTGGCATTTTAAAAGCAATAGTTATAAATCTCTGAAAAACCTGAATGTCTGGGGAAATTTTGAGTTTAGACAACAACGCCATTCAGAGAGACATTATGCAGATATGCCTTTCCCTTTTAATGGCAACCCATTTATTGCAGGGAGTGATATTAAGAGCAGTTATTCCCACCAAATTTTTGATTTTGATGTAAAAATCTCCTCCTTAAAACTCTTTGAAAAACTTTACAGCGGTTTGGGAGTGCAATATACTCTTGGAGATTTTTCACGTCTTCAAGATCCCCGCTCCAGAGATCAATATATTGATTTTAGTATAACTCCGGGGTTGATTATCGAAATTAATCCCCGCAACCATTTTGGTGCAAATTTTAAATACAGGTACAGAAAAGATAAATCCAACACCTACGTTATAAAGTCACAATTTACACCCGATGAAAAATTCTCGCTTTTCCTTCAGGAAGGATTGGGCGTGTACGAGAAGAAGATTGCAACCTATTTCGACAGAAGGATAAAAGGTAACTATTTAGGCGGAGAGATCCAATATGAATATTGCAGTGATAACTTTTCTCTTCTGTCTGCCTTTAACATTCTTCACAGAAAAGATCTTATTGAGGATAAAAGCCAAGCCTCCCCGGGAGACTATATAAATAGTGCATTGGGCGCTTTTATAAAAGGTGAACTTAAAAATGGCACCGTTTCAACTAACATTTTTAATATCTTATTTAATGCAGATATTGGAGAATCGGATAAATTTATCCAACAGTTACAATCTGTAACCGATCCCGAATCGGGGATTACCACCTCCCATTACGAAACAGTAATTATAATCCCCTCTTTCAAAAACCATGAGATAAAGAGCTCAATTAACTGGACATTCTATAAGTTGAACAATGACAGCTATAAATGGTTTTCCGGAATTGAGGCAGGTTATCACATTTTCTCTAGTGACTATATTGGATACAGTCCACCCTCTTCACTCTCTTTATCTAAAATAAACTCATCTCTCTTTGGTGGGTATGAGATTTTTAGAAAAGAGCGAAGATCCCTTAACATTAATACATTAGCCGGGTATCTGTTTACTCCATCTTCAAATATCTCAATAAGTAGCGAATTGCCGTCAAATCGCCAGATAATTTATAACCAAGTGATAATACCCGATTATGAAATAGCCACGGACAATATTGTAAAATTTTGTTTATCTGCAAATTACATCTTTCCTCTAACTAAAAATACAAATACAGACGGAATCTTTACCATTCTTTACAGGCAATACTTATCAGGAAGTTTAAATCGTTACTATTTGGGAATCTCTTTCGGACTTTTAATAAAATAGTAGTAGGTCACACTCTGCTAAAGTTTCCCATATAGGCCGCCAACAAGTTGCACTCTGTCAGAGCTCTTTAAAACAACTTGATTACCTGGTGATTAACCTTAAAATTTTAAAAAATCCGAATGCTTTAAAAAGCTAAAGCGTTGATAACCAGAGATTGTGAAAAAACTCTGGCAGAGCCAGTGTTGAGTTGGTAACTATGTGCGGGAAATAACCTCATTGGACAAGGAATAATTTCCCATTCAAAAAATCCTAAAAGTGATATAAACACCTATTAATATGAATGTTAAATACGTGGGAAACTTTAGCAGAGTCAAGCTTGTAAGTCTTCTATGTAGGAAACTTTAATAGAGTATAATTTTTATTACATCTTTAATATTTCTCCAATACTTTGGAGGAGATTGTTTTTATTGACAGGTTTTATAATCACCCCATTACATCCTGATTCCATTGCTCTCTTTACCTCTTCTCCAAATGAGTAGGCTGTAAATGCAATAATTGGAGTGGTTATTCCCATGTCTCTTAAGATTTTCGTTGCCTCAAACCCGTCAAGTACAGGCATTTTAAGATCCATCAATATTAAATCCGGGTTTGTATCTTTACAAATTTCAACCGCCTGAAGTCCATTTTGAGCTAATAAGGTTTTATATCCTACTTTTGACAAGATCATCTCTATCATCTCAAGGCTAACTACCTCATCTTCCACTATCAGGATTGTCTCTCCTTTTGAATTAAGGGCAAACTCTTCTTCGCCAATAATATCATCTAAATTCTCCGGATTGAAAGGTTTTACCGGAAATTCGAATATAAATTCAGATCCTGATCCCAATTGAGAATTAACAAATATATCTCCTCGCATTGCCTTTGCAATTTTTTTAGAGATGGCCAAGCCAATACCAACTCCACTAAATTGTCTGGTATGTGAGTCATCAATCTGGCGGAAAAAATCAAATAAGATATTTTGCTTCTCCTTTGCTATCCCTATTCCTGTATCCTTAACAGAAATCGAAAGTATATTGTTTGATTTCAATGAAAACCCAACGGTGATTCTGCCTTTATCTGTAAATTTCACAGCATTTTTGATAATGTTGGAGATCACTTGGATAACTTTAGATTTATCTGCTATTACCAATTCGGTCACAATTTCAGGCGATATAATATATTTAAATTCAATCTTATCAATTTTGGATGAAGCTTCAAGGGTAGTCTTTGAAATATTTTTTATATCAAAAAATATATCTCTTAAGAAGACTTTGTCCTCTCTAA
Organism: uncultured Muribaculaceae bacterium; assembly: GCA_964479995.1. Taxonomy (GTDB): domain Bacteria; phylum Bacteroidota; class Bacteroidia; order Bacteroidales; family UBA932; genus Bact-08. The sequence goes on along the minus strand of CAYZPF010000005.1, from coordinate 34,601 downwards.
GTCTCACCTCAGATTGTTCGAGCAAGGCTAATTCAAAGATGTCCTCAATTATTGAAAGAAGTGACAACCCACTTTGATTCATCAACTTCCCCAGCTCTTTTATACGTGAATCATCTGTAATATCCGGTATTAAGCTACTAAATCCAATAATATGGCTAAGCGGAGTCCTTAGTTCATGATTCATAGTGGCCAGGAATGCACTTTTGAGCCTGTCGCTCTCTTCTGCTCTCTCTTTTGCCAGTTTCAACTCTTCTAAAGTTTTCATTGTTTCTGTTGTATCTGTAGCTAGAATTAAACAAAACTTGTTCTCATATAATTCTATAAGAGAGATTGAAATATTTACATTTATAAGAACTCCTGATTTAGCTTCAAGCTTTACTTCAACACCCCTGATAATTCCTTGATCTTCCAGTTTTTCAAATATATTATCTTCTAACTTAAACAAAGGTTCAAATAATTGAGTAGCTTTAAAACCTTTCAGCTCTTCTAATGAATATCCCAGTTTATTAACAAAAGTATCATTTATCTCTATGAAATTCTTAGTTTTGAAATCCACCAAACAAGATATTACAGGAGAGTATTTGAAGATTTTTGAGAATCTCTCCTGTGAGAGTAAAAGTTGAGTCACATCTTTGCTAATCGCAAAAAAAACCTCCTCATCATTCCACTTTCCTCGGTTTACGTTAGTTTGAACTGATATGATTTTTCTTGTTTTTGTAACAATTGGCAGATGGCATTGGAGTCTTCCGTGTATCACCATCTCCTCAAAAATTTTGGCAGCCTCTTCTCTCATGCTCTCCGGATGTAACAGTAATATACTTTTCCCAACAAGCTCCTCTTCTGTATATCCTGTCATAAGAGTCATAGACCTATTTATTTTCAAAGTATTACCATTTAAATCAATAATTGAAACTAAATCAGGCTGCGTATTAAAGAAGTTTTCAAGATTTTCAAAATTTTTCTTACGTTCACTTTCATACTCCATTTTTTCTATTAACGAAACAATCAGATTAACGAAAATCTTGAGCATTGAATGTTCATTCTCTACCCAGATATTTGTTCTTTGCACTTCATCTATTCCTATAAAACCGTTAAGGGAATCTTTGAAAAATACCGGAAGAACTAAAACTGATTTTATATTTTGAGCTTCTAATATGGCTTTTTCATTAGAAGCTTCCGGCGGCATTGCAGAGACATTTGATATGTCAATAATTTTATTTTTTGACAAATGCTCTATCCACCAAGGTATTTCACTAATAGGAATATTTTGAAGATTATCAATTTCCGGTGATACCCGGTCGCTACACCACTCGTGAGTGTTACTTGTATATAATCCGTCTTTATGTATAATGAAATAGTAAACTCTCGATGCTCCCGATAATTTACCGAACATTTCGAAAGAGGTATTCAATGCCTCGTCAAAGCTTGTAGCTTGTGAAAAAATAACGGTGATATCTGCAAAAAGTTTCTCTATTTTAAGGTTATTAATCAAATTTAGTTCAATTGTTTTAATAGCAGAGATATCCTGGTGTGTGCCTGTCATCCACTCCGCTTTACCCTCTTTGTCTCTGGAGATAATTGTCCCGGTATCTAAAACTGTTACCCACCTGCCATCTTTATGTCTCATTCTGGCCTCACAGGAATAGGTGCTAATCTCTCCTTCAAAATAATCGGTCAGAATTTCATTACTATTCTTTAAATCTTCTGGGTGAGAGTATCTTCTCCATGTATCTATACTGACAGGAGCCAACTCTTCCAAAGTGTATCCGATAATTGAGGCCCAATTATTATTGATTTTAAGTTCGCCTGTTTGCACATTCCAAAGCCATGTGCCGATATTTAAACTTGCCAGAAAATATTCGTAACTATTAATTATACTCATCTCTTCCGTTAAATCTGTAAAGAGAGATATGGCTAAAGGCTCCTCCTCAGGAAAAACCATCAATGACATTTTTGTCCATATTGTTCTGTTCTCTTTCTCGCGAAAGATTTGCAGAATCAAATCTGTATCAGAACTATTCCCTAAATTAATTACTGTTTTTAGTTTGGTGTCAAAATCAATTTCAGTACCATCTTTCAGAAAGAATTTAATTCCGCATTCAGCCCAGTTTTTCCCGATAAATATATCGGATTCAATATTCAGCATCTCCCTGAATTTTTCACTTATAAAGTTGATCTTGCCATATTTATTGTAATAAACACAAGGCAGATTTAAATCAAGTATGTCTACAGTTTTTCTTATCATAATTAAATCTATATAAATTGTTACAAAGTTAAAAATATTTAATTTGCTGTAAAACATATTTTTACTTAATGTAAATATTTCTTACATAAAAGCACCTTGTTTCACAGCTATTACTTAAATAATTATAATATTTTAAATTCAATAAGCTTGTCAACAAAATACTTACTTAAGTGTTTATAAGATATTATGAAAGAGAAAAAAATTGAAAAAATAATTGTTCCGCCTGCATATCACTGGGTAGGCGATGGTTTTAGAGTTCATAACTTCATACCCTCACAAAAAGGGTTGGAGATGGAGCGGATGACTCCTTTTGTACTCTTGGATTATGCATCAAAGCATAATTTTCCTCCATCTAACATGCCAAAGGGTGTAGGGGTGCATCCGCACAGAGGCTTCGAAACAGTTACAATTGCTTACAAAGGACGAGTACAACACCACGACAGTAGCGGTGGTGGAGGCATTATTGGAGAGGGTGATGTCCAATGGATGACAGCCTCTTCGGGAATCCTTCACAAAGAATACCATGAGAAAGAGTGGAGTAAAGAGGGAGGAGAGTTTCAGATGGTTCAACTTTGGGTAAATCTCCCGGCAAAGGATAAAAAATCATCTCCAAAATATCAAGCCATTACCAAAGAGATGATGGGTAAACATATTTTGGCAGATAATGCAGGAGTAATTGAGGTAATTGCAGGCAACTATGGAGGTGTTAAAGGTCCTGCATTTACATTTACACCCATTCATTTAATGAATGCCAAATTAAAAAAAGGTGGAGTAGCTCAATTTACATTCCCCTCAAACTACAATACCGCCCTGTTGGTAATTGAAGGAGATGTTGTAATTAACGATAAAGAATCGGCCCCCACAGACAATCTTGTACTCTTTAAAAATAGTGGAGAAGAGTTTACCATTAAAGCAAATGAAGACTCAATTGTGCTTATAATGAGTGGCGAACCCATAGCAGAGCCTATATCGGCTTACGGCCCCTTTGTAATGAACACCCGCGCCGAAATAACCAAAGCTTTTGACGATTACTATAATGGCGAATTTGGCCATCTGGAGGATTAAAAAAGCTGTAGTCATTGGGATATTCTTCTCTGCTTGCATTTCGGCATAATCCAAATACATAGTAACAAAACGGTCAAGCTGCTTCAATCCTTTCCGTTTTAGGATGTTAAAATTTTATCCCCATTAGCACCGGCATTAACACTTTATAATCTGCTTTAGTCGTCTCTGATACATTTGGAGATAGCCTCTTTTATTGGTATCGTTTAAAAAAGATGCAGCTACCATTTTTTCAACAAACTCACATTTGGATGTCATTAATGAGAAAATCTTTTGATAACTTTTCTTGTCTATCTCTGCCTTCTCTGCAAGCATTTCAAATTGTTGTCCTATCTTACCTTGTGTCAGTCCCCTGGGTAAAAGGCCATCTTCTAATGCAAATTCTTTGTCTTCAATGTGAATCCGGCTATTTAGCAAGTCATAAGCGGGGCTTAATTTGAAATCTCCAAAGGATGTTTCAATTATTGAAAAATTTTTAAAATGGGCATCACCATTAGAAAAGAGGTAATTAAAAATGAGGATTTTAAGGAGCTTAGGTGCTTCTAATTTGTAGGTAGTTATATATTTTTGCATCAACTCAAATATCTCTAAATAGTTACCAAAGTATTTAAAATACTCTCCATGGGTTTGTGGAGTTCTATTAGCTAAGGAGGCAAAATCTTCCTGAGCCAATTTAGAGCCATCCTCTTTTATATCAAATCTTTTGGTGATATATGCTGGTACTCCATCTTTAAAAAAAATTAGTGCATTTTCTGCGCACTCTATTCCATAAACTTGACGGGCAATTTGCATAGTTAAGTGCTCATTGGCTGGTATTTGATCTCGCTTTTTCCCAATACTAGGGATTGGTTTTAAAATATGAGTGCCATGCTCTCCCTCTTTAATAAGCCTTATCTTGTTTTTGTCAATTAGTACCGATAGTTTTTCTTGTACACCCGATATAGAGATTCTTTTTCTATTCTCATTAAAAAGTTCATCACTCTCTATGTTGTACGATGGCGAGTAGTATGGTAAAATATGACTAACTTTCTTACCATAAAAAATTCTATTTAAGGCTGTTTTGCTATAGGTGTCAAAACCTTCAGATAGAGTGCCCGGGCAATATTTAATTTCTGGTAAACTCATCAATCTTCTATTTTAATAACTCGTACAGCGCCTATACTGTCATAACATGCGGTAGTGACAAGCAGTCCAAAATAATCCTCGGAATCTATCTTATTTAATTTGCAAACAACTTGTCTGTTTGACCCTTCAGGAAGCATATTATAAAAAAATGGGAAGAGATGTTTAGCACGAAACTCTTTTACACTTTTTGGTAAAGTGAGGCTGATGCTATGTTTGCTGTTATTAGTGTACCACTCATCATTATAATAAAAAGAGAATGAACCATCATCATATTGAGTTAAGGTCCCGGCCTCTTCATTCTTGTATAGTATTTTAGCTCTTCTCATTTATTAGATTTAACTCTTTAATTGATAGACAAACCTCCATACCTAATACATCTGCCAATTTTTGTAATGTTGATAATGTAGGATTGCCTTTTCCACTCTCAAACTGTTTTAGAGTTCGTAGCCCAACGCCAGATAGGTCAGCTAATCTCTCTTGTGTTACCTTTAACTCCTCTCTGCGTTCTTTAATAGTCTTTATTATATCCGTATAGTGCATTATAAAGCATTATTTTATACAAATATAGTACTTCTTTTTAAAATATCAACATAAAGAGCAATAAGCAGCACTTATTTTTGTTGAATTAAATTCTAATTACAAAGCAATAGTTATTCCTCCAAAAAATGTTCTACCGTAAAGTGGAGCATATATAAATGCAGCGTCGTCAAGATGTCTTTCATCTTGTATATGGCTAAAAATGTTGTTGATCCCGAGGTCGAATTTTACACCTCCAATTTTTTTTGAGGCTAATGCGTTAAAGAGCATAAAGGGCTTTGTAAACTTAATCTTAGATTGGTCTCCAATTGCCGGATTGATATCGGTATTGTAATAATCGATATACATTTTACCTTGATAATCTCCATTGAGTGAGAAGAACCAACTTGAAGGGGAGTATTCGAGATTAATGTTTGCTGTGGTTTTTGGGAATCTCGAGATATATTTACTATCCGATTCGTACTGAGTTCCTATCCACTCAGCTCTGGCTTTGCTAAGTGTTCCATTATTAAGAGTGAATCCTGCTCCAAGATTTAAGTTTTTCAAGAGGGCTACTGTGGTTGAGAGCTCAACTCCTGCAACTATCGCATCTCCTATATTGACCCATTCATAACTGTAACCAAAATTTTTAACCTCTTCCGGGGCTACGGTATAAGCAATCTTATCTTTTAATTGGGTCCTAAAAATATTTGCCGTAAATCTCAACTTTTTACCATAATAGTCTGCTGATAAATTGTAGCTTAAAGATTTTTCGGGATTTAAACCGGAAGATTTCCACACTCTTGGAGAGCCGCTACAGAGGTGAAGATCCTCTGAAAATCCGTAAGGAGCTCTAAATCCGGAACCGATACTACCTCTTAAAGTTACTCTCTCCAGAAGAGTGTACTTAACGGCTAATCTAGGATTAATTGTGTTTTTATTAAACTTTGCTATTGGGAAATAGTTTGTTTCACCTGCTCCTGCAGAACTGTTATTATCTGCACGATACTCTTCGCTTGAGTTATGATGATCTGCTCTAACACCCGGAACCAGAACTAATTTTTCACCTATAGACCACTCATCTTGGACAAATACTCCTACTTCTGAGGCACTTTTATTGGATAAAGATTTATATCCCTTTCCGTACATTGTATTATCTTCATCCATTACCACATACATACCTGATTCGTCCATATTATCTTTTAATATCTGTACTCCTCCAATCAGTTTATGGTTCCCCAATTTGTGATTGTAGGTGATGGCGGAGGTAAACATCTTCTCTTTGGCCAAGTATGGACGCATGAGATTTAGTTCGGGAAGAAGTCCGTTGTTTGCATCTTGATAATCGTTTAGAAAAGCATCATTTGTGGCTTCTCTGTTGTGAAGTACAAAGGCCGCCGAGAAATTAAACTCGCCTCTCTCTCCAATGGCTTTACTATAGTTTGTAGAGATTTCATATCTGTCTGTTAAGATATCTTCTGTCCCTTCTGTATAAGGATTTTTGTAAATATCATCGGTTATTTCGCCACCCCTTCTTTTCTCAAAGATAGATTTAGCCTGTATGACCAGTTGCTCATTCTTCAAAAAAGGATCTTCCAGATAGAGTGTAAACCCGGCATTTGTGAGGTTTGTAGAGACTCTGTCTGAGAAGCCATCTTTGTTATTTACTTCGTTTATATCCATCCCTTCTCCCGTTTGATCGATTATTCCTTCGCTATATTTTTGAGCATAGATGGCTAATCCGACGTTGCCTCTCTCATTTCTCATTGAGGCTGAGATATCGTATTTATTTGTATTGTAACTTCCAAATTGTACACCCGCATCAATTCTTGGAACTAGTGATGGCTCTTTGGTAACCAAATTAATTGCACCTGCAACAGCTCCACTTCCGTATAGTGCAGAGCCTGCTCCTTTAACTACCTCTATCTTATCCAAATCCATGGTACTAACCTGCTGAAGGCCATAAACACCGGCCAGTCCTGAATACAACGGCATACCATTAATAAGCACCTGGGTATGCTCTGCACCAAGCCCTTGCATTCTTACCATTGTAAAATTGCAACTTTGGCACTGATTTTCTACCCGTATGCCGGGAATACCTTGCAGAGCTTGATAAACATTGGCTGCCCCCTTTTTCTCTATGGCAGAAGAGGTGAGTACTTCTGTTAAGACCGGAGCATCTTTAATAAAATGGTTAGAACGAGTACCTGTAACCACAATTTGCTCTAAGCTTAGATGATCTTCGTCCAGTTCAAAAAAGAGATTTATGCTTTCTCCTTTTGATATATTTATCTCTTTCTCTTGTGAAAGGTAGCCCATTGCTTTAGCTACAACCGTGATTTTTCCGACAGGGACATTTGGGAGCTTAAAATGTCCGCTGCCATCGGCCATTGTCATAAATTTTGTCTCCTTAATGAAGATATAAGCGTAGGGGATATGTTCACTGTCTGAAGTGCTTTTTACATCTCCAAACAACATTGCATCACTTTTCGATTCATTATCTTTATCCACTTTCGCCTGGAGCGTTTGAGATGAAAAAAGTGTAATTATAAGCAGTGCTTTAAATATTATTTTGTGATTTTTATAAGATGTTTTCTTAGATTCCATTAGTGATACCAATTTTTAATTAGAAATTGGCACAAAGAAAACAACTTATGTAAAGAGTGTCAATCGCTATAAATTGTGAATTTTTGCCTTAAAATCACAACTATAGGGGATTTATTTGGGCTCTATCGGAACAATCTTAGATGTAATTGCATAGATAACCAACCCGGAAAGGCTCTTTATTCCGGTTTTTCTTACAATATTTTTGCGATGGCTTACAACAGTGTGAATGCTAATGTTTAATGCGCTTGAAATCTCTTTGTTTGAATAACCTTCTACAAGAAGTTTTAGTACATCAATCTCTCTATCGGTGAGCTCTTCCTTAACCTGATCTGAGCAAGTGCAGTTGTTTGATTCTATCAGTGAGTGTAATTTATGAGCCACATCTCTGCGTGAATCGTTCAATGAGATGATAGTGTTAAAGCAAGGGTTTAAATTTGGATCTATGTAGGAGTAGGAGATAGCAACCCAAGTAATCGAGGGATATTGTTTGCGAATTTTAGAAAATTCTCCCAATAAGTTCTGTAAACTGGCGGGATTGACAATTACTACAGATATCTCTTGTAAGTTTACTATTTGGTTTAATTCGCTTAAATCGTGAGTTCTAAAGAAAGAGTAGTGAGAGTCACTCTTCATCAATATATTGGAGATGCCTTCGAAAAGAATATCAGAAGGCTCTAAAAAAGCTATGCTTATTTTACACCTTTCCATTCTTTTTCAATTTTTCCAGCCAAAGGCATCAGTAGTGTATCTTCTATCAATTCGTGGATTAATAACTCGTATTCTAATTCATGTAACGCACAAAGCAATTTGCGCCTTAATTGGAACTCCCCCTCTATCTTAATATATTTTGTCAATAGATTTTTGAGGTCTGATAATTTTGTCTCAATATCAGTATGATGTAAACCGTATTGCTTCACAGAAAAATCTTCACCTTTGATAAATTTTTCATAACCACCTTTAGTGTATCCCTTTGAGAGCTCTTTTGCCAGAGACAGAAAATAGGGAAAAGCAACTTTATCTTCATAATCAAGATGTTCTACAACCTCATCAAAATAAATGGTAAAGAACTCTTCAATTAATTTAACGCTACTCTCTCCTGTGTTGGTTAATAACTGAGAGATGTATCCCATTATTTCGGGATATTTATCCAGCTTGTAATATCTATGACTATTTGTCAAAAAGGCTATTATGGCCGGTATGTCGTTTATACTAAGTCTCTCAATTGTCTCGGGCTTAAAACCATTATATAAATTGGCGATGGCGATAAAGAGCGGAACAGAGATATTATATTGCTCACAAAGCTGCTCAACTGTGCTGTTCCCAACTCTAAAATCGATATTAAAATGCTCTGAAAATAGTAGAAACCGGGAATTTTCCTCAATTAACTCCCACATCCTCACATTAGATGTAATAAATGTTTTATCTGTTTGATACATTCCTTAAATCTATTTTATTTTCATTGTGCGAATATGCAACTTTGGAATTGAAATCCGAAATTGGATGTAAAACTTTCCCAACCTCGCTAAAGTTTCCTACATCAAACCCTCTAGACTGATGCATCTTAAATATATAACTCTTAATTACCGGTAATAGTAGCTTCTCCAGGTATCAGCTAGAGAAAATCCTCCCCACCTGGCGGCGGGTCCCCTCCCTATTCGGGAGCCAATGTTTTCCTTAGCTGATACCTATTCGTAGCTACAAAGACTAAATTTCGACCTCGCAAGGTTTCTTAATAACTATCTCTGTATCAGCGCTTTAATTTTTAGCTTATTGTCAAAAATAGCAAAATACAAAACAGTAACCACCTCATATTCAGCGTGTTTATAACAAACCCTGCGAGGTTGAAATTATGGTTAGTGGCTGGTAATTAGGTGTTTGGAAGGTCAAATTGCTTCAATTTGTATGGTCTGAGAACTCCGGATTTAAAATTAGTGCCGATTTTGAGATGTAGGTAACTTAATCGGGGTTGAAATGGGGGTTAATAATTATACAATTCTGGAATTGGATTCCAAAACTGTATGTTATAAATTGTGAAAAAATAAAGTTGTACTTTAGATATTCATGAAAGAGTAAAGTTGTACTTTAGAAAATCCAAATATTTGTGTATATTTGCTTACCTAAACCACTGAGTTATGTTAACAAGAAAGCTGAATTTCAAAGATGCTGAAAATGAAAGCGTCTTCCTGTGGGGTGCCAGGCAAACAGGGAAGAGCACACTACTTAAAATGTTATATCCTGATGTACGTTACATTGATTTATTAAAGTCAGATGAGTTTGAGCGTTATAATCGTCGCCCGGCTTTAATTCGTGAAGAGCTAAGTTTACTTAATGAGAATGACTTGGTTATTATTGATGAAATTCAAAAAATACCGGCACTATTAGATGAAGTACATTGGTTAATGAGTAATAAGAATATCCGTTTTATATTGAGCGGATCTAGTGCAAGAAAATTAAGACGTAGTGGTGTTAATTTACTTGGAGGAAGGGCTATCCGTAAACATCTTTACCCATTTGTGAGTGCAGAAATACCGGAGTTTGATATAGTAAAAGCTTGCAATAACGGAATGTTGCCTAGACACTATCTTATTGACGATGCTAAAAAAAGATTAAATGCTTATGTAGGTGACTATCTACAGCAAGAGATTAAGGCAGAGGCTTTAACTAGAAATCTAAATACTTTTTCACGCTTTATGGAGATAGCAGCCTTAAGTAACGGAGAAATTATAAACTATAATAATATAGCGTCTGAGTGTGGAGTTAGTGCTCCAACGGTAAAAGAATATTTTTCGATTTTAGAGGAAACGTTAATAGGTTATACTGTTCCGGCTTTTACTCGTATAGTAAAACGAAGGGTTATCCAATCGCCAAAATTTTATTATTTTGACGTTGGTATCTCTAACTTTCTATTAAAAAGAGATTTGCTAAAACCCGGTTCGCCGGAATTTGGACACGCTTTTGAACACTTGATTATTCAAGAGCTAATAGCCTATTTAAATTATTCTGATTCAAAACATTCTCTCTCTTATTGGCGTACAACCACAGGCCATGAAGTTGATGCTATTATTGGTAATGCCCATATTGCAATAGAAATAAAATCTACCGAAGAGGTACATTCTCACCATACTAGAGGTTTAAAAGCATTTTCACAAGAGTTTCCTGATTGCCGTTTAATTATTGTCTCTATGGATAAATATCCACGTCAAATGAATGGCATAGATATTCTGCCTGCTTTAGAATTTCTAAAAGTATTATGGGACGGAGAGATTGTATAGAAGGTAATTGTATTGTATCACTTTTTGAAGGGCAACACAGTTATTCCATTACTACGTACCTGCTTTTCGTTTCCTGCGTAAATTATCAATCCTCTCTCCACTTCGGATAATTTGAGCCAAGGGACAATAGACTTAAAATAATCATCGGTAATTGTTTGTCCCGATTTTATCTCTATTGGCAATAATCCGTCAGGATTTTCTATAAGTAAGTCAATTTCTGTACCTAAGCTATCACGCCAAAAATAGAGATTATTGGATTTTCCCTGATTATATCTGTTTTTTAGAAAATCTATAATAACCATATTTTCAAATAGACTTCCGCGAAACGGATGTAAAGCCAATTGATCAGGATTTTCTATTCCCAATAATGCCGATGCCACCCCAGTATCGTAAAAATAAAGCTTGGGCATTTTGACTATGCGTTTATTGAAATTTCTATGATAGGGTTGGAGTCGGAAAAGAACAAAACTCGCTTCCAAAACTGAAATCCATGCAGCAATAGTTTTATTGTCCACTCCGGTTTCTATCGCCAAGCTGTTCATATTGAGCAACTGTCCGATACGTCCTGCGCACAAACGAAGAAATCGCTCAAAAGCGTATAAATCAGTTATATTACGTATGAGTCTAACATCTCTTTCTACGTAAGTGCGGATGTAGTTAGTAAAATATTTCCCGGAATCTATTTGTCCCTGTGCGTCATATAAAGCCGGATAAAACCCTTTATACAGTAATTCGTTGATAGATAGCTTGTTTTCGTTTAATTCCTCAAGTGACAATGGGAGCAGATAGAGATAGCCGACTCTTCCTGCTAAACTCTGCGATATATTCTCCTGAAGAAGAAAATTGTTTGACCCGGTGAGAATAAACCGGCCTTTGGAGGGATTTTCATCTATTACCTGTTGAAGATAAGAAAATATATCGGGAGTACGTTGAACTTCGTCCAATATTGCTCCGTCAGGGTAATTAGCTATAAAACCACGGGGATCTTCTATTGCAAAACGCCTTGTATCGGGATTTTCCAGATTGACATAAGCTTTTTCCGGGAAAGCCATTCTTACCAAAGTAGTTTTACCTGACTGTCTGGGGCCCACTACAGCCACTGTTTTAAACTGCTTGGCCAGTGACTTTAACTCTTTTTCTGCTGTTCGAACAATTTTCATAGTACAAATATACAATTCTGGAATTGAATTCCAAAATTGTATAATATAAATTGTGAAAAACTTACCCAACCCCGCATTTAGAAAATCTAAATTTATAAATAAAAAATTCTAAGTGAATCTTGGCCTTTTAATTTGCCTTCTACTTTAAAAGTATCAGATGGCACTTCCGTGAAGGAGGCGACAATTAATGCTGAGAGTCAAACAATGTTTTAAGTAGTTTCATTGATTATTTGGTGTAAAGCTCTAGCTCTTCTTCCATGTTTTTAATGGTACTAGAAGTTACTCTTCCTTCGAATTTATTCTCTTTTAGCGCTTGTTTTGCACTATCGATTGCTTTTCTTATGGCCTCCTCTGCTCTTTTATTATCGCCTTTTAAGAAATGTGCTTTAGCTATTTTTTGTATAACAAAAGGTATTATAGCATTTTTGTCTTTCTCATTTTCGGTGAGTATTTCTAAGGCAAAATCATAAAAATAATGGGGTAGATTTTCTATCTCTAAAATATCATATATCAATGAGCTACCAATTCCTTTCTCTTCTTTTAGTAGTTGTTCCATATATTCTCTCGCTTCGTTAGGATTTTTAAGTAAAAATACCTTAAATCGTGTGCTTTTTACAGCTCTATGAAAGAGAGGGTCTATAACATTCATACCTTCGTCAATTGCCGATAAAGCTTCATTGTAGTTTTTTTGCTTAAGAGCATCTTCAACTTTCTTGTTCATTTCAAGAAATGGGGCTATCTGCTTTTCGCTTTTGGCTCTAGACTCTTCGTATTCTCTAGCTGTGGCATCCATGGCATAATCTCCGGCTAAAACATCTTTAAGAATGGGCTCGAAATAGTGTGGGTGTCCAATCCATATTATTATACCATCTTTAATTAGGAATGAAGCAGGAATGCCTTGCTGATTGGCGGCTAGCATCCACTCTTTTGACATGTATAATTCATTGTTGTCCATTGCAACATGATAGTCCATCTTCTTGCCCATAGATTTAACGAACTCTTCTACAGCAGGCAAAAAGGAGTCGTATGGTTGCTCTTCGGTGCTTTTCTCCCAAACGTTAACACCAATAATCTCAATTTGATCTTTATATTTCTGTGCTATTTCAGAAAGATGGGGCATGGCTGCTATGCAGGGACCACACCAAGTTGCCCAGAACTCAAGTAAATAGAGTTTATCTTTTTCAAACTTATTTACAGGCTCTCCTTTTATCCAGATAGCCTTTATCTCAGGAGCTTTACTGCCAAATTTTAGGGTTGCTTCCCCGGTTTGTCCAAATACGATTGAAGTGACAATAAGGAATAGTATTACTATTATTCTTTTCATGTTTTGTAGTTTGTCTTGAATTTGCACTTTACAAAAAGGCTACCCTGTGTGGCTGTTAAACAACGGACACACAGGTAGCAATGATTATCTTATAAAGAATAGTTCTGTGGAAGTAGGTTGGGATTTAAACTAATTGCATTCATTGGTAATGGGAAAACCCACATTTTTGATTCAGGTGTTATTTGATAAGCTTTACCAGCTATAACTCTTGAGAATGTCTCTTTATAATCGGGAAATAGATTCCATCTTTTATAATTTATAAAACTATGTAATGTGTAAATATTCTCGCCGTGGGCAGTTCTCTTTAAATTCATTATGGCATCAGCCATATTGTTGACTTTGCCCTCTAGAGGCTCGTAAAGAGAAGGATCTATTCTATTTTTTCTAATAGCGTCAAGAGCTTTCATTCCATTGTTAAAATTATTTTTTCTAATTTCTGACTCTGCTATAATGAGATACATCTGAGTAGTTTTAACTCCGGACATATTCCAACCCGATGCTAAGTCGTAGGTCATTGTGTAATCTAGTCCGGTAATCATTGTTCCCATGCCCTGTGTGTAATCATAGAACATTCTGTCTATTAACATTTTTTCTTTACTAGCATGGCCAGGTTCAAATCTATCCCATGCTGCTGGAGTTATTGATCTATAGAATTCAAGACCTTGAGTGAAAAATATGTCTTCTTCGCATTTTAAATTTGGACGTACAATAATTGGATATTCATTTCCTAGTATCAAGCCTTTATGTGTGCCTAGCATTTCATTGTAATTGTTTACGACTCCATTAATGTCTAAAGCGGCTCTAGCTGCAACAGCAGCTTCATCAAATTTCTGCATATCCATTAAAGCTAGTGCTTTAACTGCATAAGCGCTAGCTTTATTCATTCGCATTCTATTAACTGCTTGAGCTGGTAATGCATCCAATTCTATTGCCAAATCCAAATCATTGATGATATTGTCATAAAACTCTTTGATAGACACTTTTTCAGTTGGAACGATAATATCCCAATCCTCTGTAACATAAGGGAGACCAGGATCATTATTAGCTGTGGTAGGGTTGTAAGCTTTAGCAAATTTATTGATTAAAAGATAATGATAATAAGCTCTTAAAACTAAGGCTTCACCTTTAAGTTGTTTTTTTGCCTTATCGGAGCCAACAGCGTCGTTCACCCTATATAGAACAGGATTTGCTATTTTACCAATTATTCCATAGGCAGTTGTGTATAAACCATCAGAGTTTGTTAATTCAGCAAACTTGTCGATATTCGCTTCATCCCATGCAAAAAGAATTGATTGTCTTGTTTTATTTGGTTGACTGAGAATAGTAGGGACATCACTAAGTGCATAAATAAAATCACCACACAAAGTGCATAGATCATTGTCTCTTAGAGTAAAAGGTTGATTTAATAACATTTCTAACTCATCTGTAGTAGAGAGTAAATTTTTCCCTTTGGGCTGTACGTCAGTGAAATCTGAGCACGAGACTGCCAATATCGTTACTCCAACTAGAAGGCTATATATAAATTTTTTCATCTCCTTAAAATTTTATAAATTAATATTTACTCCAAAAATATAAGTACTTGGGTTGCGTATCCCTAAAGTTTCGGGATCTACTCCCACACTATTTTTTACCCAAAGATATTTTGGATTATCTATTTGAAAACGCAAACTTAATCGATTAATACCCGTTCCTTTAAACCATTTTTCAGGTAAATCATAACCCAATACCATATTCCTGATTTTTAAGAACGCTCCATCTCTAACTGAAATATTAGAATTTGAAGATTCGTTTCCTAATGAGGTTGTACCATAACGACCGATACCGGGAATATCTGTAGGATTATCAGGTGTCCACGCATTTGTGAAATAGCTGGCAATAGTGGAATATTGAACGTTAAAAGTTTCAACTTCTGCTAAAGCTCTCATTACATGCCCTCCATAATATGCCATCATCACATTCAGGCTTAACCCCTTCCATGTGAACCTATTTTCTATACCCGAAACTATCTTCGGTTCTGTTTGACCGGAAAATTCCATTATACTTATACCTCTAGTTTGGGCTGAATGTGCTTTACCTCCATCTTCAATATACCAAAGGGTTTGCCCTTTCTCCCCGGGATTGTTACTAATCCCGGCAAAACGCCATGACCAAAGAGCTGAAGATGGATAGCTCTCTACAAAAGGATTTGATAATAACTGGTAGGCCATTGTTGATGGATTTTCTACATACGTTACCATGTTTTTGTTATAAGAGAAGGTAATTCCTGTCGACCAACTAAAATCACCTCTTTTGCTTTCTGTAAACCAATCGTAAGTAGTTGCAATCTCTATACCTTTATTGTACATATTGGCCATATTAACAAACATAGAAGCAAATCCTGTAGTTGGGTCTAGAGATTTATTGGAAAAGATATCTCTTCCCTCTTTATCGTAAAGATCTAATGAGCCACGTAAACGATTTTTAAAGAATGAAAAATCAAATCCTAAATTGGTAGTAATACTTTTTTCCCATTTTAGATTTGGATTGGCAGGACTTTCTACTTCTCCATAAGGGAGGTTTGTGTATTGATTCATTCCTGTAGAGGTAGCTGTCATGTAGCTTGTAGCTCCTTGATAAATATTTCCGGTGATACCGTAACTTACTCTCATCTTTAGGAAATTAATCCATGAGAGACTTCTCATAAATGACTCGTTGTGAAGATTCCAACCTGCTCCCACTGACCAAAGAGGAGTACCTCTAAATTTAGCATTAAGACCATAAACATCCGCGTAATCCTTTCTGAAAGAACCAAATATATTGTATTTATCATCATAGCTATAAGTGAAATTCGCATAACCGGAAGCATAACGATGGAATTGTTCAACTACAATGCCCATTCCATCTCTTATATAAGGACTAAAGACAAATTGATTAGCAGGGAACCTGCCGGACATGAAATAAGGACCATTTTGCATTTGACTTAAAGCACCGAAGTCAATTGTGTGGGTAGAGCTATTTTGTAATTGCTCGTCATAGCCGAGAATTAGAGATTTAGTTCCGCCAAATTTAGTTTGACGAAATTCTAAACCAGCCAAAGCAGTAATAGTATGTTTATCAAATGTATTAGAATAATCAATTTGTCCACGACCAGTCCAATAAGATCCATCTGTATTAGTACTGCGTAGCATACCTCCTGATTGCGGTGTTAAATATACAATTTTACCATTCTCCATCTTAGTGTAAGCATTTCTCAATGTGCGAGATAATTGACTCTCTTCTTGAGCATGCCAGTTAGTGGTAGTATGTTCTTTCTCGTATATGAATTGGGCATTTGCAGTTAAACCTTTTACTATTTTAAAAAGAAGGTTACCATTATAACGGGTATTTTGTCTATTTTCTGACTCAACATTATTAAAGAATTCTTCTCTGATGTTAACTCCTAAATTATGCAACCCATCTGTTATGCCGTTCCAATAAGGATTACCGCAATACCAATAATAATACAATTTATCGTTACCATCAGGATTGTACATTGACTCATATGCGGGGTGTGCCCAGATGTTAGCATGTGAAGAATTGTAGGAAGAACCTGCTGCATTGCCAGTATTGTATATACCAGTTATGCCAAATGTGGTAGTTAGCCACGGAGCTATTTCGTATACTCCTTTATAGCTTATATTGAGCTGATTATCGTTATGATTAATTATCCCTTTATTATCGGTTCTATAATTGAATACAAGATTACTTTGAAATTTATCTGAGCTACTCCTTAATGAGAGATTATATTGTTGTTTGAATTGACGCAAATATATAGCTTCAGCATATTCATTTGCAAAATTATTCTTCTTTAGAATATTTAAAGTTGTATTCAATTGCTCCCTATTGATATTGCCTTTTGCCAATTGATAATAAGCATAATGTATTGGGGATACCGGATTTCCATTAGATATAGTTGATTCAGCTGAATTGATTGGATTAGGAATTTCTCCGTCATTATTAAAGAAGTAATAGTCCCAATAATCTGATTCAACTTTTACCTGTTGTTCAGCATTCATAAAGAAGTTAGCGGCATAGTCTACATTTCTCTTCTCAAAAAATGAGATATTAGTACTAAAGTCAATATCTACTTTCCCTTTTTTACGAGCATTTTTTGTAGTTACCACAATGATACCATTCGAAGCACGAGCTCCGTAAATTGCTGTAGAAGCAGCGTCTTTAAGAATATTTATACTTTCGATATCATAAGGATTTAAGTCTTCTATTTTACCCTCGATAGGCATACCATCAACCACTAATAGTGGATTGGTCTCTGCGTAAAGTGAGCTGGTTCCTCTAATGATTGTTTTACCACCATAGGTACTTAAACCTGCAACACGACCTTCAAGGTTATGCATTATGTTTGGGGTGTAGCGCTCCTCTATTTTTTGAGACGAGATAGATGAGATAGCTCCGGTTACTCTCTCTTTTGGGATATCTTGATATCCTGTTACAACAACTTGTTCAAGATGTGTCATGCTAGTTGCTAATTGAATATTTATAACACTTCTTTCTTGAATTTCAATCTCTTCTGTAACCATTCCTATCATGCTAAAACTCAGTTTATCACCTTTATTGGCAACAATTGAGTAATCACCGTCTAAGGTTGTGATAGTGCCTTTCTTGTTATTTAAATTTAATACCGACACACCGGGAAGTGCTTCTCCGTCACTGTCGGTAACTTTTCCGGTAATTGTCATTTGCTTTTGCTCATCGGATTTACCAACTTGTTGGCTTGAATTTAAGGGCACTAAATTGGTTGGAGTAAGCATTACTTGTTTATCCTCAATCTTATAAGCTATTCCAAGTGGTTTGAAAATCTCCTCAAAAACATCTTCTACCTTTTTATTGGTAGCTTTAATGGCAATTTGTTTATCCAACACTTTAATGGCATCAGAATAAACAAATTTTAGACCTGTCTTTTTGGTAATTTCTTGTAACACCTCTTGTAGAGGTTTGTCCTTGACATCTAAGGTAACTTGCTGCGCAATCAGCGACGTACCAAATAAGAGAGCTACTACAACTAATAGTATTCTCCCTACTTTAAGTCTTTTGTTTAGGTGTAAATTCATATTATAAATTAGTTATGTTGTATATAAACTAAACAACAAAATTTAAAATTCCCCTAAACCTATTTAGATAAACTATCTTTTTGAAAGAATAAAGATTTTATTTTCCACTTTGTAATCTACAGGTGAGATGTAACGAATCATATCCATAATTTGAACGGCAGATTCTTCATTGAAAGAGGCTGTAATATTGAAATTGAGAATTGCCGGGTCTGCTACTGTTACTGTTACTCCATGCCATCTCTCTATACTTTTGATAACTTCAGATAGCGGAGTGTGATTGAATGTCAAGATACCCTCTTTCCATTCGGAATTAGATTCATCTTTAACTTGAGAGATACCTGCTTCAACTTTTTTATCTCCTATTACTACAGTCTCCATTGGTTTAAGAATAAGCTCCTCTGTCACTTTATCTCTACCGCTTTGACTACATACTCTTATCTCACCGGAGTAGAGAGTTGCTTGAGCAAGTTCGTCGTCGTCATAAGCTTTAAGATTAAATTTAGTGCCGGTAACCTTTATGAAAAAATCTTTACTTGTAGAGATTATCATTGGATGTAGAGAGTCCTTTTGAACCTCAAAATAGGCCTCTCCAACAAGTTCAACTTCTCTTGTACCACCGCTGAATGATGTTGGATATGTTATTCTACTGGCAGAGTTAAGCCATACCACAGAGCCGTCCGGTAAAATGATATTTCCTTTTACTCCGTTATTGGTATAGATGGATACTTTATTGTTATCGGGGATATCTGAAAGAAGGATGGGTTTAGGTGTCGAGCTTTTGTTACTTGTCCAGTTATAAATGGCAAAATTTACTCCTATGGAGAGGATAAGCAAAGCTGCGGCAGAGTAGGAGATGATTCTATTTCTGCGTACTCGCTTTTTAAGTAGGCGAACTCTTTTAAGTGCAGAAAGCTCCTCATTGCTAGCTTTATCGGTAGGCATGTTATGAGCCATCCATAAATTATTTAGAGAGATCAAATACTCTTTATTTTCGGGTGACTCCTTAGTCCACTCTACTATTGCCATCTCCTCCTCAAAAGTGGCCTCTCCTTTTATATATTTTATAAGTAACTCCTTTTTCATTTCATCCTTTAAACTATATCTCTATATAATAAACAACTTAATTGCGATTTGCACTAAAAGAAAAACTAAATATTCTCCCAATTCTTTGCGAAGTATTCTAAGAGCTACCATTATACGGTACTCAATTGTTTTAATAGAGACATTTTGAATCTTTGCTGCCTCTTCATATTTTTTGCCATTAAACCGACATAATAAAAAGGTCTCCCTGATGCTGTCGCTCATTTTATTTAATGAGGAGGCCAGTAGTTTGTCAGCCTCATTGTTAAGTAGTAAAAACTCAGTTGAACTGTAAGTTAAATCTTTCATTAAGTCCACAGCATAGTTGTAATTGCGCTCCAAATATTTCTGCTGTACCTTATTGCTTTTTAAGATATTTAAACACTTGTTTCTTGTAATTGTGACTAACCAGTGATAGACCCCTTTCTCAAAATCTACTCTCTTTCTCTTCTCCCAAAGAGAGATAAAGACATCTTGAGCTACATTCTCAGCATCCTCCATCTCCTTTAAAAAGGTATAAGCTATAAAACGGATTTTGTGAAAGTGCTCTTTAAAAGCAGCATCAAAATCCTTTGTCAGTTTAGCCTCTTTTGTATCTTTTGGATTATTCACTTTGTCTCTACAAACTCACTTTTCAATTTCTCTGCTAAACTACAAAAACCAATTCATCTATACAATAAACTATAAAAATAGTGGAGAAGAGTTTACCATTAAGGTAAATGAAGAGCTCCGGTAGTTCCTTCGGTTATCACTAGATTTTTTATTCGTCGTTTGGGTGTTTATCCACAATTCGTTTCACGTCTTTATCAAAGTCGCTTTCAAAAGTTTTGTCCTGAATGATACGAAATTTCTCAAATTCACTTTCGGCAAAAGCTTTAGCAATCGCTTGTGTTACTTTTCCAGCGTTTCTAAGAATATCTTTTTGGTTAAACTGTAAAAATGCGTTCAGTTTTTTCGTCCAATCATCCATAGTCATTGGGATATTCCTCTCTGCTTGCATTTCGGCATAATCTAAATACATAGTAACAAAGCGGTCAAGCTGCTTAAGTTCATTTTCTGTCAGATAATTTTTTGCAACATAAATATCGATTTTTAATACTTTTCCTTTAGGTGCATTTTTCCAAGTTGTCAAACCCATATTATCCTTATCGCTGTTGGCACGTTTTATAATTACTTCAGCTGCTGTATATCCATGAATAGCAAAATGTAATTTATTTTGAACGGTCGCAAAAAAAGTCTGTGTAGCCTCTATATCAGGATTGTAGTCTATTGCTGTGGAATAGATATCTGTTATTTTTTGATAAAACCGTCTTTCGCTTGCTCAGATTTCCCGAATTTCAGCAAGTAAATGATCAAAGTATTCTTGGTTTAAAAATGTTCCATTTTTCAAACGCTCTTTGTCCAATACATAGCCTCGAATAGCAAAGTCCCTTAATATAAAAGTCGCCCATTGCCTGAATTGTGTAGCTCTTTGTGAATTAACACGATAACCAACTGAAATAACAGCATCTAAATTATAGTGTTTGGTCTTGTATTTTTTACCGTCTGTGGCAGTTACCGAGAAATCCTCGGTAGCTGAATTTTAAATAAATACCGGCTAAACATAAATATCCTACCCGTCTCACTGGTAAATACCGATTAATTATATGTTATCTCGGATTTCCGCCTGGTCTCATCCTTCTTTGATTAGCAGGATCGGCCTCAAATTTAGTTCTGTAAGTTTTATATTTCTCAGCACCAAGTACTCCTTCTATCTTCTTCTGCAGATCTTCACGAAGTTTCATAAATTTATCTCTATCCTCCCTTGCAGCTGTACTTTCTTTTAGATAATTATCATAAACTTTTTGAAGTTTAACGCTGTCGTCTTTGGAAATTGCCACATATTTGGCTATTTCCGCAATTCTTTCTTTAGTAAATGTTGCAGGATCCATTGATCGTCTTTGAGGTTGTTGTTGCTGAGCGCTTGCTATTGTTACAAACAGTGACAGTGTAAAAAGAAAAAATAATTTTTTCATGTCTTTAATATTTAATTCTGCACTTTGACACCAATTTTTCCAAAAGGTTTAATGCTTTGCAAAAGGCATTGTGTAATTATTTATAGATAATCTAATGTAGTTTTTTATTAAAAAGTAAAATAAAAATCGCTGTTATTTTACTTTTAAGACAAAAAGTAAAATAAAGAGTTGTTTAATTGTTATTTTCTCTATATATTTGTTATTAACTATTTAATTCTTTGTTATGCAGAGTTTTTATGCAGGATCTTATATTAATCAAGGGTATTATAAAAGCTTTCAACCATCGCCTATCAATAGAGCCTGGATTATAAATGATATGCAGGTAATGAAGCTATTAAGTCAGGCAGATCGCCATTTAGGGCGTTTAGATATGTATTCGCAATATGTAAATATTGATTTGTTTATCAAGATGCATATTGCGAAGGAAGCTACTCTATCATCAAGAATTGAAGGTACGCAAACAAATATTGAGGATATTTTTCTTAAAAAAGAAGAGGTCAGTACCGAAAAGCGGAATGATTGGGAAGAGGTCCATAATTACGTAGACGCAATGAATAGTGCGGTTTTACAATTACACAAATTGCCATTTTCATCACGCCTGATAAAAAATACACATAAAATCCTTTTACAAGGGGTAAGAGGAGAACATAAAATGCCCGGTGAATATAGAAAGAGTCAGAACTGGATAGGAGGAGCATCAATAAATGACGCAATCTTTATACCGCCTCCTCATATAAGTGTAAATGAATTGATGTCTGATGTTGAAAAATTTGCCAATGATGAATTAAATCTCCTGCCAGACTTGATTAAGATAGCTATTATTCACTATCAGTTTGAAACAATCCACCCATTTTTAGACGGGAACGGCCGTGTAGGAAGACTTTTAATTACCTTATATTTAGTTGACAAAAAAATATTAAAGCGTCCTATATTGTACTTATCTGATTTTTTTGAAAAGAACAGGGCGCTCTACTATGATAATTTGATGCGTGTAAGAGCTACTAATGATATAAATCAGTGGTTAAAATTTTTTCTTACCGGTATTTTGGAAACTTCCAGAAAAGGGATAGAAACATTCGATGGAATCCTGCAATTACAAAAAAATATTGATTCTAAACTAAAAGATATTGGCAGCAGAAGCGGAGATGCTTACAAAATAGTTAAATATCTTTATAATCAGCCTATCATAGATGCTCAAGGCATCTCTAAAATAACCGGAAAATCATTACGACCATCTTATAATATGCTCTCAATTCTGGAAAGTCTCGCAATTCTCAGAGAAATAACCGGCGGACAAAGGGGTAAATTATATATGTTCAGTGATTATATTAATTTGTTCAAAAGGGATTAAATTTACTTTACTCAAAGCTTTAGCACTATTTTAAAATAAAGCTAAAATCTACTTTATCTGTAAATTGAACTGCTTCTCTTGTGGAGGAAAGCAGATTGAGTTATCACAGGCTTGATAGTTGATTCGTACAAATACTTCTCCTTCTCCTTTCCCGTTAAAATATTGGGAAAATTGTACTTCATCCTTATAGTAAGTTGTTCCTTTAGTTCCTTCAACTGAAAAAGGTAATGCCATTTCTCCATTCTTATTGTAGCCATCAGGTAATTCAATATTGATTTCTGTCTTTAAAAATGGCTCTTGCTCAGATACTTCAGCGTATAAATGGAAACCCGAGTGAATTTTAACTTTTAAAACAACCTCAAAGATACCTTGGCTAATCTTATTGAGAGAGCAAGAGAGTGCAACAGGGTTTTTCTCATCAGTAAATAACTCTTTCTCACTCTCTTTTTCACTTAAGTTAGCTCCTTGAGATCTACTTCTCATAGCCTTCTCTCTTAACCTCTTTTCTACCTCTTCTAAAAGCGGAGTATAGTCATTACCGGGTACGTTTTTATGGTTAGTGTTTACTAACCATAACCACCCTGAACTCTCTGTAAAAAACATTTTATCACGATAAGTATCAAACCAATTTCTCCATTTCGAAGGTTGTTCAAAGCGACAAAGCGTATAGCGATGTAGTATAGTTCTAGCTAACTCTTCGTCTTCTCCTGCTTCTAGAAGAGAAATGGCTTTATCCAATATATTTATATCGTCATTGGCTATTCCAAGTAGACGAGCTTCCTCATCAATCTCTATACCTATTGGAGAGTCAACCAACATGCCTCCGTGAAAGTAGGGTTTATTCCTTTTATAGTATCGTTGGTATTCAGCTTCGTCTTGGCCAAATACATAAAAGAGCTGTGGATTCTGCTTTTTAAGATACTCTGCGTAACTTTTATAGAGATAAGGATTCATCTTTATTTGCCTTTTTTCATGAGTGGCCAACTCTAATCCCTTAGCAATTTTTTCTTTAATTTCCTTTTGTGCTTTCTTTATAAAGTATGCAAAATGTTCGTTTTCTTTTTCATAAGTTTCTCTTTTAACTTTATTTCGCATTTCATCTACACGAGTTCTTAATGAGCGCGCAGTGAACTTCCTCGCAATAGGTTGCTGATTAAACTGAGAAGCATAAATAACAGAGTTGATAAATACTATTTTAGCCTCTTCTGTCATGTCATGCGGGGCTGCTGCAAATCCCCAGTGGAAAAAGTTACCATGCCTTCCAATAGCCACTGATTCTAACATCTTAGAGGATACCCCTCCGGATATAAATTCTGCATCAGGTGAATCTAGGTATCCATATGGTAAACTAACTAGCCCTATACGACTGTTTTTATTCTTTTCAGTATCTATCGTTTGAACTTTCCACATCTCTACCATTTTCGGAATACTCTCTCCTTGCTCATTTGCTATCTTTAATGCACCTTCCGGAGTTGGTTTCAGTTCAGGTTTAATTGTCACTTTATAAGGGCCATTAAAAATTGGATGGTCTTTATCCCAGTTTAATGCATCGGAATATAGACAGAGGCAAAACCAATCATTTTTACTACCGAAAGATTGACCTATCTCAGAGCTTCTTTCTGCAATACAGATAGTTGGAGAACAGTAATCATCAGGTAGATATTTCGCAGGCATTGTTCCTATTACATACCCCTCCACATCAGTATAACGACGCTCCTCTTGTAATACCGGAGGAGTTCCATCAAATATAGTAATATCAAATTCTTTGGATATAGCTGCATTGTATTCTGCTGCTTTTACTACTTTTACAGTTGTAAAGTAACGTTTTAAAAGCTTTTCGAAGGAGATACTCCTTTTCTTTACACTTTTCTCAATCTCTTTTTGTGTTAGAGTTTCCTCAATCCTCAAGTAATAATCGCTTGATCCTGAAATAAAAAGGACCTTTAAATCTGTTTTGTTTTGACTGTTTGCCACATTCGTAGCAAACAATATCAAAACAAAACAAAAAATTATGTAGTACTTTTTCATTTATTAATATGGATTAAATTATATAGTGGAAACACTATCTCTAATAGAGTCTAGATTTATAGAAAAATTCTTTTGATAAAACTCCTTAATCACCTCAATTTTAGTCTTTAATAAACGATTAGAAGGGTCTCCCAATACAGAGTCAATTATTGTACGAGGCTTAGTCAAGAACCAAGTAGCGACTGATATTATGTCATTATGGGGAGCGACAGCAGAAGCTTCTGCTCCATCTGGATGGACAAAGCCATAGCTGTAGCCAACATCTCTTTTGTAGTTGCCGCTTACATCAAAACAAAGGTAGTAGGCATCAGCATTGTCGTTCCTGTAAAAAAGTTTTGAGACCAGAATTAACTCCCTAGGATATGTGATTTTTTTACCGTGCATATCTATATCTTTTGTTACTCTTGGGTAAGTAATACCATACAAGAAACTATATATAATCGATTCTTTCCAACCACCATAATTGAGAGATTCTAAAGAACTGTCTAGATCTCCAAAATATATAGTACCGGCATTCCTTTCAGCAAATGCATTGGTGTAGAAAAAATTTCCGTCAGTATCTTTTCTAGTGATTTTACCCGGATTAACCTTTACCAATACTTGTCTTTTATACATATTGGTCTTAACTAGCTCCTTTGGGAAGAGTGTGTAAATTGCTTTTAACTTACTAAGAAACTTTTCAGCCGGAGTCTCGTCAGCCGCCTTCATTGGTATTGCAGCACTATTATTCATTATAATAGAGTAATCATAAGTAACAGTTAGTGGCGTTATCAAAGCCTCATCTCCGGCTAATGTGTAATAGACGTGATAGTCATATTCTTGATACAGCTCATAACAAAGTTGAGAAGCAGTAGTTGTTCCCTTGTTAATTGGAGGGACAGGCCCATCATATTTATACTCACCAACAGGTTGGAGTTCTTTGATACAACCGACTGCCAGAATGATAACTGTTAATATTACTAATAATGATCTTATATTTTTCATGACTTTAATTATCTAGGGTTAACTTCAATTTTTGGATTAACTAGCAACTCTTTTTGAGGAATCTGTAAAACATATTTAGGATCATTTTCTTTTAAAGTTGCTACCTGACCATCATAACCTACTCTACTCATGGCCGGACGTGTTGTACGTCTTAAATCAAACCATCTGTGTCCTTCAAAACAGAGTTCGCGACGCCTTTCTAGCATTATAAAATCAATAATTGTGGAACTATTAAAATTTGATGCACCTAAAGGTATGTAGGTACCTGTTCTAAACTTGGGTTCTCTTAACTGGTTTAAATATTTTATTGCTGTCGAAATATCTCCCTTTCTAGCGTAGCTTTCTGCTAGAATCAGTAGTATCTCTTCAACTCTTAGAACCCTAGTTTGTCCGGCTGCAGCTCCTGGTGAGTAATAATCTGATAAAGTGTGTTTAGTTTTGGCATATGAGAATTTTTCTCTAAAACCCGAGTAGGTATCTCGCTGGTATGTATAAAAAAATGCAAAACGTCTGACATCATTTATTTCATATAAGCCTGCTAATTCTCTGTTTACGCTAAAAGTTGTTGCAAATGGCCAGAAGGCTAAACTGGGAAGCAATTCGTGAATACCGTTGACAAATAGAACATTGGGATGATCTTTTGAGAGATAATTGGTATAGGTAGCATTGAGTGCTCCCTCATTAACCCATATGGTGCCTGTGTTATTTGATTCATTAAGAGTTTCTCCTGCCTTCTGGAGGTTGTAAATATTAGAGTTTTTAGATAAAACATACTCCCCACACTCGATAGCTTTGTCATAATCGTGCATGTATAAATAAACTCTACTTAAAAATGCTTTAGCTTTAAAGGCATCAAATTGAAAAATAGTTTTATTCAGTTCATTCTCTTCTAACAATTTAATCCCTTCAAGCAAATCATCTTTTATTTGCTCATAAACTTCTGCTACACTATTACGTGTATAATCTTTTGCAGCTGCGTTAGCATCTAAATTAAGTGGAATACCCGGATCTTCGTCAGCAGTATTTGGGTCATAAGCTTTTGCATATAAGTTTACTAAGTGGAAATAAGAATATGCTCTTAATACTAAAGCTTCACCCTTTATATTAGTCTTGGTAATTCGGACGAGAGTTTCATCATTAACCGTACCGAGAGCGTCATCGATGTTCTCAATTACCAAATTGCAATAAAAGATACTCTCATAAAATGCCTCAAAGGCTATATCACCGTTAGTCATAGTTGACTCATGAGCATCTTCCCACATATATGCACTAACGAGAACATCTCCATAATCAGGTCCATTCATAACGTGGTCAGATGCAATAAGGGCAACGTCGTCACTTAAGATATCCAAATAGGGCATAACTTGCTTTGTGATATATGCCTTGTTCAGTAGCTGAGAGTAGTCATCAACCGTTGCCGGTTTTAACTGATTTTGCGGCATCTCATCCAGATATTTACCACAACCTAATAGGGTGAAAATAAAGAGAAGAGCCATCAATTTATTTCTTATAATTGAATTCATACTGTCAGATCTTAAAAGTTAATATTTAGTCCAAGTGTAAAGGTTTTAGGTAATGGTAATGAACCATATCCATTAGTTGAATAGTTAACAGTTTCCGGATCAAAGCCTTTTAAACGTTTGTTAGCTATTGTAAATAAATTTTGAGCTTGAGCTCTGATGGAGATATCACCAATTTTTTTACCGACAATTGGGTGTCTTTTTAGCACTTCTTGAGATACTTTATACTCTAGAGTGAGGGATCTAAGTCTTAAAAAATCACCCGACACAACATTATAATCACTGTTACTAAACATTATATCTGTAAAATAAGCTCCTTGAGATGTATAGATGCTAGTTGATTCGGCTTGACCGGGAATTACAGTTCGCACCTCATCACCGGGTTTTCTCCACCTGTCCAAGAGGTCTCGGTTGAGATTAGTATATTCAAAAAAGGAGCCTCCATAGTTACTCAGTGGAAGTCTAACAACACTTTTTAGAGAGAAAGCGAGAAGTGAGGAGAGAGTAAAAGATTTATATTTGAACACATTACTTAATCCACCGTTAATAATTGGCTCTCTACTTCCCATATAAACCAAGTTATTAATATCGATTACATATTGAGGCATGTCTGAATCTGTTCTGTGGATAATATTACCTTCAGTCGTATAAAAAGAGGGAGATCCTTTACTGTCAAGTCCGGCATAGGGGTATGCCCACATAGAGTTAGCAGGTTTACCCACCATTACGTTACCTGGCACATAGTAACTTTTAACCAGATTATCTACAGATGGATCTAAAGATGAGTTTAAAACTTCGTTTTTTACATAACCTGTATTGAGTGAAATTTGCCATTTAAATTCTCTATCTCTAACAATGTCAGCAGTGACAGAAATATCAACTCCTTTATTTTCAATATCTGCATAGTTTACATATTTTCCGGTAAAACCACTAACTGCAGATATATTATTATATGCAATCAAATCTTTACTTAAATCTCTATACCAATCAACATTAAATAGTATCCTATTCATAAATAACCCTAATTCCATCCCAATATTTAATGACGAGGTGGTTTCCCACTTTAGATCTGGATTAGGAGGTTGAACAACACTCAACTCGTTTAAGCCTGTGATAGGATTTGGGGGGAGAATATTTGCAATAATCTGTGGGGAACTCTCTTCAACAATATTTCCTCTTAACCCGTATGAGGCCCTTAGAGCCAAATTTGTGATTATATTACTATTATATAGGAATTCTTCATTGCTAACATTCCACTTTCCGGAAACAGACCATAACGGTAGATATCTGTACTTAGGATTAGAACCAAATAGATTAGAACCATCGAATCTTACATTACCATTTAACACATATTTATTTTGCCATGCTAAAGTAAGAATTGAGAAATAGGACTCATAAGCTCTGTTTATTAACTTTCGTTCTGTTTTATTTCGATAAATTTGATAGTTATCAACAGTTTGAGCAGGGTTATAGAATATTTTACCACGATCGTGCATGTAGCCATAGTTATTAGAGGTTAATCCATGGTAATCGGTTGCTCTAAATTCTTGACCTATCATCGTATTTATACTTAACTTATCATCGGCTATAAGGGTATTGTAGTCCAAAGAATTTCTAACAATTAAAGTTTTTTGGGAGATATTTTGCTCACTATAGACGCCTCCAAAGGGTAACTTTGATTTCTTTATCATATCTTCAGTTTCGTTACCTAAGTCATATCCCCTCATAACTGATACATAGTGACTTTTCTCTGTAGCGTAATTGCTACTCATAGTGCCCGCATTCTGATAACTAACTAAAAAAAAGAGATTTAGCCCCTTGTAAAGAGCAACATCCAAAGTGAGATTTGCTTTTAAATCAAGTTGGTTGGTTAATCTTTTACCATTGTCCAATTCATTCATTATATTGAACATGTTTTGATTTCGCATGTAAAAATATTTATCTCCATGCTCATTATATAGAGGAACTGTTCTTGCGGTACTAATAGCATAGTCAAATAGGTTAATTGACTGATGGTAGGTTTCTCTATTGCGTTTATTGAAGTGTAATGCGGTACCCAATTTTACTCCTTTGAAAATTTCTGAGTTAAGTTTCGCCATCCCACTATATGTATCAAATTTAGATGCTATATCTAATCCTTGCTCAGAGTTGTATCCAAGTGAGACGTAGTAATCCATATCTTTTGAACCGCCCGAGACGCTAAAATCATGTGTCTGAGTATATGCATTTCTAAAAAGAAGTTTAAACCAGTCTGTATTCATCTCTTGAAGCTTAATAACTTCATTCTCAAACTGTTCCTTTGTATAAGCTCCTAAATGGTACTGTCTAATTGCATATTCAATACCTGTATTTCCATAAATTGGAATATTATCTTCTAACATATCCAGACCAACTTGCACTCTCTCTTTTGAGTTCATCATATTGAAATTCCCATAATGAGGCCTCATTCTTACCCCTGATGAATGTCTATAAGAAATATTGGTAGCATCTTTTCTCCCCTTTTTAGTTGTAACAACGATTACTCCATTGGCAGCTCTTGTTCCGTAAATTGCAGTGGCAGAAGCATCTTTGAGAACTGTTATACTCTCAATATCGTTAGGGCTAACTCCTCCAATAATGCTGTTAAAAGTCTCCATAAAATCGGGACTGTTAATCTCTGTAGCAGTTACCGGGACCGAGTTTTCAAGTATAACTCCATCCAATACCCAAAGGGGTTCACCCGTTCCTAACAGAGTAGAAGTTCCTCTCACTCTTATCTTGGGTGCAGCTCCCGGAGAAGCAGATGTGTTGATAACACTTAGACCTGCAATCTGCCCTTGAAGTGACTGCTCTATACTTAATGCTCCTAGCTGTGCAATATTTTCTGCTTTTACTACTGCTACTGCACTAGTCAATTGATTTTTGGAGATTTCTTGATATCCGGTCACAACCACTTGATCAAGCATAATATTATCTGCAGTCATCCTTATTGTCGGAGCGGTATCTGTGCCTACAATAAACTCATAATCGAGATAGCCTAGGCTAGTAATTATCAACTTCTCTTTCTCAAATGCCTTAATTGTAAATCTTCCGTCAGAGGCTGTAATGGCAAATTTTTTAGTGCCATGAACAACCACCCCTGCCCCCGGAATAGGATCTCCACTCTCTTTGTCAACAACTGTTCCTTTAATGGTTTGTTCAACTTTTGTTTTCTGTTGAGTCCTTTCTGTAATTTCTTTTTCTGCCAATGCAACTTGTTTCCCCGATATATTGAAGGAAATGGGCAGATTTTGAAATAATTGAGATAGAAGAGGTGTGATTGAAAGGATTTCCTCCTCATAGTTAAAAGAGACTTTTGATTCACGGCTTACAATGGGCTCTGAATAGACAAAATTGTATCCCGTCTGTTTGGTTATCTCTTTAAGGATAGTACTTAATGGAGTATCTGTAAATTTAAGCTTTACTTGTTGTGCATCAAGCTTTACAGATGTACTTAGTACGATAAGAAGAATCATCACCAAAATTCTTGGTAATTTGATCTTTAGGGTTTCATACATAGTTAATTCGTTTTTTAGTGTTCATTTATATAAACGCGCAAACCCACTAAAACCCTATTTTAAATTTTTGAATTTAAAAAATTGTTACTTGATTGTTTTCTACTTTATATTCAATTTTCAAAGAATATTTAAGTAACTCCATAATTTGAATAATAGATTCCGAATGGAAAGTTGCAGTTATTCGTCCTTTGAGAAACTGAGGATTTTGAACTATAAAAGTGGTTCCATGCCACCTTTCCAACATCTTAATAGCTTCTGAAAGAGGTGTAGCATTAAAAATTAAATCGCCCTCTTTCCAAGCTGACTCTTTTTGAGGCTCCTCTTTCTCCTCTTTAACTCTTGAAGCATCATCCTTTATGATTACGGTTTCATTGGGTTTCATTATAGAAATGACCTCTTTTTTCCCAACTTTTGCAACAAGTCTCAAAGAGCCGGTATAAAGGGTTGTCTGTGCATTGTCATCATTGTCGTATGATTTAATATTAAAACTGGTACCAAAGACTTCAGCCCTAAAATTCTTGTTTGTATGAATGATCATTGGTCTTAGAGAGTCTCCAATCACATCAAAATAAGCTTCACCTGCAAATTGAATCTCTCTTGATTTTTCTGAAAAACTATTGGGATAAATAATTCTGGAGTCAGAGTTTAACCACACCTTGCTACCATCGGGCAGTGTAATCTTAGCTTTAACACCTTTATCTGTATAAAGATGGTTCATATGTGATCCCTCAGCAATAACACCGTTGCCTTGGAGAGCAATAACGCCTGTATCATCTTTTTTAAGAAAATTGAAATGAAGATTAAGCCCCAAAAGAACAATAATAGAGGCGGCAATTGAATATCTTAAATACTTAGCAGTAATTTTTCTTTTTTCACTCTTGACATTCTCTTTAAAGTTGAGATAGTCATTCTTCTCTGCACGATTCTGTGGAATAGTTTGCGAAATCCAAAGATTCTTAAATTCAACAAATTTCTTTAAGTTTTTAGAATCTTCTGACACCCAATCAAGAACATCTATTTCCTCTTGTGGAGAGTATTCGTCCTTAATGTATTTTAATAATAACTCATCTTTCATTTCATAATCTCCCTATACATATAAACGCTTAACAGATAAAAAACCCTATTATAAATATCAGATAATCTTCTAAAACCTCTCTCAAAATTTTTAATGCAGATGTAACTCTACTCTCTACTGTCTTAATAGATACCGACTGCTTAACAGAAATCTCTTCATTAGTTAAATCGCTAAACCTACTAAGTAGAAATGTATCCCTAATCCTCTCAGGCATCTTATCAATACCCTTTTTTATTAAAGATTGAATCTCCGATGAATACAATATTGCAGAGGAGTTGTCTAAAAGAGCAGCATAATTGAGATCTTGTTTGCTATAAGAATTAGAATGGTTTACATATTTATTGTAAAGTTTTCTCTTTCTTAAAATATTTATCGATTTATTTCTAGTTAAAATAATTATATAAGGGTAGATATCCTCCTCAAAATTTAATTTCTCCCTACTCTCCCATAGAGAGGTAAACACCTCTTGAGCTACAGATTCGGCCTCCTCAAAGTCGTTCAAATAGTGATACGCATAGTATCTAACTTTTGGAATATTAGCGCAATAGCACTCTTCAAAAAGCTTCTCTTGAACTTTTCTTTTGTCTGCTTTATATTTAAGCTTATCAAACAAGATTGGAGGTTTATTCCGGTTAATTTAATAACATTCAACGCAAATATAATAATTATCCATCTTAATTTATCTCTTGGGCGAAATAAGCTATATTTGTAAAAACTTATTCCACATGAGAGCCTATCTATCACTTCTTGAACATGTAATGACAAACGGAGTAGCTAAGAGTGACCGTACCGGTACCGGAACAAAGAGTGTTTTTGGATACCAGATGCGGTTTAACCTAAAGGAAGGCTTTCCGTTGTTAACAACTAAAAAGTTACATCTACGCTCAATTATTTATGAGCTTTTATGGTTTATTAAAGGTGATACAAATATCAAATATCTTAATGACAATAGAGTGACAATTTGGGACGAGTGGGCAGATGAGGAGGGAAATTTAGGACCGGTTTATGGTAGTCAGTGGCGCTCTTGGAAAGGTACAGATGGAGATGTATATGACCAACTCTCTGCGCTTATTAAAGGTATTAAGGAGAATCCCGACTCTCGCAGACACATCATTTCTGCCTGGAATGTGGGTGAATTAGATAAGATGGCCTTACCTCCGTGTCACACCCTGTTTCAATTTTATGTTGCTGATGGGAAGTTGAGTTGTCAGCTTTACCAAAGAAGTGCCGATCTTTTCTTGGGAGTCCCTTTTAATATTGCCTCCTATGCGCTCTTCACCATGATGGTAGCACAAGTCTGCAATTTAGAGCCGGGGGAGTTTGTCCACACCTTTGGAGATGTACACATTTACACCAACCACTTTGAACAGGTGGCACTACAACTAACACGTGAACCACGTCCGCTACCACAAATGATTATCAATAAGGATGTAAAATCAATTCTTGATTTTCAATACGAAGATTTTTTGCTACAAGGTTATGATCCTCACCCAACAATCAAAGCCCCAATTGCAGTGTGATCTTACATATATAGCCCGCTCCTAAGCCCCCAATGATTTCAATGCATTTTACATTATTTGACCAAAATGCTTTACACTTTATGACCAGTTTACTTTACATTTTATGACTAATTCACTTTACACTTTTAGAGTAATCCATTTTACATTTTTAGATTCCAATATTTTAACCGTATTTTTTAATTAACTCTTTTGTGAGAGGTGGCATTCCAACGGCAAATCTCTCTTTGATATAATGGGTCTTAGAAGATCCCACTCTTGGTGCTGCCGGATCTACAATATAGATCTCTGCATAGCTGGGAGCATATGA
Organism: uncultured Muribaculaceae bacterium; assembly: GCA_964479995.1. Lineage (GTDB taxonomy): Bacteria > Bacteroidota > Bacteroidia > Bacteroidales > UBA932 > Bact-08. The sequence goes on along the minus strand of CAYZPF010000005.1, from coordinate 787 downwards.
AATTAATCCTGCAGCCGGATAAACTGCAAGAGAAGTTCCGGCAATAATTACGATATCCGCTCCTTCCATAATTTTTGCAGCTTCTGATAGTAGAGGCACCTCTTCGCCAAAAAAGACAATATGAGGCCTCATTTGCCCCCCTTTTGGACAGAGATCACCGAGCTCTACATCACCCTCCCACTCTATCACATAGGATGGATCTTTCATACTGCGACATTTCGTTAGCTCTCCGTGAATATGAAGAATATCGGTGCTACCTGCCCTCTCATGCAGATTATCCACATTTTGAGTTACCACCTTAACATTAAAATGCTCCTCTAAAGCAGCAAGGGCGTAGTGTCCATCATTTGGCTCAACCTCTTTTAATTGCCTGCGCCGCTCATTATAAAAATCTAAAACAAGAGCCGGATTCCTCTGTAAAGCCTCGGGTGTACATACATCTTCAATTCTATGCTTAGCCCAAAGGCCGTCAGAAGCCCTAAAGGTCTCAATACCACTATCAGCACTCACTCCCGCCCCTGTGAGCACTACTATTTTTTTGCGGGATTCTCTCTCTTTTTTACTCATCCTAATATGTTTTTATTAATTGACATCTAAACATACCAATAATAGTAAAAAATTTTATCTTTTTCGTTATCCTTTGAAGTTTACCATGTGGGTTGTCGGCAAGCTGCTGCTCTGCCAGAGTTTTTTGAAACAACCTTATTATCTGATAATTAACCCTGAAAATTTAAAAAATCCGAATATTTTAAAAAGCTAAAACATTGATAATCAAAGGCTATGAAAA
>CAYZPF010000004.1:52577-52813 GCA_964479995.1 uncultured Muribaculaceae bacterium | reverse complement strand
TGAGGTTATTTCCCGTCCAGTGAGGTTATTTCCCGTCCAGTGAGGTTATTTCCCGTCCAGTGAGGTTATTTCCCGCACATAGCTGCCGGCTCAACACTAACTCTGGCAGAGTTTTTTCATATTCCCTGATTATCAGTATTTTAGTTTTTTAAAGTATTTGGATTTTTTAATTTTTTAAGGTTAATCGCCAGGTAATCAGGTCGTTTCAAAAAACTATGGCAGAGCGACAGTTTGTC
>CAYZPF010000004.1:34455-52477 GCA_964479995.1 uncultured Muribaculaceae bacterium | reverse complement strand
AGCGACTTACACGGAAAACTTCAGCAGAGCGGCAGTTTGTCAGCGACTTACACGGAAAACTTCAGCAGAGCGGCAGTTTGTCAGCGACTTACACGGGAAACTTCAGCAGAGCGGCAGTTTGCCTGCTACTTATGTGGGGAATTCTTGTGGATGTTAAAACTCAATTCCCACTCTGGCCTGCACCCCCTCTTGATAATAGTGCTTTATCTCTCTCATCTCGGTAACTAAATGGGCAAACTCCACCAGTTTTTCATGGGCATATCTGCCTGTAACTATTATCTCCATTTGTTCGGGCTTCTTCTTTAGCGTATCTATCAGCTCCTCAACGGTAAAGAGATTATAATAGACTGCAATATTGGCTTCATCCAGAACAACCACATCATAATCGCCCGACTCTATGATAGCCGATACCTCTTCAAAGCCTCTGCGAGCCGAATCGATATCAGCCTGCTTTGGTTTACCGTAAATAAAACACTCCAATCCATACTGCTTAACGGTGATATTGGGCAAAAGTTCCTGAATAGCCTTAATCTCTGAATAGATCTGACCCTTCGCAAACTGTGCAAAGAAGACTCTTCTCCCCGCCCCTACAGCCCTAACAGAGAGCCCTATTGCCGCTGTTGTCTTCCCCTTACCATTACCTGTATAAACTTGTATATATCCTTTCATAATGTTTGTTAATTTAAAGATGCAAGATATAAAAACTATGGCAAGGTTTCAAACTTGGCTCCGGTAGAGTGAAATTTGATACTTACGTGAGAAACTCTGTCAGAGCGTAATTGTTATCCAATCTAAAATAATTTTTAGTGCTAGAGATGAGAATTGTTTTTTAGAAATTAGTATCCCATTTTGTTCGGTGCTTTCAATTTCTTGAAAAAGATGATTTATACCTGGTAAAACACAAATTTTTACATTATAATTTCCAGCAAGGTTTGCATAATATACCCAATTATAAAGATTTTCTTTGCACGCAACCATTAGATCCTTATCACCATTTAGTGCCAGTATTGGAATATTAATTTTTTTTAGGTAATCTGCAGGATCATATTTAATAAAGAACCTATACCATGCACTCTGAGCCTGATTTGCATATCTATATATTGGAAACCTGAAGTGATCAAATTCTTTATTTAAAGTTTTAAAAAATTCATCATCTTTAACTTTCCAACTATTATATGTCTCATTAAGAATAACTCCTAAACTATCAGAATCTACATTATCATAAACAGTTCTAAACATCAATTCATTAATTTCATTTGCCCGTTTTTTATCATGATCCGGTATGTTTGCAGATGCAACAATATCAGCATTTTGTTTAATCAAAGCATCTAAACCGCTCATTGCTAAGCCAGCAAGGCTCACAATAAATGCTACATCTTTAGACTTAGACGCGACGATTGAGATTACAGCACCTCCTTCACTGTGACCTATTAATCCTATTTTCTTAGAATTAATCTCTTTTCTCGATTTTAAATAGTTAATAGAGGTTTGCACATCTTCCGCAAAATCAGCTGTAGTAGAATCATCATATGAACCAGTAGTTTCTCCCACATCACGATCATCTGCTCTAAGCACAGCAATACCATTTCGAGAGAGATAATCTGCAATTATTAAGAACATTTTATAATCTTCTCCCATAGTGCCATCTCTGTCTTGTTTACCTGTTCCGGAGACCAAGACAACAGCAGGGACAGGCGTATTTATCAATGGAAGCGTAATAGTTGCTCCAAATTGTATGCTATCTTTAGTGCAAGAATAGTGAACATTCTCCGATTGGTATAAACAATTATTATTCCTTATCTCTTTATTTTGTGCCTGAGCATCAATTGACAATATTGCTAAAAAACTTAATATAATTTCTTTAAAGCATCTCATCTGATGTCCTATTATTATCTTCTTTTTTAATCAATTCTATTAAATAACAGATTTCATCAGCTAACCTTGATGGGCTTCCATTATAACCTGTTGAGCTCCACCTTAGATAACCATTTCCATCAATAATCATTTTATGTGGAATCCCTGAAAAACCGAATGTTTTAGAATAAATATTATAAGCATCTTGTACTTTTCCGGTAGAGTCAAGATTGTCAAACAATACTGTAATATTATATCCCTTCTCTTTTACATATTTACGGAGTTCATCTTTAAATCCTGGTTTATTCTCTTGAGTGGCAATAAAGTAAAAAACAACATTTGTATCTGACTTATATTTATTGACTGCCAACTGCATACCTGGAAGAGCTGCTTTACATGGTGCACACCATGTAGCCCAAAAATCAATCACTATAATTTTACCTTTTTGTGACGCCATATCAACATTACTTCCATTCATTTCTTCAAACATAAAAAGCTCTATCTGCTTCTTAATCAATGAATTTTTTAGTTGCTTTTCCATGTTTCTTGAATCTTCAAAAGATTTGATTGATAGCAAGAAAAGATCAAAGCCCTCTTCACTTCCTTTGTTTTTAATATAGTCATTCTTAAGGAGTTCAAGCATTTCAGGCGTTGCTGCATTTTGTTCGACTGAGAGTTTAATATGAGGTATAATTAAATTATCGTATCCGTTATCAGATAATATTTTTATATATAAATCATTGAAGTCTGTTGATTTATTTTCAAAATATGGTAATATCTTCTCTGCGATTTCAAGTGCCTCTTTATTAGATTTATTGGCCAATAAAAGCGCCATATGTGTCATCATTATTTCTTTATATCTCACATAAAAGTACTCGGACCATTGTTTTGGGGAAAAAGTTAACTCTACTCCAACTCTTGGTCTATTCTTCATTTCGAATATTATCTTTGAAGATATTGATAATAGCTCTTCAACCGGAAGATGTTTGTCTCTATAAGCTAGCTGGACAAGGTGCCAGTAATAGGTAACAAGCTGATTCATTGGAGAATCATGTAAATATTTGTCTAATAAAGAATAATCCTGATTATTAGTTATTCCATTATATATAATACTCTGTAAAACTTTACCATAATAAAGATTTGAATTTGGAGTGTTAATATCACGGTACTTTTCTGTTGGATAATACTTTAGTATTTCATCAAGAATTGATTTTTTTTTCTCATAATCAACTTCACGAAAAGCTTGGAGTATCATTTCATCTCTATGAGTAATATTGAAAGGGAAACGTTTTTTTATCAATGAATCAATTTCTTTAGTTTTATCTTGATCTTTCAATATTCGGAATGAAATATCCATAGCGTTTAATAATTGATTTTCATCTGTGTTTTTCAGGGAGAGTATATAGTCAACTTCCCTTTTTGCAATCTCTCTAAGTTCTTCTTCCCCAATATTAATTTTTTCTAAAAAATCCACACATATATGAAATATTTTACTCCTCTCGCTTGGATTATACAAAAGTTCCTGATTAATCCAAAATCTCATAACATCATCATCTATTGAATTAATAGAATCACAGAATCCTGGAATACTGTATTCAGACATAGTCTTATTTCTGAGCATCCCCCATCCTATACGAGCAGAAGGGGTACTCTTGCAAGACTTATCTAATATAGACTGGCAATATGTATATTTATTTCCTTTGTCAGTTTTATCTCCGGAATGAAAAATAATTACTGCTAATGAAGCATTATCCGGCATTATATATTGAGCAATCCATACAGAATCATTTTTAGTTAACTTAAGATCATCTGCTCGCCATTTATAGTCTTCCCAGAAATATATTACTCCTTCTATTGGATCTAATCCGGATAAAGTTGTACTCCTATTGTCATAAATAATTGTAGACATTTCTCCCTGTTTAAGCACATCAGGAATAAACTTTATATTCTTTTGTGAAAAACCATTAATCCCACAAATAAGCAGCATAATTACTGCTATCAATTTTCTTTTCATTTTTATTCATTAAACGATAAATAATACAGGCGTACCTTAAATCTTGGTCTCGCCTGTATTGTAAGTTTTAGGAACCTGTTCCGATACCTTCCAGTTTATGATTCATGTCCATAATCTTACCAAAGCCGGTAAAGATATTAAGTGGTGTTTTATTTCTCAAATAGCCATTAGCTTCATTCATTGAAAATTCATAAAGCTTTCCTTCTGAACCATTCCACGTTGCTATATATAAAATTGCACCGTTAGCTTCACTCAAGCCATTACCGGTACCTGGTTTATATATCTTCATTGAGCTAATTTCTTCTCCAACTGGAAAGTCGTTGTTAATTTTTATCGCGTTATGTGAACCGGAATACTCAAATGTATAAATATCTCGTGCGGTAGCATATAGAAGCACTTCTCCTCGGTTACCCGTAGAGAAAAATTTAGCATTTTCTATATTTTCTAATCCACTCATATTATATCTAGCCACGGCCATATTACTGCTTATTGCCTTGTTGAAATCGGTAATATACAGCCATCTCCCATTACCGTTATTATCTTTGAATATAGAATAACAGTAATTATTATAACCTTTCTCTAAGTATAGAATCTCTTTTCCGATGTTATTTACATCAAAAATAGCATCTACTTGATCAGGAAATTTTGATAGTGTAGTTGTTGGAGTCGTAGCATATGGTAATATCACAAAGCGTTGTACAAGCCTATCATACAAAACTCCACCAAACCTGGTTGTAGAAGGGAACTGCTCGGGTATGTATATAAATGGAGCTAACTTTACCTCTTCCGCATTAAGAGTTCCTTCATTAGGTGGCAGAGCATATGAAAAAGTCACTTCCCACGCTAATTGATTAGCAATAGTATGCAGTTGAGAGTTATTAATCAGCAACTGATAATTTGCTGAGATTCCACCTATTTCATATTTCTGAGGTTTAATAACTGTTGGAAGTATTGTGAATAGCTTAGAAGAGGTGTACTCTAATTCAAAAGTTTTTCCATTTACTTTATAAAGTTCATTTTCAGTTCCAATGTATACAGAATTGATTACTGTATTATTCCTCCGTGCACCAGCTATAAAAGTAGCTTCTCCTTCCATTTTTGAACCGTTTACCAATGAGTAAATGTTACTAAAATGCCTTGTTTCTGTTATGGTTGGTACTGAATTAGTAGTTGCAATATAATCTAAATCACTCTGATTATTATTAGAATGAACAACTAGCCAGCCTGATATTATATCTGAAGTTATCCATAAAATAAATTTTTGCTGAGCTGATACTCCTGATATTTTATCTTTAACCTCAAGTAGTAATACATAGCTGGAAGCACTGGAAGGCTGTGTTATTTTCTTTTTAAAGACTCTTTCTGCTCCTACCAACTCTGAATATGAGGTGGAATAATGTGTATTAAATATTGTCCATCGATATTCAAGATTAGCTTCAGAAATATCAGATTTTGTGAAAGTTACATTTGGAGCAATGGTAAGTTCCTCGAATTGCGTCACGTTATATTCTGTGGATATATTAGATACATCAATAACAATTTCATTTATCTCATTATAATCATAATTGCCTTTATCTATATAACAACTTGCAAGTAGAACCAGCGATATACAAATAATATATTTTTTCATAAAACTCATTTTTTAATTAAAACTAATCTCGATTTTGGGATCTGCATTATCGTCCATATATATCGGTCCATTTATTTTTCGATACTCCTCATATGATTTTTGTAATTGATAAGCAAATGCAAAAAGCTCGGCTGCTGTATATATACCTTCAATTGGCTCAGTTTGATAGCGATTAGCAACGGGAAAATCTGTGATACCCAAGATTTCTATAACAAATCTATATTTATTTTCGCTGTAAGTTCCAAACCCATACCATTGAGGCCAATTAGTAGGTTGTGTAAGTATATCACTTATTTCTAAAGTAATATAAGAGTCCTCTGCTACTCCAATATCAAACCATTCATTCTTCAAGAACTTTAGTTTTATTCTAAATGATTGGTTTTTCATTTCTGGAGTACGGATTACAGTTACTGGTACAGTCCCTTCATATTCTCCAGCCTTTATCAAGCCTTCATTCAGTCTGAAGTGTATACCCTCAATTGCAGTCGTACTGTCTGGAACATATCCTACCTTGACTACTCTATCATTATTTGAAATGCGCCCTTGAAGCCTTAAATTTACATTTACATTATCCTCGACAAGTGAAGATGGCTTTACAGCAAAAGAGTAAATTAATTTTTCAGTACGACTTTCAACATATCCCAAATACATATAGCGTTCATAAAAATGAATCATATTTTCTCCTGAATAATCCATTACTTCATTTTTACTACATGAAGTAACGATGAAAATCAGAGTAATTATCGTTATTAATAAAAAATATATCTTCTTCATAATATTTTCTTTGTTTATTATCTGTTAGCAAGTTCGGAAAGAGGTATTGGAAGCACATATTTATTTTTAGAAAAAACACCCCCATAAAACATAATTGATGAGGCATCAGTCCTTTTATAATAATAGAATAATTGTCCTTCACAGACGAATTCTTTCATGTACTCTTTAAAAATTTCATTTTGCAGTTGTGCTTCTGTGAAATCTAAAGAAAGCTCAATCATTATATTACGTTTAGAACGAACCGTGTTAATGTAGGGTACCGCTTCACTTACACCAGTGGTTTTAAGCTTACACTCCGCAGCAATATAATAAGCTTCAGTGAAGCGCATCAGAGGTAATCTCCTGGAATAGGTAGATATTGAACTTTCCGGTTGTTGTAACTTTAAGCTATAACGTTTATAAGCGGTAGGATCATAATAAGTAAGGTATACGTAACGATAATCTGCCCCATATCCTGTAAGAGATGTTTCATAAGTTTGCCCCCAATAATAATCTGATTTTAATAGAGCACTTGAACTAGAAAACCAAGATGAATAGTCATCTCTTAAAGAAGGGATATTAAGGCCGAAAATCATCTCTTGGGCAAAAATCCTATTTCGGTTTTCAACAGTAGTAGTGGTAATCTCACTTGAAGGGGTCCAATAATAAGTAGTTTGTCCAATTACTTCTTCGGCAGCACTTAAAGCTGCTGAATAATCTTTTTTATATAGTAAAACCCTTGCTTGAAGTAATTTCACAGCATAATAATTAAACTTTAACTCTCTGTTTCGCATCCAGTTATCATCCCAATTATTAATTGTGCTATGTTCATAAATCGGATCAAATTTTAGAGCATCTTCTGCTATCTGTAAATCAGCAATTATTAAATCAATAACTTGGTTAACTGTCAATATTGGAGATAGTTCTTTCCCCATAGTTTTAACATATGGTATTGCAAGATTATCGGCTCCAATTTTTACAGATGGGCCAAAAAGTCTAAGTAAATCAAAATGAATAAAAGCTCTCAACCCATAAGCTTCTCCTTTTATTATTTCTTGATTATTTGCAGTAAAAAGAGAAGGATCTGCATCATCAATATATGAAATCAGAGTATTAAGGTTAGCAATTGCATTATAGGCGCTATTCCAAACAGCGTCTATAAGATTAATACTGAGCTGATTCGAATAATCATAATTGGATAAATAGTAATACATACTTGATGAAGGGATGTCAGTATATTGCCTTCCTAATACATCAACCAAACCATAAGATAAATCTCTTCCATAGAGAGAACTGTTTGTTAATAGCAAATATACACCTGTTAGTGCATCTTTATAACCTTGTTCATTAGAAAAATTCTCAGATTCTTTAATCTCTGTCTTAGGACTAATGTCAAGCCATTTATTGCATGAAAACAGAGAAAGAAAAACTGCTATAATAATTATATAAGTAATATGTTTTCTCATAATTAATCGTTTCTTTATTTGTTAAAAATTTGCTTGAAGACCAAATGAGAACGTTCTTGCAAAAGGATAGGAAGTGCCTCTTTCTACTCTAACAGTTGAAAGCCTTCCAATATCATTCATATTAAAATTAATCTTGAATCGTTCAAACACAGATTTCCTGAACAGTTTAAGGTGGCATAAATCATAATCTATACTAATAGATGAGAATAAAAATTCATTTAAATCTTCAACAAATCGGGAGGTGGTTTTAGTCGTTGTATAATCCCTTATTGATTTGAACTTTGCCTCTACACCTGGAGTATTCCACCTATGTGTCAATGCTCTTAAATCTACATTGTGATTATTTATATCTACATTTTCAATTTTATTAACAAGAGTGGAATTATAGGTTTGTCCACCAAATCTATATGTAAATGCAAAATTTAGGTTAAACCCACCCCAACCAATCGTTGCTCCGACATTACCATTATATTTTGGATTAGAATCACCACAAACAACCTGGTCTGCAGCCGACCATTCATATGTAGTCGTACCATCTCTTTTCACAAACACTTCACGTCCATTAACCGGATTAATCCCCAAAGAGGGTACTGCCCAAATAGAGGTGAGGCTTTGTCCTTCTTCAAAACGAATTGAAGGGTCTCTTTGAAACTTAAGAAGACTTGGATTAGTCATAGCATAATCTTCTTTCATTGCATCAACTGCATCATTGTACGCTTTTAGAGCTTCTGATATTTTACGCACTTTATTGCTATTATGAGCAAGGTTGAAATTAATATTGATATAACGCTGATTAGTATTGTCCGAAAATATACGAAAACTTGATCCTAGTTGATATCCTCTATTTAAAGTTTCTCCTAAGTTTTCTTTATACGTGGAAAATCCAACTGATGGAGCTATTGAAATATCAGCAAGAAGATCTTTTGTTATATTTGAATAGAAGTCTAATCGCAATGTAGCGATTTTGAATAATTGTAAATCTGCGCCAATATTACGATCTAATTGTCGCTGCCATTTTAATGCCTCGTTTGCCAGAGATGAAATCACTAAACCCATATCGCCGTTATATATTTGATTAGTAATATAATTATAGGATGGTATAGCTTGATATGCACTGAAATTTTGCGAACCGGTATAACCAATTGAAGCTCGTAATTTTAACATTTGCATTATATCTGAATTAATCATAAATGCTTCATTATGAATATTCCATCCAATTCCCGCAGACCAAAATTTTCCAAATCTATTTTTTGAACCAAATTGAGAAGAACCATTGAGTCTCCATGAAAAATCCATAAGATACCTATTATCATAGGAATAGTTCATTGCTATTGTTAATCCTGCGGCGCGTGTAGTCGATTCACTCCCTATTGGTTTACCTTCAGCATAATTATTACCGGCACCAATATAATCTAGCTTATCAGATGGAAAGCCTAAAACTGTTATAGCATAGCTTTCTGTATTATTTTCAGAAATGCTAAAAATAGCATTTGTGAATAATACGTGCTTATTTTTATATAAAGTATAATTAATCCCTGCATCAAGAGCAGAATTTATTAATTTAGCAGATGATTTTGTAAACTGACCACGTGTTATGTATCTATCATCCCAGACAGGAATATTAAGATAAGAACTATGATTAGAAGGTTTAAACTCCTCGCTTTCCGAATTTTGAATCGCTATACCTAAACGTGCTGTAATTTTTAAATTATCAATCGGAGACCATTCACCGTAAAAATTTTCGGTTATCATATTATACCCACTCCTATCTTTTCCTCCTACAGTAACGTCATATAACGGATTATAAATATTATTTCCATAACTTTTTATCAATAATCCATTTTCATCATATATTCTCCAGTAAGGATTCATATTGGCATATTCAGAAAAAGAGCCGTACAATGAATTATTAGAATTGTTATTGTCTACTGAGAGAGAATTTCTAAAAGAGAGTGACTTCCATCGATAAAAAAGTGAGACATTACCTGATATTGTTTTTCTATCTGAGCCTTTCATTACACCTTGAACTCTGTTGAAGCCTATACTAGCAGAATATCTCATAGCATCATCTCCTCCATAGATGTATGCTGAATGTTGTTGCCCTATATCTGTACGCAAAGGCTGTGAAAGCCAGTAAGAATCAACACCGCGCAACACTTCTTTGTAAAGCTCGTTATATTGTTCATTAAGCGTTGCTTGTTCTAAAGGATTAGGTGAGTAGTATTTGTCAGCTAATACTTCAGCCTCTAGTTTCTGGGCAGCATTACAAAGATTATAGCTTGTTAAATCTGGCATATTAATATTAAAAACAGCATTATAACTTACTTTTAACCTTCCTTGCGCCGGAGGAATTGTCTCAATAACTACTACGCCATTCGCGGCTTTCGAACCGTATATAGCTTTAGCTGTAGCATCTTTAAGTAAAGTCACACTTTGAATTAGATTGATATTTAAATCATAAACTTTTTCAATTGTAGTTTCAAATCCATCCAAAATAAATAGTGGCTGGTTTGGGTTACCTTCATAATCACCACGGAGGTTAGGAATTGAAGTTTGTCCACGCATTTGAATCTCCGGTAATTTATTTGGATCACTTCCGAATTCAATGTTTTCTGTTACTACAAATGAGGGATCCATGTTTTTAATACCAATAATGAGGTTTTGGTTTGCTACACGTCGTAAATCATCCCCCTTAATAGTAACTGCCGATCCGGTAAAACTTTCAGCACGCCTAGTAAACATACCTGTTGCAATTGCTCCCTCTATCTCCATCTCTTTTTTCTTCATTTTCACATCTATTACAGAAGAGGCGCCTACCACTTTTCTTTGGCTTTCGTATCCCAGGAAGGAGAATACTAATATGCCTCCCTCGGGAATATTGTTGCCGAACTGATACTTACCGTCAATGTCGGTAGCTCTGCCTGTTGAAGTTCCCTCAAGAATTACAGCTACCCCCGTCATTGGGATGTTCTCTTCATCAAGTACGACTCCGGAAATGCTTTTAAGCACGGGTTGTTTCTTCTCCTGCTTCTTAACGGTAATGAGGATGTAGTCTTTAATTTTCTCGTAAGTGTAAGGTGTTGATTTAAGAAGCTCTGTAAGGATTGCATCCAGGGTTTTGTCAACTGCCTGTATAGTTAAATAGATCTCATCGTTTACCTCTTTAGTGTTGTAAACGAAATTGACGCCAGACTGAGCTTTAAGATTGGCCAGCGCTGTTTTAAGGGTAGTGTTGGTAAGTTCTAACGAAATTTTCTCTTGAGAATACCCTGTAATGGGCAAAATTAATAGAACTACTACCATTGTCATAAAGAGATGTTTAAGTCTCTTTTCTACTTTTGGATTCAAAAGTTTTTTTCTAATAAGAATTTTTTTCATACTTTTAGATTAACATTTAAGATTATGTGGTATAACTTGCAGGTTGCAACCACCTATTTTAAAATGTAAGAGGGTGATGCTCTCCATCATCCTCTTTATTTTTTTGTACTAACAACAACCTTACCCTCTACAAAGGCAAAGCGTGCAGAAGAGATCTTCTCAATTAACTCCACTATAAACGAAAGATTTTCATCTTTTGGAAAAGTGGCTGTGAAGGTATTATTGGCCAGATTTTTATCGTTGAAGGTGAACTCTACATCGTACCAGCGGGATAGTCTCTTTACAATCTCTCCCAGCGTAAGGTTGTCAAACTCAAAAAGACCATCCTTCCATGATGTGAAGAGTTGCGGATTTACATTAAAAGTGGTGATTTCATTATGGGAGACTACCCCTTGCATCCCCGGTTTAAGAGCTGCAGAGCCGGTACTACTAAAAAGGGTAACACCGCCGTTAATCAATGTGGTAACCATTCTGCCCTCTTCATAAAACTCGACGTTAAACTCTGTTCCGGTAACTTTAACGGAATTGCCGTTACAATTGACAACAAATGGCTTTTCTCTATCATGTGCCACCTGGAAATAGGCCTCCCCTTTTAATGTCACCTCGCGTTTTGCACAACTAAAAGAGACAGGATAGCTCAATTCACTTTCCGAATTTATCCAGACTTTTGTACCATCAGATAGAGTTACAGAGTAAGTTCCGGCGCGGGGTACAATTATTGTGTTTGTTGCCGGTCTTATATTTTTTGCTTTTATGCTTTCGCTTTCATAATTGATGCTTTTACCGGCAATAACAGAGATTTTAGCCCCTGCCACATCGGTAATTTTGATATCACTGCTATCGGTAAGTGTAACTTTACTACCGTCAGACATAATAAGCATGGCTTGATTCCTGCCAGGATCTGCCGATACTACGCTTATTGAGTCTAATGTGCTATTTCTGGGTATAAATATAAACAGGAACAGAATTGCAACAGCAGCAACAGAAGATGCAGCTACTCTCCATCTAACTATTTTCGCTCTTTTAGTTTTGTCTATCTTATTTTGGGTCTCTCTCCAGCCTCTCTCATTATCTGCATAACGGCTCATTAGCAGCATTCGCAGATGTTCTTCATTTTTTCTATCCATTTTTGACATGCATTTACTACCATAAGCTCAAAAATGGAAAATGGGTGACAAATTTTGAATTATTTTATAAAAAACAGTCCAAAAATTAACTATAAAAGGAGAGTCTTTATATCAATACCCAAAGCTTCTGCTACACCTTTCCCGTAGTCCGGATCTGCTTTGTAACAGTTCAAAATATGTCTTTCCTGAATAAATCGTTCGGCTGGTCCAACATCGGCAGCTGTGTTTTTGAACAAACATTTTTGCTGCTCGCTGCTCATAAGTCTAAATAGATTTCCCGGCTGTGTGTAATAGTCGTTATCATCCTCTCTAAAGTCATAATGATCTCCATCACCTTCAATTTTTGTAACAGGTTCGACGTACTCCTTCTGTTCCTCCCATTGTTGGTAACTATTAGGGAAATAGTGTAAAGTTTCGCCTTCGTTACCATCTACGCGCATAGCACCATCCCTTGATGAATTGTGAAAAGGGCATTTAGGTTGATTTACAGGAATCTGGTAATGATTTACTCCCAAACGATAACGCTGGGCATCTCCGTAAGAGAAGAGTCTTGCCTGTAACATCCGGTCAGGAGAAAAGCCAATGCCAGGAACTATATTAGCCGGATTGAAAGCAGCTTGCTCCACGTCAGCAAAGTAATTCTCCGGATTTCTGTTCAGCTCTAAAACGCCTACATCTATCAGCGGATACTCACTGTGAGGCCATACTTTAGTCAAGTCGAATGGGTTAAAAGGGCACTTTTTAGCCTGCTCATCAGTCATTAGCTGAATCTTTAATTTCCAACGAGGGAAATCGCCTTTTTCAATCGCATTGAATAGGTCTCTTTGATGGCTCTCCCGGTCTGTTGCAATGATTGCAGCGGCCTCTTCGTTGGATATATTTTGAATCCCCTGCTCTGTCTTAAAATGAAACTTTACCCAAATTCTCTCATTATTAGCATTTATCAAGCTAAAAGCATGACTTCCATAACCGTTCATGTGACGGTAAGATTTAGGTATTCCTCTTTCGCTCATTGTAATGGTAACCTGGTGTAAAGCTTCGGGCAATAGTGTCCAAAAATCCCAATTGTGATTAGCGTTTCTTAAATTAGTCTTGGGATCGCGTTTTACAGCTTTATTAAGATCCGGGAAGCGATAAGGATCTCTCAGGAAAAACACAGGTGTATTATTCCCTACTAAATCCCAGTTTCCCTCCTCTGTATAAAACTTGATAGCAAAACCACGAATATCCCTTTCAGCATCGGCTGCTCCCCGTTCTCCTGCTACAGTAGAAAAACGTACAAAAACATCGGTCTTTTTCCCGATTTCTGAAAAAATCTTCGCTTTTGTATATTTAGTAATATCATGGGTTACCGTAAATTCTCCAAAAGCTCCGGATCCTTTAGCGTGCATTCTCCTTTCGGGAATCACCTCTCTGTCAAAATGAGCCAGTTTTTCAACAAACCAATAATCTTCCAACAGCATTGGACCTCTTTTCCCGGCAGTTTTCACATTTTGATTCTCTGCAATTGGACGACCTGATACAGAGTGCAACTTCTTTTTTCTCTTTTTATTTTCCATATTTATTTTATTTTAAGTCTTTAATAATTAATTTATCAGATGTTAACCTAATCTGGTGGCAGCGCATACATTGTCTCTGCCAATAACACCCATGCTAAGATACAAAAAAAATATTACAACGCACATCTCTCTTTACAACTGCAGAGTGTAAATTATCTTATAGCTCTTTTGGGAGATATGGGGATCAATCAATTTAGAGTCTTTAAATAAGGAATATAGCAATAATCAGTTCAAGAGAGCTTCTTAACTGCTTTAGAGCCCTGGACAGCTGAGTTTTAACAGTATTAACAGAGATGTTTAACAACTCAGCTGCCTCTTTGTATTTCATATTTTCCACAATCACAGCGTCAAACACTTTACGGCAATGAGGTGGCAATTTATCAATCTCTTTATAGATAAAAGAGAGATCCTTTTCAGAGGAGTCAATCATGTCAAAAACACCATCGGCCTCTTGAATAATATCTCTTTCTGCAATAGGCACTGTATTAGATGATCTGGAAAGTTTAATACTATTATTTCTGACAGATGAAAAGAGATAAGCCTTTAGGGAACCTGTGAATCTTCTCTTAGAGTATCTAATCCAAAAAGAGACAAAGAGTGATTGTACCATATCTTCTGCCTCTTCAAAATCATCTATAAACTTAACAGCATACACGCATAATGGTTTATAATAGAGATCAAACAGCTCCTTAAAAGCCTCCTTATCTCCTGCAAAAATCTTATCTGTAATAATTATGTCGTCTTTGCACTCCATTAATGCAAAGATAAAATTTTTAAAAGTTTTAAAAAGTAAAAAGAGGGAAACCAAAAATCTCTTTTTAGTCACCCTCTTTCGAGTAACTATATCAATAAAAATTTAATAAATATGTAGAAATTGGGGCAAAATATGATTTTCTACATTTCAATATTACAAATATGGGGCAAGAAAACTTTCTATCTCTTTGGAAGAAGGGCGTGGAGCTCTGACATTCACAATCTTAGTTTGCACCAGGTTGCCCATACATCAATGAAGATATTTTTTCCACGAAGATCAGAAAGCATAATTTTTTAGTCATGGGTGTTTCATTTTGTTTTTTAATTTTTATGTTCCCGAAGATAGTTCTGCTTGAAGAGCAAGTACACAATAAACAGTAGGAGAAGCATTTGTTGCATGACGAATAATTTTTTTAATAAACAATATAGCAATTTCTCCTGTATTGATTTTGAAAGCGTAACAGTGACCAAGTATCAATTCCACCTTCTCTACTCCTTTATTTTCGAAATCGATATTTTGAAAATCGGAATCTTTAAGTTGTGCAAAATCTTTTACTCCTAATTCTACATAACGTACACTATTCATTTTCGATATATCATATAACTTATAGCTACTCAGTGCAGAAAGAGAGTCTGGAATCCAAGCTTGGTCCGGCGAATGCAAATACATTGTACCTCCTTTTTTGTCCCACAGATCAGTAAATATAAAACCATATGTATTTGGCCCATAAGTAGTATTAGTCGAATAAGTATAATTTAATGCATTCGTAGTGATTCCAGTACGGACAGTTATTGTTTTACCGTTTTCGTCCAGAATATTTTTACCCGCCTCATCTTTTAATAAAGTAGTCGAATACCGAATGGAGAGTAGAGGGGCATTAGTATTATAATCCCTTACTCCTTTAAGCCATTTACCATAGTATAGGTTTATTGCCGAAGTGGAATAATAGAAATTAATTGTGCGGCAACTGATAATTGTACTTTTCTCTTCACCTTTATCATTTGTAAAGATAACTCTAGCACTGTAAACCTGATTCTTAAAATCTTTAGGTAAGGTTACTGTATATTGCAAGACTAAATTTGAAACATGACGGTTCATATAACCGTCAGCATCAAGAGTAATAGGATCGCGGTTATCAACCAGTGCAAAAGAGATGTCAGCCTTAAATGTAGGATGGGACTGTTCTTCAATGCGTATTCTTGTTAATTTTCCACCTACGCATACTGCAGCAACAGGAAATATCTTGGTGGCTCCTGTATTAGGATTTAATAGTACAAAAGGGGTGCTTACCGGATCCATATTTGTAACAGTAAATGTTTCGCCTCCTATCTCTAGTACCGTGTCCGAAATCGTACATGAATTTGCTACTAAGATAGCAATGCATATTATAGATGTAAAACTTATAGATTTCATAATTAATGTGTTATTGTATTAATTGTGTGGGAGCAAAAGGATTTTGAATAACTATACCTTTATTTGCAACAATGTCCACATCCGGAATGAGCAGACACATAGCATTTTCTACTTCTTCGGTATAATAAATATTGAAATACTGTACAAAGCGATTACCGTGTTCATCTTTAAGACGAACCATCGCATACCATTCACAACTGTTCTCTATCCCACATTCCAGAACATACTCATTAACGATAGCTTTGCGAAGAAGCGATTTCCCTGTAGGTGTATTTGGATAATCTGCTGCTACAAGCAATTCGCAACCTGCCCTGGCACGGAGAGTGTTTAGAGGTTCAATCACTTGATCTACTGTTGCTCCGGTAAAATAGAGAGCTTCAGCCTTCATTACATAGCATTGTGCTAATCGCATATAGAATGAAGGGCATTGAATTTCCGGACGCCACATTTTTATAAAAGTCATATCCGTTTTTTCTACCCCCGTAGTACTCGTAAAAGTTATATTATTCCATGTGTATGGATATCTGGCATCTTCCACTAATAATTCATTATAATGGTCAGGACTTTGATGGATACAGTAAAGAGCGGAAGCAATTGCTTTTGAATATCCTGCATAGAGAGTACTACTAGTTCTTGTAGAATAAGTTTCAATAGTTTCTGCATTCAATCTTCCCTGGGCAAGCATTGTTTCACCGCCATTCTTATAGTCATTTGCGGCATTAAAAAGCGTGGCAAATGATGTCCCAAGCCGGAAAGGTGATAATGCCTGATTAGTCAACTCCTCAAGTAGTACAAGTGCCTCTGCTGCATCTCCGTTATCACCACGCATAAGAAGTGTTTCTGCAAGAAATCCCTTTGCAACATGACGATTAGCACGAAAAACAGAAATTTGCTCATCATGGCTATCTTTTACTGCTGCACGAAAGTCTTCTATAATAAATTCGTAACCATCTCTAATAGAGCTTCGTGGAACATATAGTGTTTCGAGCGTAGTAGGAGTTTCCCTGATAATGGGGCCATAAGGGCTATCAATATTCCAGAAATGTGAATAATTTTTCATAATTGTAAGCAACCCGTACCCACGCATAAACCTTGCTTCTCCAATGATCTCAATCTTATCCTCCTCTGAGATATTATTCAATAAATTGGTATGATATATCACATTATTTGCAGCGTTAACGATGCAATATGCTGCATTGTAAAGCGGTGGAAGCGCGTTAATAACATTAGTCCCCACAGGAGACAATGTAAATTGTCTTAAGCTATTATCGAATCCATAGCGAATTTCGTTTGTGCATAG
This sequence comes from uncultured Muribaculaceae bacterium, assembly GCA_964479995.1. Taxonomy (GTDB): domain Bacteria; phylum Bacteroidota; class Bacteroidia; order Bacteroidales; family UBA932; genus Bact-08. The sequence continues at coordinate 35,229 of CAYZPF010000004.1, read as the reverse complement.
TCCTCCCAAGTAAGCTCCGTTGGCCCAATGAGCTATTGTGTAACCATTGTTGCTTAATTGAAAATAGGAATAAACACCTCGGAGTGCGTTAATTGCTGTAGTTTTGTCAACTATGGCATTTTGGCCAACCAGGTTATGCTTAGGTATAACATCAAGAAGATCAGCACATGAACTTAAGTAAATCACAACCGGAATTACCATATATTTTAAAATTCTTCTCATCATTAGTTGGTTTTAAAGGTTATATTTATAGAAAAGTTGAATGTTCTGGTTTTTGGGAATGCACTATAATCCATTGCCGGACCAGCTATCCTATCCGTTCTACTGAAAGATTCTGGGTTTACGCCAGGGTATTTAGTGAAAGTAACCAGGTTATTAACAGAAAATGCTAAATCAAACTTCGATATTACCTTAACATATTTTTCTAGTATTAATCGGGGAATTGAATAAGAGACAGACAGATTGCTGATTTTTACATATGAAGCATCGTACAGCCAATAATCGTGTACAATATATGTTGATTGTCTACAAAAATCTCCATTCTGGCTTCTGGGATTCATTAACATTTTAGGGTATTTGGCATCAGGATTATCCCATGTCCAACGGTTCATGTTCAGTTTGAGTAGATTGTAATTCTGAGCTCCACCATAATAAGCATCCCCAAAACTGAATTGAGATTCCATTAACCTCCAATATTTTTGGGCACCAAAGCTATACGATCCCTGAATGCTCAATGTGAATGTTTTCCAAGAGAATCTTGTAGAGAATCCACCA
>CAYZPF010000004.1:0-34445 GCA_964479995.1 uncultured Muribaculaceae bacterium | reverse complement strand
ATATCAGGATATGTCTTTCCCAATATGGTTTTGTCTGGCTCTTCAGTACCCGGAGATGTAATATCATTGGACACAAAGCCATCTCCATTCAGGTCTTTTAGAATAATTTCTCCCGGAGCCATATGAAATCCCTGATATGGCACACCACCGCTCATTGATTGATAACGCCATACCTCTTCCCAGGATTTAAAGATCCCATCTGTTTTATAACCGTAGAAAAGACCTATGGGTTGACCAACTTTTAGTATTGTTGTGGCATATTTTGAAAGCCGTTTCAAGTCAAGATCCATTCTTGTAATTTTATTTGCATTGTGGGCTATATTTAGCGCAAAGGTCCAATTAATATTTTTGCTGTTAATAATTCTTGTCATCAAATCCAATTCAACTCCTTGGTTAGTTATATCCAGAAGGTTAGCTTGTGTTGTAGATATTACGAATCCTGAACTTGAAGGAAGATCATAGGTGTTAAGAGCTCCTTTAGTATCCTTACGATAGTAACCAATACTTCCGGTGAGTCTGCTATTTTTAAATAAAGTAAAATCCAAACCTATGTCATATTGATGAGTCATCTCCCAATCAAGATTTTCATTACCTAATTGAAGTGGACGAATTGACTGTTGATTGTCATATTGTACTGCTTCAAACATTGTTCTCCAACCATATTCAGGAACGGCTGCATTAGCCATTACCCCATAACTTGCGCGCAATTTAAGTAACTTAAATAAATCGTTATACTTTTTTGCAAAACCCTCTTCAGAGATATTCCATGCAAGAGCTATTGAAGGGAATCCCTGATAGCGAGAATCTGGCGACATGCGGCTGGTCCCGTCCATACGATAAGAGACGGTTGTTAAATACTTGTTGCCGTAGTTGTAATTAAGACGACCCAAATATGATACCATTGCTGACTCTGTCATGCCGCCGGAGGGTTTAATGTCCCGATTTAATCCGTACCATGGTGCATTAAGTACATTGTCTTCCGGAAAATCATCATATGTCTGAGAAAGACTATAGTAGCTATTCATAACAGTTGTGTAGGCTAACATTCCATCAATAATATGCTTTTTGTCTATTATTTTTTTATAGGTTAACCGGCTGTCAAATTCCTCTTTGCCTCTTTGATTTTCCCCCCTGATTAGTCGGCCTGATCGAGGCAAGTTTTCCCGGAAGTTGTTGCTTCCAATGAGTGTTTTACTCCCGTAATATCGTTCTGAATGCGAGTCGGTAGTCGAATATGAATAAAGAGTTTTCCAAGACAACTCTTTTGTAATGTTAAATTGTCCATACCCGGAAACTGTATAAGTCAATGAATTTAAGCTATTATCCATTCCCTCCAACTCAGCAAGAGGATTTTGATAATACATCGTGAACCCTCCTCCTGGTATATAAAAAGATCCATCCTCGTTATAGATTGGGAGATCCGGACGCATAAACATTGCTTTATCCAGAGTAACTGTCGGGGAATCTTGGTCTTGTAATGACCCTGATAAATTTATACCGAATTGGAAAGTTTTATTTTGACGTGAATCTACTCTAACTGTCAGGTTTTTACGACCAAATCCGGTTTTCTTTACCATCCCTTTATTCTTAGTCATCCCTAATCCGATAGAATAACCAATACCCGTAGCATTCCCGGTTAGGAGAACATTGTGAGATTCAAGGATTGCAGGTTGATACATTGCATCTAACCAATTTGTTTCAGCTTCACCCCAGTAGGTGGGATCTTTAAAATATTTATTATAATAGTTTGTGCCAAATGTTCCGGTCGTTATATCTACAAGCAATCCTCCAGTATTTGACATCATTGACTCATCAGCTGCTCTGTTGATAATGGCTTCAATAAAGAGCTGTTTAAACTCATCACTGTTAAGAACAGCCATTTGTTCGGCAAGTGTAGTAATACCGTAGTTAAACTTATAGTTCACCTGGGGTAATGTATTCAGCCCTCCTTTGGTTGTTACCATAAATACACCGGCGGCCCCACGGGAACCGTATATTGACGTTGCTGAAGCACCTTTAAGGATATTAATAGACTTTATATCATTTGGATTTATTTCGTTGAGTTGAAAATCATCGTGCATGGGAATATCATCAATAACTATCAGCGGCCCCATATTACCATTCAAAGTGCTCACCCCCCTGATAATTGCCAAAGCCTCTTCTCCGGGAGCTCCTGTACCCATCATAGTTAACATTCCGGGAATTTGACCTTGAAGTATTTCTGTTATGGTTGAAGCACTGTTCTCTTCAAATATTTTTGTGTCAATAGATGACATAGCATCCGTAGCTTCAAGTTTTGTTGTTGTTCCATACCCGATAACAACCGCCTGGCTAACCGACAGGATATCATCTTCCAGTCTTACAATTATCTCTTTTTGTCCCGTGTACGTTATTTCTTGGGATTTCATCCCCATAAATGAGACAACAATTATGGCCTTTTTCTCCGGTAGGTTTAATGTAAATTTCCCTTCATGATCAGTAATCACACCTTTTGATGTTGTTTTAATCATTACTGATGCTCCTGCAAGTGGCTCACCACTCAGATTCGTCACCTTACCATTCAGAGTGTATTGTGTCTGTTGTTGTGCTTCTTCGCTTTTTGCCTTTATTACAATTGAATTATCAACAATTGAATAGGTGAGAGATTTTCCGGCAATACACGCTACAATAGCTTCTTCTACAGAAACATTTTTGAGATCAACGGTAACTTTATCCTCTTTTTCAATTAGATCATAAAGGTAAAGCACGTCATAGCCGCTCTGCTTCTGAATCTCTCTGAGCACTTTTTGCAATGGTTCATTGGTTGCAGATATGGTAATCTGCGCAAATCCCTTGCCACTCACCTGAATTGTTGCCAAAATGATTAATATGATGGTTAGTCTCATAATCAGAAGCAATTTTTTGTAAATCCTTCGATTTACATGGAATTTTTTCATAACTTTGTAAAATTAGGGTTTGTTAAATTAATAGGCTTATTTGTTTAATATTTAACCCATTACACTGCCGGATTCAATCCCCAAATTGAGTCCGGCTTCGTTATATAATGGATTAATCAAAGTTTTTTATGATATTTTTGCCGATTCACCTCCTTTTTTATTTTATTATATAAACTATTACCAAACTATCTTTTAATTCAAATTTTACATTTCCCGTTGTCTCAAACATTTCAAAAATCTTAGATATATTCACTTTGCGCGAAATCGCTCCTCCAAAATATTGATTAAAATCTCTTCTATACTCAACTTCAACACCATACCATCTTTCAATCTGCCTCATAATTGTCTTGATATCAGCTTTTTCAAAAATAAATCTATCATTCTTCCAAGCAATCACTTCATCAACATCCACCTCTTTTACTGATAGTGAGCCATCTACAGAGATTTGAGCCTGCTGTCCCGGGGTTATTACAACCGAATTATTAGAAACAGGAGACACAACCCTGACTGACCCTTCAACTAAGGTTGCTTTTATTGTGGCTTCATCGTTATATGAGTTTATATTAAAGTGAGTACCCAACACCTCAACCCTTGCTCTATCTCCACATTCGACAATAAAGGGAACATCATCTGATAGTTTAACAACTTCAAAATAGACCTCTCCGGTAATCATAACCCTTCTCTCCTTTAATGAAAATTTATCGGGGAATCTAATGCTTGATTCTGCATTCAGTTTAACATTTGTACCATCCGGCAATACCATCTGGAACTCTCCACGTCTTGGGGTGGCTAAAAGATTGTATTTAATAATTTTTTCCAGTTCAGCACCTTTGCAAATAAGTTTGTTATTGTGAACCTTAATAGTAGCGCCACTACTCTTTTCAAGGATAGTACTGTCGGCGCTATCGTCAAAATTGATAACAGAGCCGTCAGCTATAGTAAGTATCGCTTTTTTCCCTCCGGGTTGAATATCAGTTACACATATATCGGTCTCCTTGGTGGAATAGAATATATTGTCAATTATTGAATAAGCAGTAAAAAGGATTAATAGAGAGGCCGCAGCAGCTAATGAATATCTTATTAATGACTTTCTCCTTATATTAGTTTTTTTCAAAATTCTCTTAAATATTATATTGGAATTAATTTTACTTAACTTATAATCCTCCGGGAAATCATCAATTACTTCTCCAATTAACGACGCCCTTTCGGAATCTGACATTTTGTATAATTCACTGAAAAACTCTTCTCTATCGCTCAAAGAGAGTTTATTCTCCAAATGGAGTTTAAAAAGTTCTAAAATTCGATCTCTTTTCATACGCTCTATAATTAATTTATCCCTCGATCGCATATATAAGACAAACGTCTCTTAAAAAAGAGGGGGTTAAAAAGTTAAAACTTTATAATAAATTAGAAAAAGATATTTAATGCAATAAGAATCACCAACTCTACTCTCTCCTCAACATACTCTTTTACAAACCTTGACGCAATTTTCAAATACTCCTTTACTGTATAAATTGAAATGCCGAGGGAGTTTGCAATATCTTGATTTTTATTTTTTTGATATGGTGAAGAGTGTAAACCTTTCGCTGTTGGGGAGGTAATTTACTTATTGCCTCTTCATGTATTTTTAGAATAATATCTTCATCAATTATCTCCTCTCCCCATTGCTGTTCCGATGATATTTTAACGGCCAGTTTGTTTAATAAAATTTGTTCAAAGGCCTGCCTTTTCAAATAATTACTCGCTGTATTCCTGGCTATAACCATTATGTAGGAGTTAAATGAATCAACATAAGGTAATCGCTCCTTTGTCGTCCATATTTTTATAAAAACATCTTGAGTAATCTCCTCGGCCATATAGTCGGTACGGGTAAGATAGATAGCAAATGAGTAGATTTTATCTTTGTACCTTTCAAAAATCTTGTAAAATGCCGTACGATTCCCTTTGGAAACCATAATTAAAAGGTCTTTTTCACAAAGTTTATCCAACATTTAGATTCCTTAAAATAAGTTTATTCTACAAATGTATAAAATCTGTAAAGAAAAAGGAAATGACCTTTACGCCGTATGTCGCAACGCTCTGATTACTTATCGTGCCATTCTCTAAGGTTTTCCATGTAGGTCGCTGTTAACTTGCATCTTTTTTTACTACCTTGCATGATATTTAAACTGTAGGAATAATATGAACAGAGTATCGGTTGAAACCAGATGGCTGGAAGATATGGCCTTTGAGACAGAGGTTAACGGCCATAAAATTATATTGGATACAAGTAAAGAGGTTGGGGGGAGAGATAGAGGACCAAGACCAAAACCATTAATGCTTTCTGCATTAGGTGGATGTACCGGTATGGATATAATATCCATATTAAAAAAGATGCGTGTAGATGTTGAGGGGTTTAGTGTAATTGTAGAAGGAGACATGGGAGATGAGCATCCGGTTAAGTTTGAGAGGATGCACATTATATATGAGTTCAAAGGCAAAGAGTTGCCTATGGATAAGTTGCAGAAGGCTGTAGAACTTTCGTCAGAAAGATATTGCGGTGTAAGTGCTTTCTATAGAGAAGTTATTAAGATTACCTCAGAGATAAGAATCGTTTAAATATAACCAGCAAACTGTAGTCAACCATGAAAAAAAATCTGCTTACAATTACTCTGTTGTCGGTTGGAGTTTTGTTTTTCTCTACCCACATAACCGCACAGACCGAAAATGAAAAATTACTCAAAGAGATAAAATCTTTAAAGAGCCAGCTTGAGGGATATCGTCATACTAATGACATGATTATTAAGAAAATTGATGATCTTATGTGGTTTAATATGCTTGAAGATATTGCCTATATAGATAAGGTAAGGCTTACGGGTCCTCCAAGATGGAGACCATTAAAAGATGATGATAGGTTTGCTGCTAATCCATTGCAGTTTCTTTCATATGTATTTATACCCAGGTGTGTTAAAAAAGGAGAAAAATACCCTTTAATTGTATTGCCCCATAGCGGTATTCATTCCGATTTCTCTTCCTATTATGCTCATATTACCCGGGAACTTATTTCTCAGGGGTATATTGTTGTTGCCGCAGAGTACAGGGGGAGTACCGGTTACGGAAAGCGCATCTATGAGAACATTGATTACGGCGGACTTGAGAATGAAGATGTATTGGCAAGCAGAGATTATATGGTTGAGAATTATTCAATAGTGGATTCGTCAAGAGTAGGAATTATTGGATGGAGCCACGGCGGAATGATCTCTTTTATGAATATCCTCAGATATCCCGGTAAATATCAGGTTGCATTTGCCGGTGTGCCCGTTAGCGACCTGGCTAACAGATTAGCCTCGCACGATAGCAGTTACACTGCATATTTCACCGCTAAATATCATATTGGCGAATCTATTGACAATAATCCTAAAGAGTATAAAAGGCGGTCTCCGTCAACATATGCAAAAGATCTTACTAAACCTCTTTTGATACACACAAACACCAATGATGATGATGTTTATGTAGAAGAGGTGCTATTGATGATTGACTCGCTCAAAGCACATAAGAAAGATTTCCTTTACAAAGTATTTAAAGATTATCCCGGCGGACACAGTTTTGACAGGATCGACATAAAAATAGCGACTGACATAAGATTCGATATTTATAAGTTTCTTGCAAAATATCTGAATCCTCCAAAACCTTTTAAAAACCCGGGAGAGCTTAGAGAAGCTGCATACCGTTTTTAATTTTTATTTTAAACATTTGTTCATTACTTTTGTCTCCTCTTTTAAAGAACAGTAGATGGCGCGACCAAAAAACCTGAGAAAGATAGACTCGCTCCCTCCGTTTAACAGTTATATACCTGTTGGAGCGGAAGGAGAGATAGAACTGGTTATCATAAACTTAGAAGAGTACGAATCCCTGAGATTATGCGACCATGAGCTTCTTAGCCAGAATGAGGCGGCGGACAGAATGGAAATCTCCAGGCCTACCTTCACCAGGGTTTACTCTCATGCAAGAAGAAAAATAGCAGAGGCTTTAGCGTGTGGTAAAGGGATAATAATTGAGGGAGGTAAGATCTTCTTTGACAACGATTGGTATAAATGCTGCAGGTGCAACTCTTTCTTCAATAATTTCAAGCATTTAGAGCAACCATATTGTTCCTTATGTGGTTGCGATACTGTAGTTCTTGCAAATACACAGGGAGCCTCACAATCAGAAGGATTAACAAATCAAGCGAGGTAATGAAGTATGCAATAGCAATTTCGGGAGAGGGACTTGACGCAAAGATTGATTCACATTTTGCCAGATGTCACTATTTTGCACTTTATGACAGTATTGAGCAGAGTCTCTCATTTATACCAAATCCATTTTTCAACTTAACGGCAAGAGTGGGGCCTACTGTAGTGAAATTTCTTTATGATAATGGCGTAGAGGTAGTAATCTCCCAACAATTTGGAGAAAAGATTAAAAGCCATTTCTATTCTCTCAATATGGGAATGGTTATTCCGGAATCGGCCTTTGACAAGAAATTAAAAGATATTATAGATATCCTTAAAAACAACACAAAAATTAAAAAATAGCATATTTACCGGTATAACCGGGTAATTTTTAAAGTATCAATTATGAGTAACGAGAGCATAATCAAAAGAAGAGAACTTAAAAACGTAAAAAACATCATCATTGTAACTTCCGGAAAAGGGGGAGTGGGAAAATCTACAGTAGCCGGGACCTTAGCAATCTCTTTAGCCCTGGAAGGATATTCAACAGGATTATTGGATGCAGATATCTACGGGCCTTCAATACCAATCTTGTTTGATTTAGGTATGAGTCAACCGGATATTTCAGGGAGTGATGAGGAGCCAATTATAGAGCCACTGGTGAGAATGGGAGTTAAGCTTATGTCCATCGGCTTTTTTGTTGATCCGGTTAAGGCTGCTATCTGGAGAGGCCCTCTGGCTGCAAACGGAATGAAACAGATGATTGACCAGACAAACTGGGGCGAGCTTGACTATCTTATAATTGATACACCTCCCGGAACCGGTGATATTCACATCTCACTACTGCAGGAGTATAAAATTTCCGGAGTTATTGTTGTAACAACACCTCAGCTCCTTTCAACAGGCGACGTTCAAAAGGCTATTTCTCTATATAATGATCCCAACGTATTTATACCCGTTTTAGGTATTGTAGAGAATATGTCCTGGTTTACTCCGGCCGCACATCAGGATGAGAAATACTATCTCTTTGGCAAAGGAGGCGGAGAGCATCTGGCTAAAAAATTCAACTTAGATCTCATAACTCAAATTCCACTCTGTGAAGGTATTAGCGAAGAGTGCGACAAAGGTAAAATACAGGATATTTTAAAATACAAAACAGTGAAAGAGGCATACGATTCACTTGTTAAAAAAATTGTAGAAGAGACAGTGCCGGGAATAAAAAAATTCCGCTATTTATCACAGAAAAAATAACATCAGCTCCATTTTATATATACCTTTACCGCCGCTTTTTTAAAGGTTAAATAGATGGAACTAATGATTGCCGTGTTCATCGTTGGCTATGTATGTATAGCCATGGAACACAAATTAATGGTAGATAAGGCTGCAATAGCCTTGTTTATGGCCGGGTTAATGTGGGTGCTGTATGTCCTGACCTCTCCCCTCTCGTCCATGATAGAAAATCAAGAGCTCTTTAATGAGTTTATATCTAACAATCACGCTCTCTCCTCGCTTTCATTAATTGAGCAGTGTCGTAGATATATAATTGACTCTCAATTAGTTGATTATTTAGGAGACATTTCGTCCACGCTCTTCTTTTTAATTGGTGCAATGACCATTGTAGAGCTAATAGATGCCAATAATGGTTTTAGTGTTATAACAGACAGAATAGAGACAAAGGATAAGAGAAGATTATTGTACATCATAACCATTATCACCTTCTTTATGTCCTCGGTACTGGACAACCTAACTACCTCAATTGTTATGGTAATACTGGTTAAAAAACTGATCCCTAACTTCAAAGAGAGATGGATTTTTGGAAGTATGATAATCATTGCTGCCAATAGCGGGGGTGCCTGGTCGCCAATAGGTGACGTAACAACAATTATGCTGTGGATAAAGGGTAGAATATCTACTCTACCTTTGATTACCTCGCTATTTATACCAAGTGCAATCTCTACTTTAGTTCCATTAATATTTATCTCCAGGTTGCTTAAGGGGGAAATTAAGGGAGAGGTAAAAAAAACAGTATCGCAGCCCGAGCTTTTAACCGGCAAGAGAGAGAGCAGGATTATTTTTGTCATTGGAATTATGGCTCTACTTTCCGTTCCTTTATTTAAATATATAACAGGACTTCCACCTTTCGTAGGGATATTGTTTGCACTTGCTCTGATTTGGATTTATACTGAGATTCTTTTTAGCAGGCCAAAATACCAATACTCCGGTAAAAACAGAGTAACCAGTATTCTAAAAAGGATAGATACCACTACAATTCTGTTTTTCCTTGGGATTCTACTATCGGTAATGTCTCTTGAGGCCACCGGTATCCTCAACAAATTAGGTCATCTGTTAAATGAACAAACTAAGAATGTATATGTTATAAATTTAACAATAGGCGTACTTTCATCCATAGTAGATAACGTGCCGCTTGTCGCTGTAGCCATGGGTATGTATCCTATTGTTGACCCCTCTGCAGTCGCCACAATGGCAGACCCCTCTTTTATGCAACATTTTGTTATGAATGGGGAGTTCTGGCAGTTTTTGGCTTACTGTACGGGAGTTGGCGGATCAATACTAATAATTGGCTCTGCTGCAGGTGTAGTTGTAATGGGACTTGAAAAGATAAAGTTTAACTGGTACTTAAAATACATCTCTCTATATGCAGTTGTGGGGTATTTTGCAGGGGCATTGAGTTACATACTAATTAAATTAATATAGTATTCTGATTATGAATAGATTTTTTAATATCGCTTACTCGTCGGACAGATACCAATATACAATGGGTAAAACCTATTTTGATAGAGGAATGCAAGAGAGAAGGGCAATCTTCAATCTTTTTTACAGAAGTGCCCCCGATAACAACAACTGGGCTGTAGTAAGCGGTATTGAAGAGGCAATTAAAATGATCTCCATGCTCGGCAGCGAAGATGAGAAGTTCTTTGAAAGTTTCTTACCCGGGGAAAGATTTAAGCAATTCAGAGAGTACCTCTCAACATTGAAATTTTCCGGCGATATATATGCTATGGAGGAGGGTGAGATAGCCTTTCCCTCTCAGCCGATAATTATTGTTAACGCTCCGCTTATTGAAGCTCAGGTAATTGAAACCCCTTTGCTGTCAATAATGAATCATCAGATGGCTGTAGCAACAAAAGCCTCAAGGGTTACAAGGGCAACATCAAAACCTGTCAGCGAATTTGGTTCAAGAAGGGCTCACGGTCCATGGGCTGCCGTATTTGGAGGAAAGGCTGCATACATAGGAGGATGTGTAAGCACATCCAATATATTGGTAGAGAATATTTTCGGACTACCCTCGTCAGGCACTATGGCTCACAGTTATGTAAACGTTTTTGGTTGCTCCGTTGAGGGTGAGCTTAAAGCTTTTGACACTTACATAAAAAGTCACTTTGGGGGGCCTTTGGTGCTACTTATAGATACCTACGATACCCTCAGGAGCGGTATTAAGAACGCAATTAAAGCATACCTGGACAACGGAATTGATGATACATATCCCAATGGCTACGGCATACGCCTTGACAGCGGAGATTTAGCCTATCTCTCATCGGTATGCAGAGAGGAGCTGGATAGTGCCGGATTGACTAAATGTAAAATATATGCAACAAATTCGCTTGACGAATATATAATTTCTGAGCTCGAGAAACAGGATGCAAAAATTGATATCTACGGAGTTGGAGATGCAATTGCAACAAGCAAACACAATCCCTGTTTTGGGAATGTATATAAGTTGGTTCAGATTGACAATGAACCTGTTTTAAAAAAATCGGAGGATAAAAGCAAAACGACTAATCCGGGATCTCAACTTACATATAGAATTATTAAGAACGGCATGTTTAAAGCCGATGTCACCTGTTTAAGGGAAGATGACTTATCAAAGCAGATCTTCCGTAGAGAAGCCATAACCATAAGAGATGAGTTTGACGACACAAAGATCACCCATTTTGCTGCTGACAGTTACGATTACAAAATTCTTCAGAAGAAAATTATTGAAAATGGAGAGTTAAAGATTGAATGTAAGCCAATAGAGGAGAGAAGGGAGTACTATCTCAAAAATATCTCATCCCTGAATAGTACACAAAAGAGGCTTATCAACCCTCACTTTTACAAAGTGGATATCTCCGACGATCTTTACGATTTAAAGAACAAACTCATTAACTCAATTGTTGAAGAGATAAAAAGATGAATACTGCACATATAGTAGTAGATATGCTCTACGATTTTATTGATGGTACTCTTGCCTGCCGCAATGCAGAGAATGCCGTTCAAAAGAGTATCGGATATATTAACCTTCACAAAGATCAAAAGGTTATCTATATTGCCGATTCTCATCCGGCAAATCATTGCTCATTTAAAGAATTTGGCGGAATATGGCCGGCACACTGCGTAAAGAGTACCAAAGGTGGGGAAATCCATAAAAAATTCTTCAGTATAGTAGAAAACATACACTCAAGACCCTCCGATGAAAATATTTTAAAAAAGGGAGAGGATCCTTTACAGGAGCAATACTCCGGTTTTGAAGCTAAATCTTATGAGGGGGTTACTTTGTTTGACTACCTTAAGAATCTTAATATTAATTCAGTTGTTATCAGCGGGATAGCAACAGAATATTGTGTTAAACAGACCGCTTTAGACCTATTAAAAGCAGGCTTTAATATCTCACTGCTGACAGAGGGGCTGGGATACATAACAGAAGAGGGGCACGCAGAGACAATTGACGTACTTAAGCAGTTGGGTGTGATATTGGAATAATTTTTGTACGTTTGCAGCTTGTTTAATGAAGAAGCCATTAAATTTGACCCTCATATATTGCGAGTTGCTATAATATCCGGTATATTATTAATACTGTTTTCTACAAGTTCTTTAGCCTCAAACATATTGAGAACAAAGATTGTAGCAGATACTTTAATTGTAAAAGCAGATACTTCAATTGTTGCAACCGATACTCTTAATAAAATTATTTTAAGCAAAGAGGCCCTTAAGGAGGCAAAGTACAAACAGAGGAAAGAGAAGAGAGCCGCAAGAGACAGTATAAGGGCGGCAAGAGATAGTATAAAATGGTCAAAACCGCGGATATTAAATACATATATTATCCCGGATAGTCTAAGGTATAATAGATTGATTACATGGAGCCATGATAAATATCTCAATCAAATCTCTTTTGCCAATCCCGATACTACTTTTAATGAGAACTATAATGACTATCCTTTTTACAGGGAGGATGTCGGAGTCTCCTACCTTGGGGTTATCGGATCGGCAGCCCAATTGCATAATTACTTTAAGAGAGAGAAAATAGAGCTATTTACTCCTCTTGAACCATATCTAACCTACGGATATACACCCGATAATCTGCCCTTTTATAATGTAAAGACCCCATATACCGAGATGGGTTACTGGGGGACACTATTTGCAAACAGAGACAAGGAAGAGAGCAATATAAAAATTCTGCACTCTCAAAACCTCTCCCCTGCCCTGAACCTTACCTTTCTCTACAAGAGATACGGAGGCAAGGGGTTATTAGTAAATGAAGCTACTGATACTCGAAACCTCTCTGTATACTCAAATTACCTGGGGAAAAACTATGTGATGCACGCCGGTTATATTGCCAATATCATCAAGAGAGACGAGAACGGAGGAGTATTGGACGACAAGATGGTTCTTGACACTACGGTAGATGACTCTAAAACGCTGGCATACAGGCTGCAGTCTGCCAACAATAAGATAAATGGCAGGACTTTGTTTCTTACCCATTCGTACGGAATTCCGCTGATGATTTTCAAAAAAGATACCCTTGGAGCCGGTGAGGGTACTACCACATTCTTTGGTCACTCATTTGAGTATTCCGCATATTCAAAAAAATATACAGATGAGATATTACCGGCAGATTCTGTCGGGAGAAGCTTTTACAACAATACTTTCCTTTTAGATCCCAATAACAGCAATGACTCCATAAGGGTCAACAATCTTGAAAACAGGCTGTTCATCAGGCTCCAGCCCTGGTCTCAGAATGCAATTATTTCGAGATTAGACGGGGGTGTGGGATATCAGCTCATGGAAATTTATAATTTCGAACCTCGGTTTTATACCGATGAGATTTCTAACAAAGTATATAATAATCTGTACCTCTATTTTGGGGCTGACGGGAATTTTAAAAAATATGTCAGATGGGGTGCTTTTGCACAATATAATTTAACAGGATACTATGCAAACAATTTTAAATATTGCTCAAAACTGGGTCTATCATTCTATCCCCATAAAGAGGGAATTCATATTAACGGGAAAATCCTGATAGATAACAAAAGAGTAGACTGGTTATCAAGTTCCTATTATTCAAATCATTACAGTTGGAAAAATAATTTTCAGAATATTACGGAAACAAGAATTGAGGGGACCGTAGAGATTCCGAAATACACCTTTGACGCCTTCTTTGGATACTCGGTGATAAGTAATCCTGTCTATTATGGAATTCAAGGGATACCGGCTCAACATAATGGTATTATCTCAATTATGTCGGCCTATCTTCAAAAAAATTTCAAAATAGGTTTTTTACACTTAAACAACAGGATACTGTATCAGAGAAGTTCTAACAGAGAGGTAATACCGCTGCCTATGCTCAGTCTTAATTTAAGATATTTTATGGAGTTTGAACTGGTCAAAAATGTATTGACTGCTCAAATGGGAAGCGACGTAGTTTTTAATACCGAATTTTATGCCCCTGCCTACAGCCCTGCGCTTGGTCTGTTTCACAACCAAAACAGCAGGCTCGTAGGCAACTACCCTTATATGGATGCGTTTATTAACCTACAATGGAAAAGAACATCAATCTTTGTTAAATATGTAAATGCACTGCAGGGATGGCCCGATGGGGATTACTTTTCTGCACTTCATTATATTAGGCCAGAGAAGACAATAAAATTCGGAATACATTGGCCTTTTTATGTTAAATAGAAACTAAAGCCTATGAGGCAGTTTATAAAAAAATTTACCCTAATCACATTCATTGCTTTGCTCTCTCCATTCATTACTCAAACTGTAAAGAGTAGTGAAAATATAGCTACATCTGTTTTAGAAGGAAGCAATCTCAATGCTTTGATTAATATCAGAGGGGGGATGTATTTGAAAAAGGGACATCCTGTAGGTTTCCACTACGAGCTTCTTAACAGGTTTGCACAACATCAGAGATGCAATATTAAAGTTACACCCGTTGATGGTACAAACCCATGGAAAGAACTTGCAGAGGGCAGAGTAGATATTGTTGTTGCCGATGCCGCCAGAGATACCATACCTGACGAGTACTCCGGTCTGTTTATATCCAGCCTGGATCTCAATGATTATGAGCAGGTATGGGTAGTTACAAAAGAAAAATACCCATTGCTGCAAAATCTTAACTACTGGTTTGGCTACTATCAGCACTCCCGCGAATACGATAACCTGGTATATAGTTATTACAGGTATTATGAGAGGGATAGTTTCAAAAACAGAATTACGACACATCTCTCTCCTTATGACTCTCTGATTAAGAAGTACTCTGCAACTATTGGGTGGGACTGGAGGCTTCTTGCATCACTCATCTATCAGGAGTCAAAATTTTCATTAAGTGCGCGTTCATTCAAAGGAGCCTGCGGATTGATGCAAATTAAAAATTCTACAGCCAAACAATTCAACATTGAAGATGTATATGATCCCGAAGAGAACATCAGGGCAGGAACACTCTATATAAACCGGTTGATAAAACTCTATAACCGGCCGGAAATAGATTCTCTCAACCAGGTTAAGTTTGTCCTGGCTGCTTACAACGCTGGTGAGGGGAGGTTGAATGATATACGCAGAGCTGCAGATTTTCTGGAGATAAACGCTAACGACTGGGAAAATGCAAAAGAGGTGCTTGGAGCAATCAGAACAATTGATAGGTTACCGCAAGAACTAACATGTTTATCGGGTTTTAAAGGCACAGAGACAATTAAATATGTAGATGAAATCATCTCCAGATATGAACTCTACTCAAAGCTGGTAAGATAATTCTGTTACTATTGTCTATTTTACCCTCAATGTTTTTTCCGGGCTGACTTTCGATATAAAGAAAGATGGAATCATGAGCAATACAGAGATAATAACAAAGGCAATCACATTCATTATGATTAGTTTAGTTGGATTTAGGTATATGGGAACCTGATTTACAAAATAGTTCACAGGGTCAAGAGTAATCACACCCCATTTTTTTTGAATCATCGCCAATGTTACCGCAACTATATTTCCACTAACTGCTCCTATCAGCACAAGATACAGAGTTCTTACCAAAAAGACTTTGTGAATACCGGAATCTTTCATTCCCAAAGATTTGAGTAATCCTATCATGGATATCTTCTCAAAAAGAAGTATCAGCAACCCCGAAATCATATTAAATCCAGCCACAGAAAGCATCAAAATCAGTACAACAAGCACGTTCAGATCCAGCAAGGATAGCCAATCAAACAGGTGCGGATAGAGTTCTCTTACTTTTGTCACGTAGAAGGATGTTTCGTTCTCCTCTCCGGCAATAATCCATTCAATCTCTTCTGCCGTTTTATCTATGTTCGCCCCTTTTTTTAAAAGCAACTCAATACCCGATATCTCATTCTCATTCCAGTCATTAATTGACTGAATATCTGAGAGAGAACCTATAATAAAAGTTTTATCAATATCTTCCAGTTGAGCGCTGTAAATACCACAAACAGTAAATTTTCTAACCTTAACATTTTGATTAATAAAATAGAGTACGATATCGTCACCTACACTATAGTCCAGCATATTAGCCAACCGCAGAGATATCAAAACTTCTCCTTTTTTCAAAGAATCCGAAACAGCCGGCGCCCTCCCTTCGTAAATAACAGAATTAAAATAGTCCCAATTATAACTTTCATCAACACCCTTTACCACAACTCCCTGTATCTCGTCGTCTTTTTTAATTATTCCCGATCTGTATGCATATGGTTGCAAAGCTTTGATAGAGGGATGCTTTTTAATAACATCTAAAAATTGTATATCTTTCTGAATAGGATATTGACTGGTAGTGTACTCTGCTCCCGGAGCATGAAGCAGTATCTCTCCTGAAAACCCCGAAGCCTTCATTTGAATCTCTTTTTTAAAACCATCCGATATTGATACAGCCAGTACCATCACCATGACACTTACCGCAACCGATACTGTGGCTATAAGAGTGCTTCCCTTACCTAAACCGTTTTTTTCTGAACCTCTACTCCACAGAGTTTTGGCAATAAAAATATTTGTATTCAATAATAAAAAATTATTATATTTGCGTAATGTTAGTCATTACTTAACCTAATACTTAATCTCGCCTCTGTAATTTTGCCAATTACAGAGGCTTTTTATAAGAACTTCACTCCACCCAGAATATCCGAAATTTTCTCCATCTTCTCATAAACTTCGTTTTTACCATTGTTCCTGAATATATATCCGAGCATTTCGGCATAAATTGCCACCAATGCGCGCTCCTCTTCAATTTTTAAAGTATCAGGATTATACTCTATCCCAATATCCTGGAAAAACTGTATAAGAGTATCTTCCGGAAATATTGAGCCCTGTTTAAAAATGTTCAAATAGAAGAGAATTTGCCCCTCATTTGTTAAATATACAGGAACAAAACCACCGGTGAAGCACAAAGGATAGATTGGTAAACCGACAGCTCTTGCCAATAAAAAATAGGCTAAAGTGATCGAAACAGGATTCCCTCCTCTGGATAAAATAACCCTGTCTATTAATGCACTCTCCTCCATTGTCATATGGGTATCTGTATGATGGAAGCTAAATCTTTTAAAAAATACGTAATTGAAGATTTTAATATTCTCAAAAGGGGTTTTATCCTCTGACACCTCTGAGTTTAACTCATTTATCAATCTTTCGAGCGCCGGGAAAAAGATTGTCTCTTCGGCAGAGATGTCTGCAATTTTGGTAATCAAAAAGAGCCCTTTATCAAGCTGAGGCTGAGGAGATTTTAGCAGTGACTCAAATTTTTCAAATGCAATATCTGCTTTTAGCTCCTCAATGTAATCCTGAAAAATATACTTTTTATCATCCGGCAGTTCCGGCAGCCAATATCTCTCTATTTGCTCAATGGTCTCATCACCTCGCGCAACGAGCCTCTCCCGGACGGCATCTCTCACAAAGTGATCATTGTCATCCACCAGAGATAATAAAGAGATAAGTTCACTGTCCGGTTTCATATTCTGTCTAATGATAATTCAACAAGCTTCTTAATAAAAGGTTTATAGTCGGTGTGGCTTTCATGAAAATATCTGTTGGCTATAATGCAGCAGACTGTTGCGGCATCATGCCCCAGCAGAGTTGCCAGACCGGCAATTGCAGAACCTTCCATTTCAAAATTTGTAATCTTCTCGCCATTATAACGGAATGATTCCAGTTTACTTAGTATATTGGGCATGGTAAGCTGAAGCCTGAGCACTCTTCCTTGCGGAGCGTAAAATCCGGGAGAAGAGATGGTAATACCTTTAATCGTTATGTCAGAAAAATCATTTATCAGATCCCGGTTAGCAGAGGCGAAATATGGTTTTGGCAGGTTGGCCGGCCACTCCATCTGATCAATAAAGGCCTCTTCCATCTCCTTAATTGTAACCCTATCTCTGTTTGCATACCAGTTCAAAAGCCCATCAAAACCAATGGATATATGAGAAAATACATATGAGCCGATAGGAATATGGGGCTGTATTGCTCCGGATGTTCCTACCCTTAGTATTCTCAACTTTTTATGCTTCTCTTTCGCCATTCTTGTATTAAAATCGATATTTGCAAGGGCATCCAACTCATTTAACACAATATCAATATTGTCTGTTCCGATTCCCGTTGAAAGGGCGGTTATGCGCTTGCCTTTATACATACCGGTAACAGAAACAAATTCTCTCGAAGCACGTTCGGTCTCTCTTTTATCAAAGAAAGAGGCAACCATCTCCACACGGCCGGGATCTCCCACAAGAATAACTCTTTCTGCAAGCTCTTCCGGTTTGAGGTGTAAATGAAAAACAGACCCGTCACTATTAATAATCAATTCCGAAGGCGCAATCTTATTCATCTTATAAACCATTATATTACAAAAATAGCCAATTGTTTTATACTTTTGTGCAAAAATCAATCCACATGATACAAAGAATTCAGACTCTCTTTTTACTTGCAGCCTCTGCTTTACTCTTCTCTATGTTTTTCGGAGTTATGGCCTCCAATGTTGAAGAGAAAGTGTACTTTATGGAAAACAACCAGATACTGATACTTAACCTGGTAACATTTTTACTATCATTTGTTACAATATTTTTCTATCGTTACAGAATGATCCAGATAAGAGTCTCAATCTTTAACTCAATAATCCTGCTTGCATATCAGGGCTGGTTGGTTTGGCTTATCATTAAAATGAGAGAGCCCGGAACATCATTCTCAATCCTCTCGGTTTTTCCTTTAATTGCAATGATACTCGTTATTATGGCAGTTAAATACATTGCAAGAGATGAGGCTATCGTACGCTCAGTAAGCAGATTAAGAAAAAGTAAAGGGGCTAAATAGAGCTATTTTTCCGTACAATATTTTTTTATAACGCTATAGGCTTCTGTTATACCAAGTTCGCCTGCCTTACTCATATCCAGACAGCCTTTCTCTCTGTCTTGCAGGTATATCTGCACTAAACCTCTGTTATAATATGCTTCTCCAATATAAGGAAACAGAGAAACAGCTTTTGTATATTGAATGATTGCCTCCGGTAAATCACCCGACAAGCAGTATAAATTTCCCAAATTATAGTATATGTAAGGTAGTTCCGGAGATAGAGCTGCCGCTTTTTTCATGTCGTGTATTGCGGCAGTATAGTCATAACTTCTGGTTGAGTTCTCCTTAACTTTTGCTCTGGTAGCTCCTGAATTATCTAAGGTGAGTACCTGCACATTACTCTCTATTGAAGAGATAAAGTCAATCATTTCCGATTGCAGCGCCCCTCTGTTTATGTAATAGAAAGTTTGTTCGGGCTCATTTTCAATAGCAAGCGTATAGCACTCTAAAGCAGTGTTGAACTGCTTTTTATCGGTCTCAAGAATAGCCTTGACAAAGAGCAACTCTCCCTCTCTCTCTCTCTTTAATGCACTGTCAATCTTATGTAAATACTTTTGTTGTAGATCTATCTCAATGGGGTGTGAAGATGAGGCTAAAGAGACAGGAACTGGGAGAGAGCCAATAAATTCTGATATGCGTTTATCCTCAAAGATCTTGTCCAAGGCAGTAATCTCTCTCTTTTCTGTCTCTATCTTGAATTTGAAGAGTGGCTTCAACCTGATGTCCACATCTCTGTGTTGCAGTAGTTCATCATTGAAGTCCTTTTTGGCAAAATCGGCGTCCAGCGCAAGCAGATTATCAAACCTGCGGGTAGTGTCGGCAAAGAGTGAAGCCATAGTGGTGTCATCTTTCATTGCTCTATACTCTCTAACCTTATTCTGTGCTATCTCATAATCACTCTTGGCAGAGTTGAACTGTCCCAATTGATTCTTTACGTAAGAGCGGTTTAGGTAGGCGTTTGCGAAATCGGGGTATAAATTGATTGCCTGTGAGTAGTCGTCCATTGCATCTCTATATCGTCCAAGGCTTATAAAAACAGAGGCCCGGTTATAATATGCAAGTACATTATTGGGATTTATGGCAATTACCCTGTCATAATCATCAATAGCATTATTCAAATCGCCAATTTGAGAGCGGATAAGAGCTCTGTTATAGAGGGTTAATGCGTTGCCAGGTTCAAGTTTAAGAATCTCTTCAAAATCATCCAGGGAGCTCATTATCTCTTTCATTTCATACTTTACCAGCGCTCTGTGAAAAAGCGCAAAGGTATTGGCACTGTCCAGTTCCAAAGCAGAATTGAGATCCTTTAATGCCAGAGTGTCCCTGTTTTGCATCATATAGATTCTGGCTCTTCTTATAAATCCTTCGGAATTGAATCTGTTAAGGTTAATGGCTCTGTCATAATCTCCCAGGGCTTTAAGAGTATCTCCCAAAAAGAGATAACTGGCTCCTCTGTTAAGATATCCGTCTGCCACTTTTGGCTCTTTTCTCAAAAACCTGTCAAAATCTTCAACCGCCTTTTCAAATTGTTGTGACAAGAAATATGTAACACCTCTGCTAAAATATAGATCGGAGTAGCCTGGTCTTAAGTCAACAGCCTCTTCCAGGTCTTTGATTGCCATGTCATACTTGCCAATTCTACTTAGTGTTATGGCTCTGTAATGATATGCTGGTGTGTATATAGGGTTAATAGTCAAAGTTTTATCAAAATCATTCTGTGCTCCGTAAAAATCGCCGAGATTATACTTTGCAATGCCTCTAAAGAAGTAAGCCTCATATAGATTTGTGTCCAGTTGAATCAGGATATTGAACTGTTCTATTGCTTGCGCATATTTTCCTTCTATGAGCCCCTGCCTTCCCCTTAGAAAGAATTGCTGTTTGTCATACTGGGCAAACAATGAAGTAGTGGTAAATACAAGGAAAGCAGAGAGTATTACTCCTCTTTTAAAACGTTTCATAAATTCAATTTTTTCTTTTTTTATCAGCCGGCCTCTTCTGTTCCTTTAGCCAGTCGGGATGAGGAATTTTAGCCATCAAATCCTGAATATCCGTAGCTCTGGAGCTAACGTAAGGTCCCGGATTGCTGGCCCTCCTCTTTAAAGGGCTGGGCAGTGTTGCTGCAATGAGCGCACACTCTCTCTCTGTCAATTTTTGTGCCGGTTTATTAAACAAAACCTGTGCGGCTGCACCTGTCCCATAAATTCCTCTGCCCATTTCAGCCACATTGAGATAGACCTCCATTATTCTTTTCTTACCCCAAATAAGCTCAATACCAACAGTAAAATAAGCTTCAAGCCCCTTTCTTAACCAGTTTCTGGAAGGATATAGGAATACATTCTTTGCAGTCTGTTGTGAAATTGTACTTGCACCTCTTAATTTTTTCCCTTTTTTGCCCGATTCCAGGGCTTTATCTATCTCAATCCAGTCAAATCCCCTGTGCTCCATAAATCTGTTATCTTCCGATGCTATAACCGCTAAGACCATATTGGGAGATATCTCTGAGAGAGGCAGCCATCTCTTCACCGTTTTAAATGTATTATCTCCAATATAGTCAATTGAACGAATAGCCATTAGAGGCGTGTACCACACGGGAAGCCACTTGTGTATTGTTATCCAAAAGAAAGAGAGAAGGAAAAGTAGAACGGGTATGTAGATAAAAAAAGTTTTGAGAATCTTTATCACTCTCTTTTTAAACAGATTATCTTTAGAGCGCACCTTTCTTCTCTTTTTCTTTTGCATAATTGGCACTAAAACAATTATTTTTGGCAAATATAAAAAATAATAGATGCATTTTAACCGTCCTCTGCTATTGCTGCTTTCTCTCATATTGGCTGCTACATTAAACTCTCAGCCGATTGACATAAAAAACTACACCTCCGAAATTCAGGAAGAAAGACTAAAGAGCTCATTAACTTTTATTTCTGATGATCTTACCAAGGGCAGAGCAGTGGGAACAGCCGGCAGTCTTATTGTCTCTTCATATCTCAAAAGAGAATTTGAAAGATTGGGAATGATTCCCTTTTACAGCACAACTTTTACTAAAAGCTTTAAACTCCGTCAAAATGGAGATGAAGAGTCTATCGGCAGAAATGTTATTGGAGTGGTCCCTTCGCTCTATTATACCGATGAATACCTGTTGGTAACTGCACACTATGACCATCTGGGAATTTTGGGGGGCAAGATATACAATGGTGCAGACGATAACGCTTCCGGGGTTGCATCACTGTTAACAATAGCTTCTCTCTTCTCAGAGATGAGAGCTAACAGAGAGGGGCCTCGGAAAAATATCATCTTCGCCCTTTTTGACGCAAAAGAGGTTGATCTGGCAGGCTCATCATACTTTGCAAAGAATCTGCCCGTCCCTGCCCGTAAAATTAAGTATGCCGTAAATATTGACCAAATTGGTTCAACCTTTGCTCCTCCCGGCAAGTTTGACAATTACCTTCTCTATGTTGCCGATTCAAAGATAAGAACTCAAATTTCAAGACTATTAGATGAGATAAAGAGTAAGAACAGGTTGCTGATAGATATTGATCACACCTTTTACGGGAGCAAAGCTTTTTATGATGTATTCCTTAAAACCTCTGATAATTACAATTTAACAAAAGCAGGTATCCCATCAATGATGTTTACATCAGGAATCCATATGCACACCTACAAACCCACAGACGAACACTATTTTATAAACTATTCTGTTCTCAAAGAGCGCACAAAACTCATCTTTCTTCTTTTAAATGAACTTCTTGCCAGGTAAATTAACTCTGCCAGAGCCTGCCGGCCATTTGGCAGTTCCGGTTCATCGCCTAAATTACCCGCGCTAAATAGTGCCCGGTATAGCTTTTTTTGCATTTCACAAGCTCTTCAGGTGTACCAGCAAAGATTAACTCACCGCCTTCGTCGCCACCTTCGGGTCCTAAATCAATAACCCAATCGGCACATTTGATTACATCTAAGTTATGCTCTATGACCACAACTGAATGCCCCTTGGAGGTAAGGGCATTGAATGAATCCATAAGTTTTTTAATATCATAAAAGTGAAGGCCTGTTGTTGGCTCGTCAAAAATGAACATTATTGACTCATTACCCTGCTCCTTTGCTAAGAATGAAGCAAGTTTCACCCTTTGACTCTCGCCGCCGCTCAACGTACTGCTGCTTTGTCCTAACTGAATATATGAGAGGCCGACAGCTTTAAGAGGTTTTAATTTTTCTGCAACCCTCTGAGCCAGGCTCTCTTTTTGAGAGGAGAAGAACTCTATTGCCTCATCTACATTCATGTATAGTACATCATTGATATTTTTTCCATGATATTTAACCTCCAGGATATCCGGCTTGAACCTCTTTCCCATACAGGACTCGCAAACCATCTGCACATCGGCCATAAATTGCATCTCAATTTTTATAACTCCGTCTCCATGACATTCGGGGCATCTGCCTCCGTCAATATTAAAGGAGAAGTGAGAATGGCCGTATCCATTTGCTTTTGCATATGGTTGTTCGGAGAATAATCTCCTGATCTCATCGTAAACTTTAAGATAAGTTGCAGGATTAGACCTCGATGATTTGCCTATCGGATTCTGATCAATATACTCTACTGCCGTAATCCTGGAGAGATCTCCGGTAAGCTCTTTATGCTGTTTGGGCCTTTCTCCCAATTGATTTATTTTCCTGTTGAGTGCCGGATATAGAATCTCTCTTACCAGGGTAGATTTTCCCGATCCGCTTACCCCGGTAACTGCAGTAAGCACCTTCAACGGAATTTCTACATCTATCTCTTTGAGATTGTTCTCTGCTGCTCCTTTAATTATAATACTGCTGCTCCATCCTCTTCTCATCCGAGGTAATTCAATCTTTTCAATTCCATTAAGATAGCGCAATGTCAGGCTCTTAGTAAGTTGCTCCGGAGAGGGTTGAACATCTGTACTGCCTTGATATACCAGCTCTCCGCCATGGTGTCCGGCAAAGGGACCTATATCAATTATTTCATCGGCAGCTCTCATCACCTCCTCGTCATGCTCTACAATAAGCACACTGTTTTTTAGCTCTTTTAGCTCTTTGAGTACCGAAATAAGCTTTTGAGTATCACGCGGATGCAATCCTATACTTGGCTCATCTAATATATAGAGCGAACCTACCAGAGAACTTCCGATTGAGCTTACCAGATTGAGGCGTTGACTCTCCCCCCCGCTCAAGGTATTGGAAGGGCGGTTTAAAGTCAAATAGGGTAACCCTACGGATATCATACATTTTAAACGGGATTTCAACTCTTTCAGAGGGCGTTCGGCAATAATCCGTTCATGTGGCCCAAGCTTTAAGCTTATAAAGAACTCATTAAGTTCTTCTACACTCATCTCCAGAAGTTGATCTATGGAGTATCCTCCAATTTTTACGTAAAGGGCCTCTTTTACCAAACGTCTTCCCTCACACTCGGGACAGATGGTTTTACCGGAGTATCTGCTAAGCATATAGCGATATTGAATCTTATATTTATTGGATTCAATCATATTAAAGAAATTGTCTATTCCGGCAAAATGGTCGTTACCTTTCCACAACAACCTTTTTTGCTCACGAGTGAGGTCTTTATATGGTTTGTGGATTGGAAAGTTAAATTTGTGCGCCGAGCTTATTAACCTCTCTTTAAAGCTTTTCATAGTCTCTCCTCTCCAACAGGCTACGGCATCTTCATAGATACTAAGATTAGGATTGGGTATTACCAACGATTCATCAATTCCAATAACCTTACCATAACCTGAACAAAGTTTGCAGGCCCCCAGGGGATTATTGTAACTAAAAAGAAGTTCATGGGGCTCTTCAAAGGTGATACCGTCTCTTTCAAACAGGGTGGAAAAACTCTTTATTCTATCTTCACTATGCTCCTTTACGGCAACTGCGCCGCTATCGTTACCCAGTCCTCTTTTAAGAGAAAAAAGCGTTTGCAGAGAGTCGTATATTCTGTTCTCATTCTCTTCTGATAAGTCGTTTAAAATTCTATCAATCAATAAATAAAGTTCGTTCTTTATTTTTATCTCTCCACTAAGAACACTCTCGATTCTCAACAAATCTCCTTCGTAATAGAGTCTGGTAAACCCCTGCTCTTTTATAGAGAGAAGTTGTTCGGTAAGATTTTTGTTTGACTGCCACTCAATTGGCGTAAGTAAATAGATATATTCACCTGTTTTTAGGGTTTTTATGAAGTTTAGAATATCTTCAATCGTATCTCTCTTTACCTCTTCTCCCGAGATTGGAGAGTAGGTTCTTCCAATCCTGGCGTAGATTAATCTCAAATAGTCATATATCTCTGTGGTTGAACCCACGGTAGACCTGGGATTCCTGGTATTTACCCTCTGCTCTATGGCAATTGCCGGAGGTATGCCTTGAATTTCATCTACATCGGGTTTGGAGATTCTACCCAGAAACTGTCTCGCAAATGATGAGATGCTCTCAACAAATCTTCTTTGTCCTTCGGCAAACAGGGTATCGAATGCGAGACTGGATTTTCCCGACCCTGAGATGCCGGTGATGACCACCATCTCGTCTCTCGGAATATCGAGATCAATATTTTTGAGGTTGTTAACCCTTGCCCCTCTAATCTTTATATACTTATTGTTCACTTTCTTTAATAAATTCACTAATTTGATATTCTGGTAACAGATTTTACTGTCTTAATCTTCCTGATATTGAAAACCAGCTTATCGAGTTGCTGATTGTTAGTTACCAAAACCACAAGCCTTACCTCTACCAAGCCCCTCTCTTCGGTAATAGAAAGATTACGCAGAGAGATATTGAGCATACCAATAACCTCTACAATTTTTTGTGAAATTGAGCTCTCTTCATATCCGCTAACTCTAAGGATGACCTGAAAATTTTGAGAAGTGGCCCCTTCTCTCCATTTTACCTTATGGATTCTGTAAGGGTAGTTCTCCAAAAGTCTTGCAGCATTCGGACAGTTCATCCTGTGGATCTTGATTCCCTCTTTAATTGTGACAAATCCAAATATGTCGTCCCCCATAATGGGGTTGCAACACTTAGCTAACTTGTAACCAACGTTTCTTACTTTGTCGTCTATTATAAGGTAGTCTCCGGAGCTATCGCTTTCACCCTTGTCTGGCTTATAAATTACAGGGGGTGTGACTTCCCTCGATTCATACGTCTCCTTGTCTCTGGCAAAGAGTAATGACTTTATCTGGGCTGTATCAATAGCTTCATTCGCGATATCAACATAAAGTTCGGCGGCCGTTTTTAGCTTATAGTTCTTTAGAAGAAAGGATATCACTTCATCATTGAATTCAAGCTTCCAGTTGTTCAATCTGCGCTCAAGCAGCTCTCTCCCCTCAAGCGCCCGTTTACTCACCTCTTCGTTCAGTTTTTGTTTTATCCTTGCCCTGGCTTTTGAGGTGACTACATAGTTGAGCCAGTCAGATGAAGGCTTTTGGTTCTTACTGCTCATTATCTCCACAACATCCCCTGTCTTAAGCCTCTCTCTTATAGAGGCAGCCTTACCGTTAACCTTGGCGCCAGAACACTTCACCCCCAAATTGGAATGAATATCAAATGCAAAATCCAGCACCGATGCTCCGGCTTTTAATCGTCTCAAATCTCCGTCGGGAGTAAAGACAAATATCTCATCAAGCGTAAGATCCATCTCTTTTGATGATGAGTCAATTCTCTCACCACTCTCCAGTAGTTTTTTTACCCCTACCAGCCAATTACTGAGCCTCTCCTCGCTCTTAACGCCCTTGTATGCCCAGTGAGCCGCATAACCGCTCTCTGCAATCTCATCCATTCGTTTGGTTCTTATCTGGACTTCAACTGTATTGTTCTCTCTTGTCTTAACGGTAGTGTGGAGAGACTCGTACCCACTCTCTTTGGGAACAGTGATCCAGTCTCTTAATCTATCAGAGTCAGGAATGTATTTTTCTGTTACAATGGAGTAAACCTTCCAGCAAAGCTCCTGTTCCTGCTCCGGCGGCGAGTCAATTATGATTCTTATGGCAAAAAGATCGGCAATAGATTCAAAGGGAATCTGTTGGGTTACCATCTTTTTATGAATAGAGTATGCGCCTTTTGTCCTGCTCTTAAGTTTGTAACTTATTCTTGAGCTTTTTAGCTCTGTCTCTACCGGTTTAATAAAAAGATCAACAAGTCTTTTACGTTCTTGTTCCCCGGCCTTTAATTTGTTGGTGATTGTTCTATAGTTATCGGGATCAATAAATTTAAAGGAGAGATCTTCAAATTCACTCTTTATATTGTATAATCCGAGCTGGTGTGCAAGGGGTGCGTATAGCAACTGAGTTTCGGTCGCCTTCCTTAACTGTTTTGATTTTGTGAAAATATCAAGGCGTCTCATCACTTCCAGCCTGTCTGCAAGTTTTATAAGGGTTACACGTGGGTCTTTTGAGTAGCTTATGATAAGTTTTCTGTAATTTTCTGCTTCAAGTCCTGTATCCTTAGGTTTGATTGTAGAAATCTTATTAAGGCTCTCACTCATAGAGAGTATCTCTTGTGAAAAGTATTTTTTGTTTTGAATGAGCACACTGCTGTCTGTCCTTGAGGCTTCGTGTAAAAAAAATGCAGCAATGGCAGAAGGCGCAAGTCCTATCTCCAAAGCTACTATCTCGGCTACAGAGATTAGATGGCCCATAAAAGGCGAGCCGTCGCCTCTTGTCTCACCACTTAGAACAGTTGATGCTATATTGAGGGAATCGGTTATCCATCTTTTTTCTTTTTCGGTAGAAGACTCCAAAATCTTCTCCATTTTTGCTGAGAACATAGCATTAATTTTGTTTACTGTTCAACAAGCGCTTAAGCGCATTCATTTCATCTCTGAATCTTGCAGCTCTCAAGAAATCAAGCTCTTTAGCTGCACTCTCCATATTAGCTTTTGCCGAAGCAATAGATTTGATAATATCTTCCGGTCTGAACTTTGCCATAACGGGGTCGGAAAGCAGAGGATTGACAGGCTCTGCCGGAATCTCATAATCTCTTACTTTACCTAACACATTTCTTGCCTGTTTAACAATCTGCCTGGGGATAATGTTGTGGCGCTTATTATACTCCTCTTGTTTTTTTCTCCTTCGATTAGTCTCGTCAATGGTTGTTTGCATTGATCCCGTAATAGTATCGGCATACATAATCACTTTGCCTTCAATGTTCCTGGCTGCCCTTCCTGCAGTTTGTGTAAGGGACCTGGCCGATCTTAAAAACCCCTCCTTATCGGCATCAAGAATCGCCACCAGCGATACCTGGGGTAGATCCAGCCCCTCTCTTAAAAGGTTAACTCCAATCAAAACATCGAATCTGCCGGCCTGAAAATCCTCTAAAATCTCTACCCGCTCAAGCGTATCCACATCTGAATGGATGTATCTGCACCTCACTTCAATCTTTGAGAGATATTTATCCAGCTCCTCTGCCATTCTTTTAGTCAATGTAGTTACCAAAATCCTCTCGTCTTTATCTGCCCTGATCCGTATCTCCTCAAGTAAATCGTCTATTTGGTTCTTTGTAGGCCTAACCTCAATAGGGGGGTCAAGCAGTCCGGTAGGTCTTACAACCTGCTCTACAATCAACCCCTCTGATGCTGCCAGTTCATAATCGGCAGGTGTTGCGCTTACAAACACTTTCTGCCCGGTAATAACCTCAAACTCGTCAAAGCGTAACGGGCGATTGTCTGCTGCAGCCGGTAACCGGAAACCATACTCAATAAGCGTCTCTTTACGAGACCTGTCGCCTCCGTACATTGCTCTGATTTGCGGAATGGTTACATGGCTCTCGTCAATAAATGTGATGAAATCCTTGGGAAAATAGTCAATAAGGCAAAATGGCCTCATCCCTGGCTCTCTTCCATCAAAGAAGCGCGAGTAATTTTCAATTCCGGAGCAGTAGCCAATCTCTTTTATCATCTCTATATCAAACTCTACTTTCTGTTTAAGGCGTTTAGCTTCCAGCGGCTTCCCGATACCCATAAAGTAATTGTACCTTTCAACCATCTCATCCTGAATTTGAGAGATGGCGCTTTTAATTCTCTCTTTAGTGGTTACAAAGATATTGGCAGGATAGATGAAAATTTCTGTAAGTTCTTGTATAAATCCTCCCGACATTGGTTCAAACAGCTCTATACTTTCAACCTCGTCTCCAAAGAAAATTACCCTTACGGCGGTATCGGAGTAAGCCGGATAAATATCCACAGTATCTCCTTTAACCCTAAAAACACCCCTCTTAAACTCATTTTCGTTTCTGGAATAGAGGCTATCTACCAAGGCATACAAGAGTTTGCTACGCGAAACTCTTTCACCTCTCACTATTTTAACGGTGTTTGCATGAAAATCTTCGGGATTGCCTATCCCGTAAAGGCAAGAGACGCTTGAGACCACAATGACATCTCTCCTGCCCGAAAGGAGTGAGCTGGAGGCAGAGAGTCTTAACTTCTCGATCTCATCGTTTATGCTCAGGTCCTTTTCAATATAGGTATCTGTGACGGGCAGATAGGCTTCCGGCTGATAATAGTCGTAATATGAGACAAAATACTCTACAGCATTATCAGGGAAGAAAGCCTTGAATTCTCCGTAAAGCTGTGCGGCAAGGGTTTTGTTATGGCTTAGGATGAGCGCAGGGCGTTGCAGATTTTGAATTACATTGGCCATTGTAAATGTTTTGCCCGAACCGGTTACTCCTAATAGAGTCACACCCTCTACCCCATCTCTTAAATGAGTCGAAAGCTGTTCAATAGCTTCCGGCTGGTCGCCGGTAGGCTTAAAGTCAGATGAAAGTCTAAATCCCATATACTCCTTTGGCTGTCAATTCTTTAAATCACTTTTTACAATCTTGATATAATCTTCTAACCCTTTGGCAACTTTTACCATTAGTTCTCTTTGAAAATTGGGTTGTGCCAGTTTCTCCTCGTCGGGGAGAGAGCTCATAAAAAGAGTCTCTACCAGGACAGAAGGAAATTGTGTTGGAGAGTTAAGAGAGAAATTAAAATTGCCAACCAGTCCAAAATTTACAACATTCAGTTCTGTGAGTCTCTTCAGAATTGTTTCTGCCAAAGTTCTATACTCAATATGCCTGTAATATGTACTCGTACCCATTGGATTAAGAGGGTTTCCTCCTGCATTACAGTGTACCGATACCAATAGGTCTATCTTCTCATCAATGAAAATATTTACTCTTTCAAGCATTGTAACATCCACATCCCCGCTTCTGCTTAAAATTACCTTTGCCCCTCTGTTCTCAAGCTCCTCTTTAAGCATATAAACCATAGCCAGATTGAGGTCCTTCTCTTTCATTCCCGACGGGCTTACTGCACCTTCGGCCTCACCTCCGTGCCCTGCATCCACACCTATTACCAGCCCTTTTAAAGTAGGTCTCGCAGATTGCACTATGGCTTCCGGAGTATGGTTAATGTTTATATCCAGAAAGCCTCCCGTATAATCAACGGCATAGCCCCAACTGTATTTATCTCTAAGTTTAACAATAACCGATAGAATATCAGATTCGCTCTGTCTCAGGTGGACATACTCAATAGCCTTGAGGTTCAGGTATTGTGTAATCCAGTTTGAATTGCATTGAATGCCATGTATCTCAACAACAAGAATATTCGGATCAAGTTCTCTGTGTATGGTATAAGGTTGTCTGTTATCTATCGCTATCCTGACTCTGTCTGTTTTACCGGTATTGCTTACATTCCAGGAGCCGGAGAGAGAGGTGGCAGGAGGAGTTCCAAAGGGCTCAAAATCTGTAAATTGTTTCGGAATAAAAGCATAGCGACTCTCTGATAATTTCACTTTATACAAATTTTTTATTGAATCAATAAGCTCCATCTTGATTCCCTCAGCTAAAAAATTTATCTTTGCTCCGCCCAGACGATCATCTCCTGCTCCATAGTTTAGATAGGCTCCCGGCTTGGTTTTAATAACTCTTTTTGGGAAAAAATTCAGTTGATTGTCCAGGGGTTTAGGAGTAGCTCTTTGAAAGTACACATTGAAAGTATCAACAGTATCAATCTCTCCGTTTACAACCCTTACCGTTACGGGATTATCACCCTCTGCAAGGGTAATTTCGGCTCCAAACGACCCGGTTGAATACTGTTTGACAGAACGACCATTAATAAAAATCTTTGACCTCTTGAGAGCAGCGCCTACTACATAATGCCTGGAGCTGTTAACAGTATCTTCTCTTCCTTTTACTATAGTTAAAGTTTCAGCCTCCTGTGAGTAGGTAATTGATACAGATATTAAGAGTAAAGCAGTTAACGAGAGGAGTTTTAAAAAAGATTTCATGGCTCGATATTTGTCGAATGTATAAATAAAACTAAACAAATTTAATAAAAATATGGGACGAAGCATATCAGAAAAAACAACATCCGGCGGCCTCTTCATAATGATTGGGCTTATTGTCCTGGGCATTTTCATAAAAAGTGCCGTAGTCTCCTTCAAATCTTATGACAGGGTAGTTACAGTTAAAGGCCTTGCAGAGAGAGAAGTTGATGCAAACAGAGTTATCTGGCCTGTGGTATATAAAGAGATTGGTAATGATCTTATGGTGCTATATAAATCTATAAATGAAAAGAACCGGATAATTTTGGACTATCTTAAATCTAAAGGCATAGATGATAAAGAGATAACAGTATCCGCTCCTTCGATAATTGATATGAATGCAGAGAGATATCAGAGTCAACCCTCTCCGTACAGATACAACATCACGAGTGTCCTTACTGTAACATCAGAAAAAATTGATTTGGTTATGAAGATAATCTCAAGCCAATCCGAGCTTCTGCAAAAGGGCGTTGCACTGCTTGCGGGTGATTATCAGTATCAAACTCAATTTATCTATACTCTTTTGAATGAGATAAAGCCATCCATGATTGAGGAAGCTACTAAAAGTGCCAGGGAGGCAGCCGAAAAGTTTGCCAAAGACTCAAAGAGCAAACTGGGTAAAATAAAGAGTGCCAACCAGGGGCAGTTTTCGATCGTTGACAGAGATGCAAACACACCTCAGATCAAAACTGTCAGGGTGGTTAGCACTATTGAGTACATGCTAAGAGATTAAATTGATAAAAATTGTGTTAACTTAAACTAAATTATAACTGAAAATATGGAAATTTGTAATATACATGCCCGTGAAATCCTCGATTCCAGAGGTAATCCTACTGTTGAAGTAGATGTTCAGCTTATCTCCGGCACTTTAGGAAGGGCTGCCGTACCTTCCGGCGCCTCCACAGGTGCCAATGAAGCTCTTGAACTAAGAGATGGCGATAAAATGCGTTATTCAGGAAAGGGTGTTTTAAATGCTGTTAAGAATGTAAATGACATCATTGCTCCTGCAATTTTGGGAATGAATGCCCTTAATCAGGCTCAAATAGACAAATTCCTGATAGAGTTGGATGGGACTTCCACCAAATCTAAACTGGGTGCAAATGCTATTCTTGGCGTATCCCTTGCTGTGGCGCGTGCAGCGGCAAACTATCTGCAGATACCTCTTTACAGGTACATTGGAGGGACAAATGCGGTTACATTGCCTGTACCCATGATGAATATAATCAACGGGGGTTCTCACTCCGATGCGCCAATTGCTTTTCAGGAGTTTATGATACGGCCGGTAGGAGCTCTAAGTTTCAAAGAGGCGTTGAGAATGGGAGCTGAGGTATTTCATTCTTTAAAGAAAATTTTTCATGACAGGGGTTTGAGTACGGCCGTTGGTGATGAGGGCGGGTTTGCTCCGGCTCTTAACGGGACCGAAGATGCTCTCGATTCAATCATTACTGCTATTGAAAAAGCCGGCTATGTGCCGGGCAAAGATATTACAATAGCCCTTGATTGTGCCGCCAGTGAATTTTACAAAGACGGAATTTACGATTACTCTAAATTTGAAGGCCTTTCCGGAGCAAAGAGAGATGCCAAAGAGCAAGTTCAGTATCTTAAAGAACTCACCGAAAAATATCCGGTTGATTCCATTGAAGACGGCATGGATGAACAGGATTGGGACGGATGGAAGTTACTCACCGACACATTAGGCTCAAAGATCCAGCTGGTTGGTGACGATCTCTTTGTAACTAACGTGTTATTCCTGAAGAAAGGGATAGAGCTTGGCTGCACAAATTCTATCCTCATTAAAGTCAACCAAATTGGAACTCTCACAGAGACACTCAACGCCATAGAGTTAGCTCATTGTAACGGATTTACCTCAGTAACCTCTCATCGCTCCGGTGAAACAGAGGATTCAACCATAGCCGATATTGCAGTAGCCACCAACTCCGGACAAATTAAGACAGGCTCATTGAGCCGCTCCGACCGTATGGCCAAATACAACCAACTCCTGCGTATTGAAGAGGAGTTAGGCGACCTGGCCGTTTACGGGAGGAGGTAACTAAGCCCGGAATCTGTAGATCTCTCCGCAATTAAGGAGAGTTGTATATTTTTTAATAAATATGCAACATTTCTGAAATGGCTTCGTTCATTTTTATGGACAGGCTCACTAAATGTTTTATATCTCTATAGAGTTGTGAATAAAAACATAATTGGGCACCCTGAAGGTGAAGTATATGAAAAATATTACCTACGACTGTATAATTTGAGTTATGCTGTATTGAAAGACAGGATGCTGGCTGAAGAAGCAATGCATGACACCTTGCTGAAATACTTTGAAATTCAAGAAAAATACGGTAATATCAGGGAGCCGGACAAATGGCTTACAACGGTTTGTATAAACAGATCGATTGATATGCTTAGGAAACGTAAAGCTAATAAAATGCTCTTCAGTGATGACTTGGAGACACTTTTAGGGATTGAAAAGGTTGAACAATTTACACAAGAGCACGAAGAGGATTCACAGTTCTTTTTGGAAATGCAGGGTATATCGTTGATAAAACTAAAAGAGGCTGTTTTATCAATGGCTCCGGGATATCGATTAATTATTACACTTATCTATTATGAGGGCATGGATTACGAAGAAATATCATTAATAACAGGACTTAAAGAGGCTACAGTACGTTCACAGTTTTTAAGAGCAAAAAAAAGGCTCGCTACTATATTAAAAGATTATAAAAAGGGGTATTAGAAAGAATAAGATGAAAAAAACAGATAAATATAATATAGATTCGGATATTGATGTAAGTATTATAGAAATGCTCAAAGAGTCCGAAAATAACGCGATTTACAATAAACCTCTACCCGGGCACAGATTTAGGTTCTTAAATAAACTAAGGAAAAGTACTAAAAACTATTTTGGCATTGATATATCCAGTCTCTATATGGGCGCTGCTGCTGCAATAATCATTTTCATAACAGTAGTACCTGTATTATTCGTTACCGGAAATGTAATGAAACATGAAAACATAAAAGACGAGATTATTAGAGATGAGATTCATCTGTCCGGTGGTGTAAAAAATGGATTAAACTTAACCCCTTCGCAGGTCCAACAGGTACTTTTTAACTTAAAAGAGTTAGGATATCAGGATACCGTAAGCAAAAACGTACCCACAAGAAGTAAAAGAAGTCCAAAAGCATAAAAATACATCTCAACCATAAACTTACCATGAAAAATAAAACTCTCACAATACTTGCTCTTATCATTATCTACCCCGCCATTTTAATTGGCCAGGATTTTTATGTCTCCGGTACTCTAAAGAGTAATAAGGGTGAGCCTATATACCTGGCTACTATTTCTCAAAAGGATGGGAATCGCCATGCATACACCGGTGAGAAAGGGGATTTTA
>CAYZPF010000003.1:0-54540 GCA_964479995.1 uncultured Muribaculaceae bacterium | reverse complement strand
CTCTTGATATATGATTAGGAACAAAGTCAATTATAACTTTCAAGCCGGCATTATGCGTTCTAATACATAATTCTTTAAACTCCTCTATCCTGTTGTTTATTTCAACTGACAATGAAGGTGAGATATCATAATAGTCTGTTATAGAATACGGTGAACCTGCATTACCCTTTACTATATCAGGATGATTCGATTTAATGGAGAACTCTTCAAATGATGTACAGGTAGCATGCTCAATAACCCCTGTATACCATATATGAGAACATCCCAACTTCTTGATTTCGTTTAAAATAGTATTTGTAAAAAATGTCAGCTTTCCGGAACCGTTTGTTTCATATGGAGAGTCGGGAATACAGTTTTCATTTAAATTTCCAAATAATCTTGGTAATACTTGATAGATGATAATTTTTCCTTCCAATTAGCTTTATATAAATAGATTACCAGTTTAAAATTTTTCTAAAATCATATAACTCCGGATTAGGCAAATATTTTTTTGCACCTTCATAATCACTTTCAGTGATATATTGCATTATATTATTAATGATAACTTTAACTCTATCTGACTCTAAGCTTATTCCTCTAGGTAGGATTTTACCAGTCTCAGGATCTTGAATATCTTTTAAGTACAAAGGTTTAACTTTGCCTAAATGGTCAATATATATCATACAACCTGTCTCTCCCTCCTCAAATAACTGATAAGCGCCTATACCCAGTTCAGTGCAATAGACCAAGTCATAAGCGCTTGGAGATTGGCATCTTAGTTCATAACCAAATTCAACAGGTCTTGATTTAGTGGATAATTTTAATGTTCTCAACTCTTTCTCCAGCATCTCATTGAAGATATGAGCTTTTGAAACTTTTCCCAATTCTGGGTTACCATGCTCATCAAAAGAGAAGGTTATACCAGACCTTTCCAGCTCCTCTTCACTCAAATTGTGGAATATACCCTCCGAGATCATGACAGCTCCGTAATTGATATCAAGTATTAATCTTTTAACTATCGCAGATACAGCCAATTTAACCACTTTATTTAAAGTGATGGATGTCTTATTAAACATCTCTGGAATTACAATCATCGGATAGTGTGCCGCCGCACCAATACCAAAAGCAAGATGCCCTGCAGACCTTCCCATTGCAGATACAACAAACCAATTATTGCTTGTTCTGGCATCCTCATAAATAGTTGTAGCCAGTCTTGCTCCTTCTGATTTTGCCGACTCAAACCCGAATGTCGGTCTTTGTAAAGGCAGAGGCAAATCATTATCTATTGTTTTGGGAACATGTATATTGGCAATTTTATGATCATGTTCTTCAAGAAATCTGGCCACCCTGTTTGCTGTTGAAGCAGTATCGTCTCCACCAATAGTGATAAGTAAAATAATATTGTTATCGATAAAGAAGTTTAGGTTGAATTTCTGTTCAAAATCTTTCTGAGATGGTTTATATCTGCTCATTACCAGATAAGAACCTCCTCTGTTAAAAATTGAATCGGCTAAAAGAAAGTCAATCTCAATAAAATGAGGATTTTCAGAAAATATCCCTTTATAACCTTCATGTACTCCAATAATGCGATACCCTTTATTAATAAAGGTTTTAGCAATACTCCCCACTACTGTGTTCACTCCCGGAGCTGGTCCTCCTCCTGTTAAAATTAGAATAGATTTTTTCATTGCGTAATTTGTTGACGGCGCAAAGTTAATAATATTTAAAAATAATGTAAATTTGCGAAGATGAAGACAAAGTATACAAAAGGTGAAGCCAGAAAGCGTATAAGCTTTTTAAGAGATGAAATAGAAAAACATAACAGGCTTTATTATATTAATAATGAGCCGGAAATATCCGATTTTGAATATGACCTTCTTATGCAGGAACTGGAGGCGCTGGAAAGCAGATACCCGGAACTTGCATCAGATAGTTCACCTACAGCTAAAGTAGGCAGCGATATTCAGGAAGGTATAAAAGCTCCTCTTCTTAAAGAATTTTCCCAGTCAACACATAAGTCTCCAATGTTATCTTTAAGTAATACTTACGATAAAGATAGTTTATATGCTTTCAACGAAAGGGTTGAAAAAGCAGTTGGTACTTCTGTAGAGTATGTGTGTGAGCTCAAGATAGACGGTTCTGCTATATCGTTAACATATGAAGATTTAAAATTTGTAAAAGCTGTTACAAGAGGAGATGGAGCTGTAGGTGACAATGTTACTGAAAATATTAAAGCGATTGGATGTGTTCCTTCGAAAATACCAGCAGACTCAAAACTAAAAACTTTTGATATAAGAGGTGAGATCTATATGCCTTGGGATCAGTTCGATAAATTAAATAAAGTGAGAGAAACAGAGGAAGAACAGCTCTTCTCTAATCCAAGAAACGCTGCGGCTGGTTCTCTGAAACTCTTAAATTCCAATGATGTTAGAAACAGAGGACTAAAGATTTTATTGTATAATATTGCAGAAGATCGTTTTACCTTCAAAACTCACTATGAATCTCTTAAATGGGCAGAATCTATGGGATTTCCAATCTCTTCCCATATTAAAGTATGTTCTGATATAGCAGAGATATTTGAATACATTGACTATTGGGATAAAAAGAGAAAAGGGTTAAATTTTCCGACAGACGGAGTTGTTATCAAAGTTAACAGTATTGAGTATCAGAAACTTCTAGGAGCAACATCCAAATTCCCCAGATGGGCAACAGCGTATAAATTCAAAGCTGAGCAGGCTGTTACAAAACTACTTTCCATTGATTATCAAGTGGGAAGAACCGGCGCTGTCACTCCTGTTGCAAATCTTGAACCTGTTCAACTATCCGGCTCCATAATAAAAAGAGCATCACTTCACAATTCAGATCAGATGCAAATACTGGATATTCATCTGGGTGATTACGTTATTATAGAAAAAGGCGGAGAGATTATTCCAAAAATAGTTGGTGTTGAACTCAATAGAAGAGAACCCGGATTAGAAATACCTAAATTCCCGGAAAGATGCCCTGATTGCGGTACGTTTCTTTATAAAGAACCGGAAGAGTCCAAACATTATTGTACTAACTCTACGGGCTGTCCTACTCAGATTAAAGGTAGATTACTCCACTTTGTGAGTAGAAAAGCAATGGATATACTTGCGGGAGAAGCCACAATTGAACAGATGTTCGAATTGGGATTTGTAAAAAACCCGTCTGATTTCTACAACCTTAACGATGAGCAACTTTTAGAGATGGAAGGATGGAAGGAGAGATCAGTTAAAAGATTTAAAGAGAGTATAGGAAAATCTTTGTCCAGGCCGTTTAATCAAGTTCTTTACGCTTTAGGAATAAGGCATGTAGGAGAAACAACCGCAAAAAAAATAGCATTCCATTTTAAAGAGATCGAGAAACTTGCCAATGCCACTAAAGAGGAGTTGTTAGAGGTTGAGGATATTGGCGAAATAGTGGCTGATTCAATAATCTCATTCTTTAACGATAAAAAAAACAGGGATAATATTGAAGAGCTGATAAATGCCGGGGTCAATTTTAAATTGAAAAGTTTGGAATCAGTCAAATCAGATAAACTAAAAGGTGATACAATTGTAGTTTCGGGAATTTTTTCAATTCCACGGGATCTATTGATAGATCTAATTGAAAAACACTCAGGAAAAGTATCAGCTTCGATTAGCAAAAGCACATCATTTATTATTGCCGGAGAAAATATGGGGCCTTCCAAGATAGAAAAAGCTAAAACTTTGTCAATACCTGTTATTTCGGAAGATGATTTTTTTAAAATTATTAATAATTGATTATTTTACAAGATCAATGTAGATATATGATATAATATTAATGGTTAAAATATATTATTGAGTCAACAAAATTTTTAAGTAAACTGTCTTGAAAAATTATAGTGAAATAAAGCGCACATATAAGAGAGTGCTGAAATTTCTTTTAACAGATATTTGGAATCTCGATTTATCTGAGCTAAGCAATATGAGAGCCAGATTGGTTAAATATTTAAAAGTGCTGATTATCACCATAAAAGGATTTACTAAAAACAGAGTTTCATTGCAGGCTGCATCATTGAGTTTCTATTCTGCCATGTCAGTCGTACCGTTTGTTTCTCTAACATTTGCAATTACAAACGGTTTTGGGATTGGTAAAAAACTCGAAGATCTTCTATACACCTATTTTGAAGGTAATGAGGAGGTTATAGCCTATATTGTGCAATTCGCAAACAACTTGATTAATAAAAGTCAGGGAGGGATATTTGGTACAATAAGCTTTCTTTTTCTCGTCTCCACAATAGTAGTATTAATGCTGAATGTGGAGGAGTCCTTTAATGAAATATGGAAACTGCCAAACGGCAGGTCTATAAAGAAGAGATTAGCGTACTACCTGTTATTGCTGATACTTTCACCTCTTGTTATCTTTATTTTTCTCACCCTGGGGTTGGTATATTCAGATATTTTAAATTCAATAGGATTAAAAATAGATAAAATAATACCATTAACTTCAATATTTACATGGTTGGTTTCGTATATTTTTGTAACAGGAGTATTTACAATAATGTATAAATTTATACCCAACACAAAGGTTAAAGTCACTGCTGCATTTAAAAGTGCACTTGTACTGGCTTTCGCTTTTATTGTTGTACAATTCTTCTACCTTGAAACTCAACTGCTCGTGGCAAATTTAAATATGATATATGGTGTTTTTGCCGCAATACCCCTCTTTTTGGTTTGGATGAAAATCAGCTGGACATTGATTCTTTTTGGAGTCGAGCTTTCACACGCTTACCAAAATGTATATAATATTGATAATGCAGATGGTCAAATAGATTAACTTTACAACAAATTGATTTAGAATGTTTACTGCAAAAGATAATGAACTGATTGATAAAGAGTTCGAGGTTTTAAGACTTGCAAGTTTAAAAAGGTGTGCAAATCAGGAAGAGTATGAAACAGTTCTCAAAGCCTTTGAATTTGCCAGGGCGGCCCACAATGGAGTGCGCAGGATATCCGGAGAACCTTATATTCTTCACCCTATTGCAGTAGCCCAGATTGTAGTTCAAGAAATCGGACTCGGCTATAAATCAATTGTTTCAGCTCTTATTCACGATGTAGTTGAGGATACTTCATACACTATTGAAGATGTAGAGAGGCTCTTTGGAGCAAAGGTTGCCTCTCTTGTAGATGGTCTGACAAAAATTAAAAGTGCATTTGATTCAAGGACATCCGGGCAAGCCGAAAATTTTAAAAGAATCCTTCTTACTCTTAATGATGATGTGAGGGTGATTCTAATTAAGCTGGCCGACAGATTGCACAACATGAGGACTCTGGATTATATCCCCGATTATAAGAAATCAAAGATCCTGAGCGAAACAATGTACATTTTTATCCCTTTGGCACACAGGCTTGGTTTATACGGTATTAAATCTGAACTTGAGAATATATGGCTATACCATACGGTCCCCTCTCAATATCAGGAGATTCAGGAAAAAATCGAACGGACGGTTGCAGAAAGAGGTTGTGCCATGGATTTGTTTATAGAGCCCATCTCCGAGAGTCTAAAACAGGCCGGCTATAAATTTACTATAACAAAGAGGACAAAAACCCCCTACTCTGTCTGGAAAAAGATGGAGACTAAATCATTACCTTTTGAACAGATTTATGATTTATATGCAGTAAGAATAGTATTCGATGCAAAAGAAGATCAGCCCGAAAGGGTTCAATGCTGGCATATTTACTCCTTGATTACAGAGTTATACATCTCAAAAACGGATAGAATAAGAGATTGGGTAAGTACTCCAAAAATAAACGGCTACGAAGCGCTTCATTGCACAGTGATGGGTCCTCAGGGTAATTGGATTGAGATACAGATAAGAACTACCCGAATGAATGAATTGGCAGAAAGAGGAGTCGCTGCCCA
The DNA here is from genome assembly GCA_964479995.1 of uncultured Muribaculaceae bacterium. Taxonomy (GTDB): domain Bacteria; phylum Bacteroidota; class Bacteroidia; order Bacteroidales; family UBA932; genus Bact-08. The sequence continues at coordinate 48,654 of CAYZPF010000003.1, read as the reverse complement.
TTGGAAATATAAAGGAGAGGGAATACCATCAGAGAGCGAAATGGATAAATGGTTGAATATGGTCCGTGAAGTTTTGGAAAACCCAGATTCAAATGCCCTGGAATTTCTAGATAGATTCCATTCCGATCTTCTCACATCCGAAATCTATGTGTTCACCCCTAAGGGGGAGTCAAAGACAGTAACAAAAGGACATACAGCGTTAGACTTTGCATATTCCATTCACTCTGAAATTGGCAATAAAGCTATAGCAGCAAAAGCCAATTTTAAATTGGTACCGTTGACATATGAGTTGAAAAATGGTGATCAAATCGAAATAATAACCGCTGAGTCGCAAAAGCCTCAAAGAGAATGGTTAGATTTTGTAAAATCTTCAAAAGCCAAAGGATTTATAATGGATGCTTTAAAATCTGAGATTAAAGATCATTTAAAACACGGACAGTTAGTAATTGAAGAAAATCTGACAGAATTAGGGATTAAACCTCAGGCGAGGGTTTATAAAAAATTAGTGGAACATTACGGCCTAACCAACAGATATGAGCTCTTCAGCAAGGTTGGCGCAGGGATCATAAACCTGACAGACCTATCAAAGATATTAAAGAAAAATACCACAAATAAATTCGTAAGATACTGGAGTTTACAATTTTCAAAGATTGCCGGAATTGATATGCCATCAGATGATTTAACAGATAATGATATTTTGGTGGAAGAAGAATTGGATGAACAGGAATCCGGCGGTAATTTAGAAAAATCATTTCTCCCCACACTCGGTAAGTCTCAAATTGACAAAAAAACAGATTATCTGCTTACAGAAAATCCTTTAGAAAAAACCCTCTCCTATCAGGTAGCATCATGCTGTAAGCCCATACCTGGGGATAAAGTTATAGGCTTTATAGACGATAATGAAGAGGTTATAGTACATAAAAATAGTTGTCAGGAGGCAATTGAACTTGCTTCAAGATATGGAGAACGAATTGTAAAAGCCAAATGGACAAAACACACAGTTCTCTCATTCCTTGCCAGAGTTAGCATGCGAGGTATTGATAGGATAGGAATACTAAAGGAATTAACAGAATACATAACTCTTGAATTAAGCGTCAATATCAGAAAAATATTCATTGAGACACATGATGGGATATTCGAAGGTTATATAGATTTGTATGTCCATAGTACGGAAGATCTTGAGAAAATGATTAAACAAATGACAGGTATCAAAGGTGTTGAGCGAGTTTTCAGAGCAGAAATAATAGAGGATTGAATATGATAAATAATAGTATAAACAGGGCTGTAACAGTTGGTAACATAATAGGTTTTCTTATAATCGGAATAGTAATTAAGTTCATTCTATTTTCATGTGCCAATACTACCGCACCCCCAATGGGAGGGCCAAAAGACACAATTCCACCTCTCTTATTAAAGACGTTTCCCGATTCGGGGACAGTTAAATTTCCTGTAAGGGGGGGTAGAATTGAGCTACAATTTGACGAGTATGTAGCTTTAAAAGAGGAGATGAAAAGGGTATATCTCTCTCCGGCTACAGAAAAGAGGCCCGAAATAAAGATACGTGGTAAAAGCGTTATTGTAGATTTCCCCTCTACTCTTGATTCATCAGTTACTTATACTTTAAATTTTGGAAAATCAATTGTTGATAACAATGAATCCAATCAATTTGCTGAATATACATTTCCTTTTTCCACAGGTATTACACTTGATTCAATGATGTGTACAGGTACAGTATACAATGCATTCAATCTTATGCCCCAGGAAAATGTAACCGTAGCAATCTATAAGGATGATTCTGATTCTGTACTTTTTAAAGAGAAACCCTCTGCAATATCCAGAACAGATAAATTTGGATTTTTTATTCTTAGAAATATCGGACATGGTCCATACAAGGTATATGCTTTTAATGATGAAAACAATAACAATAAATACGATGCAGATAATGAGAGAGTTGCTTTTTTAGATTCTCTCATTATCCCCCAAACCGTAATCAAAAACACTCTTAATGAATTTATGCTGATAGACGAGAAGGATACATTGGCAGCCCTAAGTCGTACTTCGGAGCTCAATCTGTATCTATTTAAAGAGGAACCTAACATGCAGTATATAAAAGAGTGCAAAAGGCATCAATCCAGGATGGTGTACGTAAAATTCTCAAAACAGAACAGTGAAGTGCTGTCAGTAAACTTTAAAGGTATTGATTCGTCCTCCTTAAAAAAAGAGTTCAACCCTGCCAGAGATAGTCTTGTCATTTGGCTTACTGATACCAAATCTACTAAGATTCCTGATACTTTGAATCTTTTAATCAACTATTTAAAGTCTGACTCCCTGGGAATTTTAGCACCCTCAACAGATACCTTTTTACTGCCTCCTTTAAAAATTCAAAAGAAAACAGAGAGCAAACCATCTGAGATTAGCTTGCCTTTAAAAGGAGAGAGTAAAAGAGATGATCTTTTAGAATTTGATATAACTGCCGACCCTGCGATGCTGGAACAAGAGGGATTTGTTTTAAGCTTTCCCGCCCCTCTCATCAAGTTTGAAAAAGATTCAGTTACCCTTAAATACAGGACACCAAAGGGGGATGAGGGAACTGTTCCATATAACGTATCTCATGATACAACTTACAGCCGATTATTAAATATTAAATTTGGAGAGAGACTGCGTACAGGGTATGAGTACTCTTTAAAAATAAAAGAGAGAGCCTTTACGGATATTTACAATCACACAAATGACTCAATTGTAAAAAAGGCATCTTTACCCTATGATGACAGATTGGCTACTTTAACACTTGATATAACAGGTGTAAACGAATCGTATATTGTAGAGATAACCAATATAACAAGAGATAAAACTTTTAGAAAAAATAAAATTAACAAAGACTCTAAATTAGTTTTTCCATATTTACAACCGGGAAAGTATTCAATTAAGATAACGCAAGACTTAAATGGTAACGGGATTATTGATACCGGAAGCATTCTTGAAAGGAGGCAACCGGAAAAAGTCCGGCTTTTCAAATTATCTGATGGTTCAACTATTATAACAATACCAGAATCCTCGGAAATTATACAAAGTATCGATATTAATACAATTTTCAATGAAAAAAATTAATAAAAATCATACTATTCTCTTTTTATCTATTCTTCTATCTACTGTTTTCTTCAATGAGTCTCCTGCTCAAAAAAGAGAGCATCTTATTGGTGTAAGAACGGGATACATAATAAGCGGAATGGATACCAGACCAACAATTGAGATTAAAAATATAAACACATATCAAAATTATGGAATTATTTACACTTATTACCATGATCTTTGGGGATATATAAATCTATTTGGGTTCCAGTCAGGTATATCAAAGAACGAAGTGGGGTTCAGCTACCAGGAAAAAATAACACGTTACGAGGTAATTACTCTTCCATTCGTTTCACAATTTCATTTTGATTTCTGGAAAATGAGACTACTGCTTAATGCCGGAGGTTTTGGCGGTTATCGAATAAATAAAGAGACTACAGATGAGATTGGTTTTGATAAACATGACTACAGATATGATTACGGTTTTATAGCAGGCGGAGGATTAGCATTAAAACTCAAACCATTTGAATTTCATCTTGAAGGCAATTACAACTACTCCCTCTCCTATCTGCATAATCCTAAAAAATTCAGTGAAACGGATTATCTCTTCACATATCCTCATGCCTTATTGATTAGCTTAACACTTTATCTTCATCTTTAATCCATGAAAAAAATTGTAGTTAAAGTTGGAAAACTCTCTATTGGAACAGGCAAAATAGCCATTCAATCAATGTGTAATACTCATACCAGTGATATTGAAGCCTCATATCAACAGTGTGTAGAGTTGCATAATGCAGGAGCAGATTTGGTAAGGCTTACGACTCAGGGTATGAGAGAGGTAGAGGCATTAAGTATCATTAAATCCAGACTGGTTGAAAGAGGAATCACCATGCCTTTAATAGCTGATGTGCATTTCTCACATAAAGTGGCTTTAGCAGCGGCGCACATAGCGGACAAAGTGAGAATAAATCCGGGGAATTTTGCTAAAGAACACGATGTTGCAAAAAGGGAGTTTGCTAACCTTATCTCAATATGTAAAGAGAGAGGGACAGCAATCAGAGTGGGGATAAACCATGGATCTCTCGGAGAGAGGACGGTAAATCTCTACGGAGACACTCCCGAAGGAATGGCAGCTCTTGCCCTTGAATGGATTGAGATGGCGGAGAGTAATAATTTTAATCAGATTCTATTTTCACTAAAATCGAGTAATGTTACGGTTATGATACAGGCCTACAGACTGTTGCATGAACAAATGAAAAAGAGAGGAATAATATATCCGTTACATCTGGGAGTTACCGAAGCCGGAAACGGAGATGAGGGCAGGATGAAGTCTGCCAGTGCAATCTCTGCATTGTTTAAAGATGGTATCGGGGATACTATTCGGGTATCGTTAACTGAGAGCCCTCTAAATGAGATATATGTAGCAAGTTTTATACGGGATTATTTTAATAAGAATAAAGATTTTGATAATCAGCCTGTTAATAAAATCATAACCGAAAACGGAAAACGGATTCTGCTAAAGAGTTATGATTGTAACGAATATCAGGAATTAATTCTCAAAGCCTCCTGCGACCTGGGACCTATGCTTTTAAACAAAGAGATTGACGACATTGCCTTAGATGCCAAAGTAAAAGGGAGGTCTCTGTCAGAAAATGAGATTAAAAATATAAAAGATAACCTTTTACAAGCTACGCGGAGGATATTTGTAAAACCGGAATATATTGCCTGTCCCGGATGTGGAAGAACTCTTTTTGACTTAGAGAAGGTTTTTAATGAGGTTAAAAAGAGAACCTCCCATCTTACCGGTTACAATATTGCTGTAATGGGCTGTATTGTAAACGGCCCCGGCGAAATGGCCGATGCAGATTACGGATATGTAGGAGAAGGTAAAAACAAAGTTACTATTTATAGGGGTAAAGAACCTGTTTACAGATCGGTACCGCAAGAAGAGGCAATTGATAAGCTTCTCCAGCTTATTGAGGAGGATTCTCGCAATAGACCCTCCCACCCTCAAACCGGGTGATCCTAACCACATTTCCCTTGTCTGCTATCCCGTTTTCCATTGTGGCCTCATACCAGTTGCCGTCCACTTCCACTTTACCGGAAGGCCTCATATGGGATATTACCCTGGCATCTTTTCCGACCAACCCCTGCAGCTTGCTATCTACTCCGACAAATCCGTCATCGTCATTAAGTACGGTTTTAAGTGAAAGCCAAGGCAACGCCTTACTGTCAAGCAACTTACCCGCTGTAAAAATCGAAACTAAAAGCCCTGAAAATGAAGATAGTAATACTATAGATATGGGTTTAACGAGAGGTAAAAGATTAATTCTTCCTCCGTCAAAGAGAAGAGAATTATCTATCATGGCAAAGACCAGACCTGCCACCATAAGCACTATACCCGAAATACCTGCTACTCCAAAACCCGGTATTATAAAAATCTCTGCCAGTAGCAACAGGGTTCCGGCAACAAATAAAATAATCTCCCAGTATTGAGCCAATCCCTCAATGTAGAGGGGTGAAAAGTAAAAAAGAGCGCTTGTAACAGCAATAATAGAGGGTAATCCAATCCCGGGAGTTTGGAATTCAAAATATATTCCGCCAATAATCAGCATTAAGAGGATACCCTGAACTACAGGGTTGAGAAAGAATAAAAGTATCCTGTCTAATAACGAAAGTTTTTGATACTTAATTAAGTATCCCTCTCCTTTTGTTATTAAGCCGGCAATTTCCTGAACACTCTCTGCAATTCCTTCACAGTAATTATGTTTTCTTGCCTCTTCCGCCGTAAAACTTAACACTTTTGTACTATCAACAATACCGGGTATCGAAATTGAAGGATTAACCATAGCCTCTGCTATTTGAGGATCTCTGCCTTTAACTTCGGCAGTAGCTCTCATCATTGCCCTCATAAAGGATTGATACTTATCTGGCATTACTTCTCCTGTCTGATTAACAACTGTCGCAGCACCAATGCTTCCTCCCCTGCTCATATAGATACTGTCACAGGCAATCGAGATAAGGGCGCCGGCAGATGCTGCCTGCTTATCAATGAATACTATTGTAGGTACTTTCGCCCTGATAAGAGAGCTCCTCATACTATCTGCTGCATCTACTGCTCCCCCGTAGGTATTAATATGCAATATTATATAATCGGCTTCTAGTGATGTGGCCTCTTTCAGCCCTTTTGAGAGCTTCTTAGCAGAAGAAGCATTTATCTCCCCTTTTATTTCAATAACATAAAATTGCGGCTCTTTAGCTGTAATTCCAACGGCAATTATTAATGATAGCAGTAGTGAAATTATTCTCATTTTAAAAAAATATCAATGTGTAAATATACTCTCTTTTTTTTTCACCTCAATATATATACCTTTGTTCGATTTTTTTAATCTTAAAAGAAACATAAATAATGCAGCATCTCAAACCCGCAACTCTTCAATTAAAAAATGGAGCAGAATTTAAGGGGCGCTCTTTCGGATACGACCAAGCCATTGAAGGTGAGGTCGTTTTTTCTACCGCCATGGTAGGATATCCCGAAAATCTGACCGATCCCTCTTTCTCCGGACAAATACTATGTGTCACTTTTCCCTTGGTAGGTAACTATGGGGTTCCGGAAGATATTTACGATAATAATCTCTCTCAAATCTTTGAATCGGAAAAAATTCATATTAAAGGTCTTGTGATATCTGACTACTCATTCAATTATAGCCACTGGAATGCCGCTAAAAGCTTGGATAACTGGCTTAAAGAACATAAAATACCGGGTATTTTCGGAGTTGATACGAGAGAGTTGACTAAAATGCTTCGAGAGAGTGGTTCTATGCCGGGAAAAATCCTTCCGCACGGCTCAGTTCTTGAGACGACTCAGGATGCCAATCTGGAAAATCAAGTGGCAAATGTTAGCTGTAAAGAGGTGATTCACTATGGGAGTGGAGATAAAAAAATTGTACTTGTAGATTGCGGCGTTAAACATAATATTATCAGATGCTTTCTAAAAAGAGGGATTGAAATTATAAGGGTTCCCTGGGATTATGATTTTAACACATTGCATTTTGATGGACTTTTTATTTCAAATGGTCCCGGCAATCCTGATTTTTGTAATATTACCATTGAGAACATCAGGAAGAATCTGGGCAAAGAGATACCTACATTTGGTATATGCATGGGAAACCAATTACTGGCAATGGCAGGCGGAGCAAAAACATATAAGCTTAAATATGGACACAGGAGTCATAACCAGCCCGTTAGAATGGCAGGTACCAACAGATGTTTTATCACATCTCAAAATCACGGATATGCTATAGATAATAATACTTTAGGCAGTGATTGGGAGATGCTATTCATAAATATGAATGATAATACAAACGAAGGGATCAGACACAAGAGTAAGCCGTTTTTCGCTTGCCAGTTTCATCCCGAAGCATCCAGCGGCCCTACCGATACTGAATTTTTATTTGACGACTTTATTAAACTTCTCTAACAACATGGATAAAAAAATTAAAAAAGTACTTCTTTTAGGCTCCGGAGCATTGAAGATAGGCGAGGCAGGAGAGTTTGACTATTCAGGATCTCAAGCTCTTAAAGCAATGAAAGAAGAGGGGATTGAGACTGTTTTGATTAACCCGAACATTGCAACTGTTCAGACGTCAGAAGGAATAGCCGATAAGATCTATTTCCTTCCTGTTACACCGTATTTTGTGGAAGAGGTTATAAAAAAGGAAAATCCTCAGGCCATTCTGTTGGCTTTCGGTGGCCAGACTGCTTTAAACTGCGGAGTTCAGCTATACAAGGACAGGGTGTTTGAAAAGTATAACATTAAAGTCTTGGGTACCCCCGTCCAGGCAATAATAGAGACAGAAGACAGGGAACTATTTGTTAAAAAGCTTGACCAAATTGATATTAAGACAATTAAAAGCCATGCTGTAGAAAAGACAGAAGACGCCATAGCGGCTGCAGATTCTCTAGGATATCCTGTAATTATAAGAGCAGCATACGCTTTAGGTGGGTTAGGAAGTGGTTTTTGTGATAACAGAGAAGAGTTAGTCTCACTATGTGAAAAAGCATTTTCATATTCTCCTCAGGTTCTGGTGGAAAAATCTTTAAAGGGATGGAAAGAGATAGAGTATGAAGTAGTGAGAGATAGCTATGATAACTGTATTACAGTGTGTAATATGGAGAATTTTGACCCTCTTGGAATCCATACCGGTGAGAGTATTGTTGTAGCGCCATCTCAAACCCTGACTAACAGTGAATTCCATCTTTTAAGAGAGTTAGCTATTAAAATAGTAAGGCATATAGGAGTAGTAGGTGAATGTAATATTCAATATGCCTTTGACCCTTATTCAGAAGACTATAGAGTAATTGAAGTAAATGCACGCTTGAGTAGATCATCTGCTTTAGCCTCTAAGGCAACAGGTTATCCTCTTGCATTTGTAGCAGCAAAGCTAGGATTGGGTTATGGTCTCTTTGACCTTCAAAACTCTGTAACCAAAACAACGCCTGCTTTCTTTGAACCTGCTTTAGATTACATAGTGTGTAAGATTCCCAGATGGGATCTCTCCAAATTTCAAGGTGTCTCCAGAGAGATAGGTTCAAGTATGAAAAGTGTCGGAGAGGTTATGGCAATCGGGAGAAGTTTTGAAGAGGCCATTCAAAAGGGGTTAAGGATGATAGGTCAGGGAGCGCACGGATTTGTGGCTAATCGTGAAATAGTCGTAGAAGACATAGATAAATCTTTAAGGGAACCTACAGATAACAGAATATTTGTAATCTCTAAAGCTTTTCAAAAAGGATATACCGTAGATCAAATTCACGAACTTACAAAAATTGACAAATGGTTTTTAGAGAAGCTTAATAGTATAGTGCTGACATCTAAAGAGATATCAAACTATAATGAGATCAGCCAGTTGGATGACAATCTATTAATTAAAGCAAAATGCCAGGGATTTTCAGATTTCCAGATAGGTCGCCTTATTTATAAAGACAATATCGATCTTGATATCTCTTCTGCTCTAACCAGAGATTTCAGGAAAAGCAGAGGTGTTGTACCGGTAGTCAAACAGATAGATACCTTAGCCGCCGAATATCCGGCGCAAACCAACTATCTCTACCTGACATATAACGGTTCTTATAATGATGTAAAATATCTGGGAGATCATAAATCTATCATAGTTCTGGGTTCGGGAGCTTACAGGATTGGAAGTTCTGTTGAGTTTGACTGGTGTTCTGTAAATGCGCTGCAAACAATGAGAGAATGCGGCTGGAGAGGCGTAATGATCAATTACAATCCGGAGACAGTCTCTACCGACTATGATATGTGCGACCGGCTCTACTTCGATGAGCTTACCTATGAAAGAGTAATGGATATTTATGAACTGGAGAACCCGCATGGAGTTGTAGTTTCTGTAGGAGGACAAATTCCTAATAATTTAGCTTTAAAACTATACAAATCGGATGTCAAACTATTAGGAACCAGCGCTTTTGGCATTGATAATGCAGAAGACAGACATAAGTTTTCCTCTATGCTTGATCGTCTTAATGTAGACCAGCCAAGATGGAAAGAGCTTTCGTCATTGGAAGATGTTTTTGAGTTTGTTAATACTGTGGGATTTCCGGTATTGGTGAGACCTTCATATGTTCTATCGGGCGCTGCTATGAACGTCTGCTCCAATAAAAGTGAGCTGGAGCAATTCTTAAACCTGGCAGCCAATGTTTCCAAGAAGCATCCTGTTGTTGTATCTGAGTTTATTGAGAACGCCAAAGAAATTGAGTTCGACGCAGTGGCTAAAGAGGGTGAAGTTATTGCTTATGCTATATCAGAACATATAGAATTTGCAGGGGTGCATTCCGGAGATGCTACAATACAGTTCCCTCCTCAAAAATTATATGTTGAGAGCGTCAGAAGAATCAAGAAAATAGCCAGAAAAATTGCAGAAGAACTAAAAATATCCGGTCCGTTTAACATACAGTTCCTTGCAAAAGAAAATGATATTAAAGTGATAGAATGCAATTTACGTGCCTCCAGAAGCTTCCCTTTTGTCTCAAAGGTTTTAAAAATTAATCTTATAGAGCTTGCATCCAAAGTGATGATTGGTGCAGAGTTTGAAAAACCCCGTAAAAGCGCATTTGATTTAGATTATGTTGGGATTAAGGCCTCGCAGTTCTCTTTCTCAAGGTTGCAAAAAGCCGATCCGGTGCTTGGAGTAGATATGGCATCAACAGGAGAGGTGGGTTGTATAGGGGATGATACCAATGAGGCTATTCTGAAAGCAATGCTCTCTGTAGGCTATACTATTCCGGCAAAGAAGATCCTGATATCTTCCGGTACTGCAAAGCAGAAATCTGACCTGCTCTATGCTTCTAAACTACTATATGAGAAAGGATATAAATTATATGCCACGGGAGGTTCCCATAAGTATCTTATAGATAACAATATAGATGTAACATTAGTACATTGGCCAAGCGAGCCGGACAAACACCCTCAAGCATTATCCATGATTCAAAACAGAGAGATCGATCTAGTTATCAGCATACCTAAGAACCTTACTCAAGTAGAATTAGAAAATGGATACAAAATAAGGAGAGCTGCAGTAGATTTTAATATCCCCCTGATTACCAATGCAAGACTGGCATCTGCCTTCATCATCTCATTTTGTTCTATAGATAAGAAAGATATTCTTATTAAGAGTTGGGACGAATATATATCGTCATAATAGTGTAATACGGAGTAAAGAATTCCTATATTTGCAAAAGTAAGAGCTTATTAAACAGGATATGATACTAAATAAGCAAGTAGGAGTATTTCTCAATCTGGTTCACTTTCAATTTAAACAGTTTCTGAGTAAAGTCTTTCAGAACCACGGGTTTAATCTTACTCCGGAACAGTTCCTCGTTATGGACACACTTTGGGACGAAGGTGTATTGTCGCAACAACAGATTGCAAATATTTTAATAAAGGATAAGAACAGCATTACTAAACTAATCGATTCTCTCGAAAGAAAAGGTCTGGTAGTAAGAGAGACAGGAAGTTCAGATAAAAGGGTTAAAATGATCCATCTAACTGAGAAAGCTATTATAATAAAAGAGGATTTAACTTTGGTAGCTTTAAAATCTACAGACGAGATAATCAAAGATATCCCTAATGAAGAGCTAATAAGTTTTATAAAAGTTTTAAATAAAATGTCAAGTAATATGAGTAGGTATATTAACCAATATAGAGACAACAGATGAAAACAGGTTACAGATTGCTAAATGTTGCTGATGGAAATTTATTTGACGATAAAGGCTGGACGCTTAAAGATCCGGATTACGATGGAACTTCACTTTTAAGAGCAGTTTACGAAAAAAGACAACTTGAAGTTAAAGATGATTCACTAGGTCTGTTTAAATATGCCGATTGGTTGCCCATCACCCGTTATCTGGATAAATCATCATCAACAGTCACGTTTAAAAGTAAAAAACTAGCCGGAACTCTTGGCTTATCTAACCTTTATATCAGTTTTAGCGGTTATTGGCCAGAGATTGGAGCGTCAATGACAACGTGTTCTTTTAAAGAGACCGAAGCATACTCTGTTTGTGCCAGAATGTCCCCGCACCAGAAAGGAGTCATGGTAGTAGCATCAGCGGGCAATACAGCAAGAGCTTTTGCAAGAGTATGTTCAAACAATAATATCCCCCTGTTGCTGGTTGTACCGGAGGATAATTTAGATGCTTTATGGTTTAATGAAAGGATAAATAATTGCGTAAAACTGATATGCACCCCTACAGGCAGCGATTACTACGATGCTATAGATCTATCAAATACCATTTGCTGTTCAGATTATTTTTATGAAGAGGGAGGAGCCAAAAATATTGCACGCAGAGACGGCATGGGAACTACTGTTCTTTCGGCAGCTACATATATTGGAAAAATTCCGGAATACTACTTTCAGGCAATAGGTAGCGGTACCGGTACCATTGCTGCATGGGAAGCAAATTTAAGGCTGATAGAAGATGGAAGGTTCGGAAATAATAAGATGGTTTTAATACCTTCACAGAACAGCCCGTTCACACCAATATGCGATGCATGGAAATCAGGAAGACGAGAGATATTATTTGATGATGAACAGAGAGCTCGTGAAAACGCATTAAAAATAACAGCCAGGGTTTTAGCCAACAGAAGACCTCCCTACTCCATTACCGGAGGATTGTATGATGCCCTTAAAGAGTGTAACGGAGATGTAGAATCCGTTACTAATAGCGAGTTGGCAGCTGCATGTAAGCTTTTTGAAAAAGAAAAAGGCATTGATATTCATCCGGCATCAGGTGTGGCTTTAGCTGGTATGATAAAATCACTGAAAGCAAAGAATATTGATAAAGAGTCAATAATAATGCTAAATATCACGGGAGGAGGAGAGAAAAGATTACTAAAGGAGATTATCCCTTTCTATCTAAAGCCTGATCTCATTATTGACAATAAAACAGATAGAGATAGGGTGATAAAAAAAGCAGAAGCTCTTTTTAATTGATTCCTCGTTTATAAATTATTAAATTTGGCGCTTAATTCAAAAAGGATAGAATGAAATTAAACATCTCTTCTGTTTTTAAACCAAAGCTATTCTACCTTATTAAGAATAGAAGATACGATAAACAAACCTTCATCTCCGATTTAATAGCCGGAATAATAGTCGGAATAATAGCATTGCCGCTTGCTATTGCATTTGGTATCGCCTCGGGTGTAACACCGCAACAGGGGCTCATAACCGCAATAGTAGCAGGGATATTGACATCTATATTTGGTGGTTCAAAATTTCTTATAGGAGGGCCGACAGGAGCATTTATTGTAATAGTATATGGAATAGTGAGTCAGTATGGAGTCTCCGGGCTTATTATAGCTACAATTCTCGCTGGAGTGATACTGGTTGCAATGGGTATTTTCAAACTAGGTAATGTTATTAAGTTCATACCGTATCCCATTGTTGTAGGATTTACAAGCGGTATTGCACTTGTAATCTTTTCAACACAAATTAAAGATCTGCTTGGGCTTAGCATTGCAAATGTACCGGCGGATTTTATTCCTAAATGGATCTCTTACGCAAAGAATATCTCAACAATTAATTATTGGGAAGCTTTTCTTGGTATATTTTCAATTTTAGTTATAGCTTTCTGGCCAAAAATCAACAAAAAGATACCAGGTTCACTTATAGTTATATTTGCAGGAACTTTGATTGCAATTGTTCTCAATAAGTTCTTCGGCATCGAATTTACCACAATCGGGACAAAATTCCCCGAACTGGCAGGAGGCATACCTCTTCCCAAGCCCGAAACTCCAAAAATTGATTTTGAAGCTGTAAGGACGCTATTTCAGCCGGCGGTAACAATTGCTCTTCTTTGTGCTATAGAATCTCTGTTAGCTGCAATGGTAGCAGATGGTGTGACCGGCAAAAAACATGATTCCAATACAGAACTTATAGGGCAGGGAATTACCAATATAATAACTCCTATATTCGGAGGTATTCCTGCAACAGGTGCAATAGCTAGAACTATGGCAAACATCAACAATGGGGGTAAAACACCCGTTGCGGGGCTAATACACGGGATAGTGCTGCTTCTCATATTTCTTTTCCTTATGCCATATGCTGTTTATATCCCCCTCTCAACATTAGCCGCGATATTGATTATTGTAGCTTACAACATGAGTGAGTGGCGAACATTTTTCTATTTTACCAAAGGAGACAGGACAGATGTTGCCGTGCTGCTTATCACTTTCTTTCTTACTGTACTTGTTGACCTTACCGTTGCAATTGAGGTCGGAGTTATTTTGGCTATCATCCTCTTTGTGAAACGGGTATCGGAAACTTCCTCAATTACAGTTATTGAGGATAGTAAGATTGCAGGCAGTGAAGATGAAGAGGCTCCAAATGATGTGGATATGCTTGGCATACCAAAAGGGGTAGAAATATACGAGATTGACGGGCCTTTCTTCTTCGGCCTTGCAAGTAAACTGGATGAAGTTGACCTATCTTCCCGCAAAAATATTAAAGTCAGAATAATTCGTATGAGAAAGGTGCCCTTTATGGATTCAACCGGCTTAAATAACCTCAGAAATTTGTGGAAAAGATCTAAAAAAGAGAATATACAGATTATACTATCCGGTGTTAATGATAAGGTTTACGACTCTCTCTTCAAATTCGGATTTATTAGTGAGATAGGCAGAGAGAATGTATATCCTCATATTACAATGGCATTAGAAAAAGCTACTCAGATAGTTGAAAAAGAAGCGTTAAGGCATAAAAAAATCTTCAAATAATCCGGGTAGCTAACTCTCTCTTTGAAGCTGCTATAATAGTTAAGCAGAACGTAAAATTATTGCAGTACCCATACCGCCTCCAATACAGAGTGAAGCAAGACCATATTTCTTACCTGACACTTGCAGGGCGTGAACTAATGTGACAACAATCCTGTTTCCCGAAGCTCCGATAGGATGGCCTAAAGCTATAGCTCCTCCATTTAAGTTGCATCTCTCTTCTATCCACTCCTTAGTTACTCCGTGTTCAGAAATTAATTCGGTAATAACACCCAGAGACTGAGCGGCAAATGCCTCATTCAACTCAATAAGATCCATATCCGATAAGCTCATTGATGCTTTTTTAAGCGCCATCCTGATTGCAGGAATAGGCCCCATCCCCATAATTGATGGATCAACTCCGCCTTGTCCATAGGCAATTATCTCTGCCATCGGTTTTAATGAATACTTAGCTACAGCCTCTTCGCTAGCCAACATAACAAAAGATGCTCCGTCATTTACCCCAGAAGCGTTCCCGGCTGTTACAGTACCCTCTTTTTTAAAAGCCGGCCTTAACTGCGCCAATTTTTCTGGGTTAGTACTTCTATTGGGATACTCGTCTTTATTGAAAATTACAGTCTCTTTTTTGCTAATCAACTCAACCGGAGTTATCTCATTATCAAATACTCCGTTATCTATAGCTTTGATAGCCTTTTGCTGGGAGTTGAAAGCAAATTGATCCTGCTCCTGGCGTGTAATCGAGTATTTCTCTGCAATATTTTCGGCAGTAATACCCATGTGATAATTGTTGAAAGCATCAGTCAGCCCATCATAAACCATATGATCAATCGCTTGAATATTACCCATTTTTACTCCCCCTCTTAAAGTACCACCAGGAAGTATAAAGCCCGAGTTACTCATTGACTCGGTACCACCGGCAATAACTATCTCAGCATCTCCTGTTACAATTTCTGAATAGCCGTTCATTATTGATTTCATTCCGGAACCGCATACCATGTTCAATGAGTATGCAGGTACCTCTGCCGGAATACCTGCTTTTATCGAGCATTGTCGTGCAACACCCTGCATCTGACCTCCCGAGAGAATATTACCCACTATTACTGTATCTATTTTTTCGGGAGAGACACCTGTCTCTTTAAGTATATCCTTTATTACAATAGCGCCTAATTCACCCGGATTCAAGGGTGATAGAGATCCCATAAATTTTCCGATTGCAGTTCTTCTAGCAGATACAATGTAAACTTTTTTCATATTAACTCCTCATTTTTATTAATTTATCAGAAATAATCAACTTAGCTCCGGTAGCATTCTGAACCTCCTCAACTGTGAACTCCGGATTAATCTCTACCAGTACAATTCCCTTATCTGTAATACTCATTACTCCCATCTCGGTTATAATCATATCCACTTGTCCTTCTGCAGTTAAGGGCAACCTACATTTTGTCAGGATCTTATGGGCTCCTTTTGCGGTATGCTCCATTGCAAGAATCACTCTTTTAGCACCCACAATCAAATCCATAGCGCCACCCATTCCCGGAGTTCTTTTCCCCGGGATCATCCAATTGGCAAGGTTTCCTTTCTCATCTACCTCCAAGGCCCCAAGTATTGTAACATCAACATGCCCTCCCCTTATAATGGAGAATGACATTGAGGAGTCGAAACATGAGGCGCCCGGGAGGTAGGTAATATAACCCCCACCAGCATTTGTATAATCTCTGTCTTCAAGGCCAGAATCTGGCTCAGGTCCCATCCCCAAAAGACCATTCTCTGACTGTAGTGTTACTTTTACCTCTTTATTAAGGTAATTGGGTATCAAAGTTGGCAGTCCTATCCCCAAGTTTACTACATCTCCATCTTTAAGTTCCAGAGCAGCCCTTCTGGCAATAACCTCTCTAATTTGATTTTTATCCATAATAACTATTTTTATTTCTATTATTTTATACTACTTCTTAAAACGTACTCTTGGGCTATGAAGGAGGCAACATTATCAGCATAGCTATTCATTCCGAAACCGGCATCATATCCCAGCTCCTTTGCCAGTTCATGTGTTATTCTGGGACCGCCGCACACTAAGATTAGCTTGTCTCTTAATCCATTGGCCTCAAGTAGCTCGACAAGTTCTACCAGATTCTTAATATGAATATCTTTTTGTGTTACAGTTTGAGAAACCAATAAAATATCGGCGTTGAGTTCAATAGCTTTTGCAATAAAATCTTCATTTAGAATCTGAGATCCAAGATTGTAAGCCTCAATCATTTCATATCTCTCTAAACCGTAATGGCCGGCATAACCCTTCATATTCATAATGGCGTCTATACCAACAGTATGAGCATCGGTTCCTGTACTGGCTCCAATAACCACCAACGGACGTCCGATATTTTGTTTTATATATAAGTCAGTCTCTTGCATGTCCATAACTATACTCTCTACTTTAGGTACATAGATCTTTGTAAAATCAATACTGTGAGTACAGTTTCCGTAACAGTTGAAAAAGGAAAATCCCGGGGTTAACTCTTTATAGAAGACCACTTGAGGATTGTCTAATCCCATTTTTTTAAGAAGTAACTTAGCCGCCTCTGTGGCCTCAGCCCCTGCCGGAACCGGTAAAGTAAAGCTCAGTTGAACTTTCCCGTCATTCATTGTATCCCCATATGGAGTAATCTTTTTAGGATCTAAACTCTTGTTAATATTTGTCCGGCTTTTTATATCCAACTCTTTAGCCATTCTATTTACCTCCTTTCATTAAAGTTATAAAGGGATTCATGTAGTTATTTCCCTTGGCAAAAACACCTTCAAGCCCTTTCCCACCGTTTTTCAAACGTTTTATATCTCCGAAAAGACCTAATTCGATAGCAGAAAAAAGTCCTTCCTGTTCAATGCGTTCAAGGGTTTTTATTGCACTTTCCAGCACTTGAGATGCTCGCTTTTTTATCAATCCCCCGTCTTTATATTCAATCTCATCTCCGAGATTTTTCATATTGTTAAAGATATATTTGGCATTCTCGATAGCAAGGTATCTGTCAGACATAAAAGGGGTATGAATTGCCTCTGTTGGCATTCCCAAAAGCTGGATACCCTGGTTTGTCCATATACCTATCATGTTAAAGAGTGCGTCCTGAATATGTCCTTTGAAGATATTGCCGGTCATATATTTAGTTGGGGGCATATATTTAAGAGGAGATTTCGTGAAGATCTCCCGAATCATTTGGGCTTGCGCCAATTCATATAAAAAACCATTCTCTTTATCAGGGTCCATCTCAAAAGCATGCCCAAGACCCATTTGCTCTTCCGGAATACCGGCAAAGAGAGCAAGTTGCTCATTTATGAAATCGGAAGCAAGTACTGTATGGGCCTCTTCATAAGCATCTGCTGTCGTGAGATAATTATCCTCACCTGTATTTATGATAACACCGGCAAAACCATTTATAATCCTTGAAAAATTCTGGTCTATAAGCGTTCTTTGCATGTTTATATCTCTGAAAAGGATTCCGTAAAGAGCATCATTCAACATAACATCAAGCCCTTCAAATGCGCCCATAACAGCAATTTCAGGCATGCAAAGACCAGAACAATAGTTACATAATCTTATATATCTGTTGAGCTCCTCTCCAACCCTATCCAAAGCTCCTCTCATAATTTTGAAGTTCTCCTGGGTTGCATATGTACCTCCAAATCCCTCTGTAGTTGCTCCGTATGGTACATAGTCCAGCAAAGATTGCCCGGTTGTTCTAATAACTGCAATTATATCTGCCCCTTGCCGGGCAGCTGCTTCTGCCTGAACCACATCTTCATAGATGTTGCCGGTAGCCACTATAACATACAGATACGGGCGGCCCCCCTCACCTAACGTTTTTATACTCTCGTTACGTCTCTCTCTACGCTTTTTAATCCTCCCGACAGCAGATATCACCAGTGGATTAATCACCGATTCTATCTGCTCCCTCCGTGCTATTGGGAGCTTTGTAATATCAATTGTACCTTCAGAGGTCCTTTCTGCCACCTCTTGAGGAGAGAACGAAGTGTTTATCATTGCGTTAGCAATATGAAACAGCGCTCCGTCGCTTAAAATCCCAGCATCTTTAAGGGTATCCGTCAATATATTGGGAAATGGGACCATATTTTCATCAACGCCGTCAATACCAATCAGACGGCACAAAGTCCTCTCAACAGCAACAGTGCTGTAATTTTCTATAAAGCTTTGAACATCAGAGGCTATATTATGAGCCAGCCCTCTCGCATACTCCACTCTCTTAAAATCCAATCCCAGCTTACTTTCTTTCATATAAAACTATATCTTAAATGTATCCAACTCCTTTTTGGCTTGATTCAGCCATTCTTTATCTATTCCTATTGATTCGGCAGTTTCAATGGCTTCGTACGGAACAGCTCCTCCATCAATAGTGGTAAGTGTATAATCCATTTTCCCCTCCTTTAGTCCAACAACCTTTAATTTACTGCATTCAACATTATCCAGGTTATAATGCGTAGTTACAACAGAATATAACACTCTTTTTTTCAATATTTTAATCAAAGCAGCAGCAAGCGCAGATCCCTCTCTCGGATTGGTTGCAGAGGCAGGTTCATCTATTAAAGCAAGGAGGTTTTTCTCCCGCTCTGCTTCTTTTAAAATATTGTTTATATTAATTAGTTCCCCTGCAAAAGATGATATACCTTTTCTATAGTCCTGGCTGTCACCTGCAGATAAGTGGATAGAGTTTACAATGGAAACAGATGCAAATTCGGCGGGAACAGCAAATCCAAATTGAAAAAGATACTGACACAAGGCTAAAGTCCTCAATGTAACGCTCTTCCCTCCCATATTAGAACCGGTAATCAATAACGGTTCTTTTGAAGTGAAAGAAATATCTACTGGTTGAAATTTAAGCCCGTTATTTTTTAACAGCTCAGATATTTCCGGATTAAACATTCCATGGTATATCGTACTATTATTATCGGATATCTGTGGTATTGAGAGGCTAAACTCATCTATCAGCTCCGCTTTTGCAATGAGAATATCAATTTCAGATAATTTCATTAAAGATAGCATCAATTCATCATAATACTCTCTTAGCAAACCTGAAAGTTTTTCTCTTACCTCCTCTTCAAGTTTAGAGATCTTTAACAGCAGCTCTTGTGAGGGCTCCTTAGCAATTCTTAATTGAGCTCTGGCACCTTTTAATTCCGGATTATATTGATCATAAATATAAAACGAGTTAATTCTCTTTTTCTCGGGATCTAAAATATCTATAACTCCGGATAGAGAAGATAAATTTAAAAAGTCAGCATTAATACTACCGGCCAACTCTATAATTTCATCGTTCAATATCGCTAACCTTTTGATTTCAAACAATTCAATATCATCAAGAAGAGAACCTGTTAAAATTCTTTTTAAAGTTGCCCGTATATCTCTGAGATGAGAGAGTTTAAGCTTTATTCTTGCCTTCTTACCAAATAGTTCTCCCTCTTTTGAAATCAGATTATACATCTGATTAAGGGCTTTAAGTTCCTTAAGCACCTTTTCTTTATCGGTAACTATTTTTTTTTCAAGAAGTTCAGCTCTCGACAAAGAAGATGACAGATTCAACTTTTCGAAAATGAATCTTATTCCACATTGGTTATCAATAATATTTTTAAACTTTAAACCCATCTTTAAAAATATCAAAAACAGGAATATTTGTCAAGTCTTTAAGTCTATGTGCTATCTCGTCTGAATCAAGCATCAGGCCTTTGGGAGATAACGGATTCACAGTTACAGCTAATAATTTACTCCTGTATAATACAGATATCCTGCCACCTTTTTTTATAAAGAGCCTGTAAGTGAGAGGCTTCACAAAAATTTTTGTAAAATCTTTGACCACTACTTCTAACTCTCTTTCCTTCATGCGGGAAATTAATGTGTTAAGAAACCTGTCAGTTAAAGCGCCTGCCAGATAAATAAGGTCTCTTTTGTTTTTCACATCAGATAGTTCATTTTCAAAATTCAACTTATTTATATCATATTCCCTGATTTGTTCTCCATCTTCATTTATATGCCACATGCCTCTCTCTCTAGATACAAGATCTTTAGTAATATTAGCAGAGCTGACAGGCAATTCTACCATTTCAATAGTAAAGGCAGTCTCTTGAATAATTGTGTTTATATCAGCAGAGAGTGATGCGCCTGTAGCCAGAATCATAGATTCCGTTACGGCAGGTGATGCTATACTCAATCTTGATAGTGCACCGTCAATAATGACATGCTCCACATCATACTCTTTTTGAATAAACTCAATCCATCTACTCAATGAGGCGGTTGTTGAAGGGCCAGATAATATAACCTTTCCGGCATAAAGAGCTCTCGCTGTGATTAGCCTTCCTAAAGAGGTCCTCTCGTTGGATATATCCAGTATTTCAGAGATGATTTTTCTCTCTTTATAGTGTTTCTCACTGGTTGTGAAGAGCGTACCCTCCTTTAAAAAGATCTCCGGTTTTGAACCTGAAGTTACTTGATCAACCTGCTCACCATCTAAACCTATTGAACTTACAGCCACCCTCTTCTCAAAAGGTAATCGTTTAAGAATATAGTTCAGGCACTCCGTCTTTCCTGTGTTTTTTTCAAGACCAACTATGGAGAGTGACCTGTAAGAGAGGAGCTCTTCAATAAATGGCATAAGAAATTATTTACTGTGAGATCTTAATTTTCTCATCAATACTTCCGGTTCGATAGCTAATCTTTGTCCTTGTAACAGAGAAGCAACCCCCTCTATCTTACCATTTTCCTGACAATCCTTACATTTGCACACATTCTTATACTCATCAGGCTCTGTGTAAGTAGTTATCACCCCTTCAAAGTTTCTGAGAACGACTCTTCCGGGTGATTGTGAGATTATATACGTAGGCATCACAGGTGTTTTACCTCCGCCGCCGGGTGCATCTACAACAAAAGTGGGTACCGCATAGCCGGATGTATGTCCTCTTAACCCCTCAATAATTTCAATACCCTTAGAAACAGGAGTCCTGAAATGTTCCAGCCCCATTGAAAGATCGCATTGATAAATATAGTAGGGCCTTACCCTTATCATTACCAGCTTATGAACCAGCCTTCTCATGATATTGACACAATCATTGACTCCTCTGAGAAGTACAGATTGGTTACCGAGGGGAATACCAGCATTAGCCATCTTTTCGCAGGCTGCTTTTGATTCGGGAGTGACTTCATTTGGGTGGTTAAAGTGTGTGTTAAGCCATATAGGATGGTATTGTTTAAGCATATCAACCAATTTATCGGTTATCCGCTGAGGACACACAACAGGAACCCTGGAGCCAATCCTTATAATCTCAACATGAGGAATCTCTCTTAACCTTTTTATGATTGACTCTAATTTTGCATCGGAAACCATGAGAGCATCACCTCCGGAAAGAAGGACATCTCTTACCTGAGGTGTTGCGGCAATGTAATCTATGGCTCTCTGGATATTTGTAGCAGGATTATCGCCATCCTTTTGCCCGGCAAACCTTCTTCTGGTACAATGCCTGCAGTACATTGAGCACATATCCGTTATAAGAAGCAATACTCTGTCCGGATATCTGTGGGTCAATCCCGGTACAGGTGAGTCTTCATCTTCATGCAAAGGATCAAGCAGGTCTGCAGGAGAGATATGAGTCTCAAGTCCGGTTGGAATAGCCTGTTTTCTAATAGGGCAATTTGGATCGCCTACATCAATAAGAGACAGGTAGTAGGGTGTTATGGCCATCCTTAAAGTTTTTAACGATTGCCTTACTCCCTCCTCCTCCTCAGGAGTAAGTGGAATATATCTCTTCAACTGATCAAGAGTCTCGATTCTATTCCTGACCTGCCATTTCCAGTCACTCCACTGTTCATCGGTTGCTTCCGGGAACAATTGTCTTCTTCTGTTATCACTCATATCTGAATATTTACAACCCTTTAAAGAGTTATGTTATGCGTACAGTTCAGTAAACACTTTTCTAAGCTTCTCCGATTCTCTGAGTATCTGCAAAGTAATCTCTGCATGTCCCTTGGTATAGCCATTACCGACAATCATATTCACGTCTTTACCTACTCCTTCTGCCCCTAAAGCTGCCTTGGTAAAGCTTGTCGCCATTGAAAAGAAATAGACGGTTCCGCCATCTTTGCAGGAGAGAATACTTGTCATCTCGGTGTCGGTAATATTGACATTATTGATTATTACATCACACAGCTCTCCGTTTGTAAGTTCTTCAATCTTCTCAAGAACGGCTACAGGCTGTGTTGCATCGGCAGAGAAGACATGATCGCATAAATCAAGATCCATCATTCTTTTTGTACTTCTTTCGCTATGGCATAAGCCTATAACCTTTCCTGTAACACCGGCTCTTTTTTTAGCCTCATAGCTGCAAAGCATACCCGATTTCCCGCCGGCACCAATAATAAGAACATTATCTCCGGGTTTAACCAATTTAGCGGTTTGAGCAGGAGCGCCGGCGACATCCAACGCAGAAAGCGCCAATGTCTCAGGCATATCCGTCGGGATTTTGGCATATATGCCACTTTCAAAAAGAATAGCTTTACCATCAATGTCAACCTGGTCGATATCGGGGCGGATCTCTTTAATTTTATCAATTCTTAAAGGGGTAAGAGATAATGAGACAAGTGTGGCAATTTTATCTCCTACTTTAAGATCGGTCTTGCCAATCAAAGCATCACCTATTTTTTCAACAGTGCCCAACAACATTCCACCCGAACCTGTAACAGGATTTCTGTGTTTACCTTGTTTGGCTACAATATCCAACATTATCTGTGCAATCTTCTCTTTGTCTCCTCCGGCTTGCTCCTCTATTTGGGTAAAACTGGCCGAATCAATATTTAAAGTCTGCACGTCAATGAGAATCTCATTATCATAGATCTCATCCATATTGTTGTCAATTCTATTGGCCGGCTGTGGCAAAACTCCTTTAGGCTCAATTACTCTATGGATACCGTATCTGTTTCCTTTTTTCATAAAAAATAATTTAAATCAATAATATATATTCTATTTATTCCTTGGCTTTAAGCCTAATATCCTTCTGGCCTCTTCAGGAGTGGCTATATCTCTGCCAAACTCTTTAGCTAATCTAACTACTTTCTCAACAAGTTCTCCATTAGATTTTGCCAATACTCCTTTGGATATAAAGACATTATCCTCGAAGCCAACTCTAACATGCCCTCCGTCAATAATCGCTGCTGTGGCCAAAGGGAATTCAAATCTTCCGATTCCTGCTACAGTATAAGTCGCATCAGCCGGAATGCTGCCCCTTAAAAATATAAAGTCCCTTAACTCTCCGGTAATACCTCCATTAACTCCCATAACCAAATCAAAATGCATGGGGTTATGTATAAAGCCTTTTTTATGAAGGCGTAATGCCATATCTATCATGCTCTTATCAAATACTTCCAACTCGGGTTTAATTCCTCGTTCATTCATTTTCTCTGCAAAATACTTAATTGTATTCTCTGTATTGATAAATATTTCATCCCCTCCAAAATTCAAGGTCCCGCAATCTAAAGTTGCCATTTCCGGATTGAGTTCTGTAGGTTGTAATCTCTCATCATCTGTCATCCCAATAGCTCCACCCGTTGAGGGCTGGATTATAACGTCGGGACATACTTCGTAAATAGCGTCCATTACCTCTTTAAAACGGTACTTATCCTGAGTAGGCGTACCGTCGTCATATCTAACGTGAAGATGAATAATACTGGCACCCGCATCATAGGCAGATTTAGCCTCTCTTACACACTCTTTTACCGTATATGGCACTGCAGGATTGTGCTCTTTCAATACCTCTGCCCCGCATATAGCCGCTGTAATAATCAATTTTTCCATAATCTTCAGTTATTTTCTTTGACAATCTTTTGGTGTAACACAAATACCCTCCCCTCTGCACACTATAATAGGCTCTTCCAGTAAATCAGCTGCCGAAGGAGATATATCAGGTCTTGGTACTATAACTTTTGAGGCTGTAAATTGCATCTTTCTGGATGTATTTCCTACGGAGATTATCTCTCCGGTAACCTCAATAAAATCGCCGGCATAAACAGGAGCCAGAAACTCAATATTTTCATAAGCTCTGAAAAGCCCTTCATCTCCATCCTGCCTGATTAATAATTCAGTTGCAACATCGCCAAAGAGCTGCAACATCTTTGCCCCATCTACCAGACCACCTCCGTAATGTGCGTCCTGAGAGCTCATACGAACTCTAATAATTGCTTTAGTACTCATTTTACTCTTTTTTATATATGTAATCTATTAGTATAGCAGGAGTATGAATATTTTCCGGAATAAAATAGCCGACATCCACCATCTCTTCAACCTCTGCGATTGTAATATCAGCTGCCATAGCGATGAATGGGTTAAAATTTCTTGATGTTCCCTTATAATATAAATTGCCTGAACTGTCTGCAATTGAAGCCCCTATAACTGAAATATCCGCTTGTATCGGCTTTTCTAAAATATAATCTTTCCCATCAACATTTAACACGCTTTTTCCGTTTTCAACAGATGTTCCCAATCCCGTGGGAGTCAAAACTCCTCCCAAACCTGCTCCTGCGGCCCTTATTCTTTCGATAAGTGTTCCCTGAGGAGAGAACTCAATTTCCAACTGAGAGTTATTCATCTGCTCTATAGCTGCATTATTAGAGCCTATGTATGAGGTTATCAGCTTTTTCACTTTACCTGCAGCAATTAATTTCCCAAGCCCTCTGTCTGCAAAAGCAGCATCGTTACAGACTAAAGTAATATCTTTAATATCTGATTCGGCCAGAGCTTCCATTAATTCATTTGGTCCTCCTCCCGAAAGAAAACCACCTACCATAATAGTCATGCCATCTTTAAATTTGGCAATAACATCTGCTTTGGAAATTCTTTTATCCATGTATAAGTTATGATTTGTTATTTAACAATGTGTTTTAAGCTACAAATTTAATGTTTTTTATCGTAATAAAGAATTATACCGACAGATAGATATCCCTAACAGATTAACTTAAAGAGGTAAAAAGCTTTGTATTGATGATTAAATGCAGTTTAACAAAGCATTGGCATATATTGATAGGAATATCTCTTTAAGTTCAGATTTATCTCCTGTAAAATCAGATGTTTTACTGTCAAAATACTCCTTAAATTTTATAAATTCATCCTTGGTATATGCCGAGCTGTACTTATTATTATCGGTTAAAAGATCACTGGATATCTTATTTGTATTCCAAACTTTATATCCACTGTAGATTCTTTTATCAATAATTTCTGCCAATTCTTTGAATTTTCCGTTCTTCCCTATTTTTGAACACCTTTTTAACTCCTCAATTTCTATAGGCCTGTTAAAAGTTGTGTGTACTCTACCCTTGTACTGCATTATTCCGGTCAATATACTGTTAAGATCCTCGCCCGGAGATTTCTTATATCTGGCTCTTCTACTTATATATAACTCTTTGGCTTTCAAATAATCACAAGGTTCGTACTCATAGGATATAGATACCGGTACAATAGAAAGTTCATCAAAATCTTTAACAAAATCTCCGGTACCGCTCATATCCAGCATCTTCAACAACCCTTGCTCTGTAATGTCCACTCCGTCCTTAGTTCTTCCATTTCTTTGGGCAATCCAAACAGAGTTTCTGTCTGATGTAATGGCATTCCTTATATATTCAGAAAGAAGAAGCGATGATTTATATAGCTCTCTGGGATTACTACTCCGGACAACCTTAATCATTTTGTTGGACCTTGCAATATCTTCAATAAATGAATCGGTAATCAGATTATCGCCAACAGCCATCTCTGAAGTCTTAATGCCATTTTTCCAAAAGATTACCTGTATTAAAGCGGAATCAAGAAGAATATCTCTGTGGTTTGAGATTAAAATATGTTTTTTGTTTTCGCTGATATTCTCAAAACCGGAATAGGAAAGCCCATCAGTCGTATCTTCAATAATTTTATTTACTGCATAATACATTACCTTCCCCTGAAACTCATAAACATTTTTAAGTGAAGAGATAAGAGCCCTTAACTCTCCGGTGTTTTTTTTAGGAAAGAGATAGGCAGATATATCCTCTAAAAGAGGATGCGAGGCTATTCTCTTCAAAGCAGGAATCTCCTCATCATCAATGTAAGGCCTTATACTTTTAAATTTATCTGTGCTCATGAATGTTTTCTAAGCGGCACAAAGTTATAAATTATATTTATTATATACATCTCTGCCCTCTGCAGTATAAGCATATTCAATCCTTTCTTTATATACCGTTTCTACTTTTGATCTTACAAGTTTCATAGTAGAGTTTATCATTCTGTTTTGCTCCGTAAAAGGCTCATCGGCAATGATAAAGGTTGACGGCAGCCATCTTTCAGGAAACATTCCGGCATACTCTCCATTACCTTTATATCTACTTAAATCTTTTGCTATTGAACCAATTAACTCTTTTCCCCTTTGCTTTGATTTATCTACAGTAATGATTGCTATGGTATATGGGGATTGATTATTGTAAAGCATTATTTGTTGAATGATCTTTGAATTACCGGCAATTGTCTCTTCAATCCCTTCCGGTGAATATTTCTCACCGTCACTTGCTATCAATAGTGATTTGAACCTTCCTTTAACAAAGAGGAAGCCGTCTTTATCCAAATATCCTAAATCACCCGTGAAGAGCCATCCGTCAATTATGGTCTCTGCAGTTGAAGCGGGATTTTTCCAATACCCGGCCATCACATTCTCTCCTTTGATAATTATTTCACCCGGTGTTCCGACTTCAACCTCTTTTTTATCATTATCTACAATCTTTAATTCCAGTGGTTTAACCGGAATACCAGATGATCCCAATTTATGCTTTAAGGGAGCATTTGATGAAATTACGGGGGTTGCTTCCGAAAGGCCATACCCCTGGAACATTGGTATGCCTAATGCATAATAAAATCTTTGCATCTCTATATCCAGCAAAGCGCCACCTCCAACAAAGAATTCCAACTCCCCTCCCATTGCATTCTTTACTTTTGAGAAGAGTATAACATCAAAAAGTTTATAGAGAGGATAAAGTAAGAAAGAGAAACCAGCTCCTTTGTTCCACCCTTCCCTATTATATCTATAAACCACTTTTAATGCAAACTCAAAAAGAGATGCCACTCTCTTCCCTTTTGACTTAACACTATTCTCAATATTCTTCCTGAAGCTCTTTGCCAAAGCAGGAACAGAGAGCAAAATATGAGGCTTAACCTCATTGATATTAACCGGAATATTTTTAAGTGTATCCATACCTGTTTTGCCAATTTGAACAGTAGCAACAATTGAGCCTGTAGAAATCATTGTATAGAACCCTACAACATGTGCAAAACAGTGATCAAGAGGCAATATAATCAACATTCTTTTTTCCGGTGGTATTGACATCAGGGAGAGAGCCTGTTCAACATTTGCGGTATAATTCCTATGCGTCAGAATTACACCTTTTGGATCGGCTGTAGTACCTGAAGTATAGGTAATTGTAGCATAGTCATCGTTTTGAATAGACTTTGCAATCTGAGTAAATACCTCCCTGTTTTCTTTAAGATACTCTTTACCCAGTTTAATAACCTCTTCAACATATATTTCATCATCCTCATAACTCTCCATCTCATCAAAAAGAATAATTCTTTTAATTAGAGGCAACCGGTCTCTTATAGGCCTTATCTTTTTATATTGACTTCCCGACAGCAACAATGTATCTGCTTCTGAATGTTCCAACCTAAAGAGTAGATCTTCGCTCTCTTCAATTTTGATCGAAATAGGCACATTGACTCCACCGGAATAAAAGATGCCCAATTCACCAATAATCCACCAGTTTCTGCCCTCTGATATTATTGAGGCATGGCTATTTTTTTGAAAGCCAAGTGAACAAAGACCCGCACCAAGTTGTTCTGCAATTAGTTTAGTTTGAGAGTATGTGGTTGGTAAAAACTCCCTGTCTGTTTTTTCAAGTAAAAACGTTTTGTCCGGATACTTTTCAACTGACTCTTCAAAAAGATCAATGATTGTTCTTTTTTTCATAATTATTAGGTATTAGATCTATAAATATATAACAAATGTTTAAAAGTTGCTCTCCATATTTAAAATTATTCTCCGATAAAGGTGTAAAATGGTACTATTCACTAGATAAAGAACTCTTAAACAGAGTACAGGAAGAGGATAAGCTTATTTTTCTGCATATTGGGTACATAAGTAATATTACAGCAAGAGAATCATCTTTTAATTTATTTAGCAACAAACATGTTATATCTACTTTAAATGAGAACTTTATCTCTATTATTGAGGATAAAGAGGATAAGCCTGAGTCCTATCTTCTTGCGCTAGATTTACTCTTCCTGAATCAAGACTTTTCTTATGGACCAATTAATGTTTTCATAACGCCCAACAGAAAACCCATAATAGCATTTTCAAACAGTGATCCTGAAAATTTTCTTGAAATTGTAAACTCTCTTCTATTAGCCAAAAAGGAAAAAAGAGAAAAGTTATATCTGATGTCAGAAGAATTATCAAAAAGGGCTATTAATACCGGGGTAATTACAGAGAAAGAGAATGGAAGTAATATTGATAAAAAATTACTGGAAAAGTATTTGGAAATATGGTTTGATAATATGTTTGAATCTGATATTCTTTACAGGCTAACACCATTTACTCCAAATCCATATAATATACTTGTAATTTTAGAATATATCAAATCATACCCTAATGAACTCTATGAATCCAGAGTTGAGAATCTTCTGGACCATCTTCAATTCTCGGCCATTTTCGATGTAATTGATGGGGGATTTTTTAGTCAGGCAACCGATTTTTCGTGCAGTAAACCTCTTTTTGAAAAAACTTTAGAAGAGAATAGTCAGTTCTTGCTAGTATACGCCATGGCTTATGATATGTTCAGGAAGGAGTCATATAGAGAAACTGCCCTTAAAACATATGAATTCATTATAAATGAGCTTTCAAATGAAAATTACGGCTTAATAAATAGCACAACTTTAATTAGCAAATATGAAGATGCCGTTTATTACTCTTACTCAATAAATGAACTATCAATTATTTTTCCTGAGCGCTATATGCAGGTTGCAACCTCTTTGGAATTAGACTTAACGCAAAATAGAATGAGCAGACAGCTACCTTCAAGAGGTTTAAATACTTATTATTTCATATCAGTAGATGATTTGAGACTGTTAAGAGAAAGAAGAAGAGAGCACAGAGGGTTATACAAGGATATACGGTCAATATCTGCATCAAATTTATTAGCTGTGAGTTCAATGTGTAAGGCATCAGAATATTTGAGTGATACAGAAATAGCTCAAAAAGCTGTAGATATTTTTGAATATATTGTTTATAAGAATATTGATAAATCTAATGGCAGGCTATACCGATACACATGCTGTTCAGATAGCTACCTCTTTGGATACCTCTCTGATTATGCCTACTTGATTGAAGCTTCTCTTGAATTATATAAAAAAAGAGGAAATAAAGAGTTTTTACACGTGGCAAAAAGATATACTGATATTGTAATCGAAAAATTTTACAAATCCGAGAATGGAATGTTCAGTAAATCGGAAAGAGATGTAATATCTGATACTGTACCATTTAAAAGAGAATCAAACATTGATGTAGTAAAACCATCTGCCAATTCAATTATGGCCGGTAATCTCATCTCTCTCTTTGATCTATCTTATAATCATAAGTATTTGGACATTGTGAGGCAACAAATTTTTAACATAGCGCCCAATCTTCTCAACTCCGGCCCGATGCTTTCAAGCTGGGCACAAAAAATTCTTAAATATATAAAAATAGATTACGATCAACTATCTGAATAGTATAGAACTGTCGCCGTAACTTAAAAACCGGAAATTATTCTGTAAAGCATAGTTGTACACCTCTCTCCAAGATTGGCCAATAAATGCTGCAATCAATAATAAAAGGGTGCTTTGTGGTTGATGAAAATTGGTAATCAAGGTATTAACCAATTTAAAGCCATATCCTGGCACTATGATTATCTCGGTTTTCCTATTCAAAGAGTTTTGGCCATTGTCAACCATCCACTTAATTAAAGCCTCAAGGGTCTGAATTACTGAGACCTCACTTTTAAGCAAATAGGGTTCCCACTGAGAAACCGATTTAGGCTCTCCATCTTCAATACATTGTACTCCCAGATAATATAATGATTCAATACATCTGGCCGAAGTTGTACCCACAGCCACTATTGATTTTTTATCCAGATATTTATTTAATATTTTTTTGATAAAATCCAGAGATACTGAGAAGGCTTCCGAATGCATTTTATGATCAATGATCGCCTCTGATTTGACAGGCACAAATGTTCCTGCTCCAATATGAAGAGAAATCTCTGAAATTTCAACTCCTCGCATCCTTATTCCATTAATTACTTTTTCTGTGAAGTGCAATCCTGCTGTTGGAGCTGCAACCGATCCTCTCTCTTTAGCATATAGTGTTTGATATCTCTCTTTATCAATATCTTGTGTCTCTCTTTGTAAATAGGGCGGAATGGGAACTTTACCGCATATCTCGAGTACTTCAGAAAAAGTAACCTCTTCATCCCACTGAAATTTAATTAAAAAACTACTATCCAATTTTCTCTCTAAAGTAGCCCTAAGATTAAGCTTAATTAAAGATTCATCACCATCAAAGCCAAAATAGAGAGTTCCGGAGCGCCATCGTTTTGCGTTTCCTACAACGGCTGTCCAGTAACATTCGCCGATCGAAGAAAATGAGCTTATATAATCTGCAGGTTTATAGGGTTCAAGGCAAAAGATTTCAATAGTTGCTCCCGTTGGTTTTCTAAATAAAAGACGGGCAGGTACTACTTTAGTATTATTAAAAACAATCAATGAATCGCTTGCTAATAACTGCGGGAGAATTAAAAATTTGGCCTCAGATATCAAATTGTTCTCAAATATTAAAATCTTAGAGGCATCTCTGTCCGGCAAAGGGTATTTGGCAATCTTCTCTTCTGGTAGAGAATATGTGTATTGTTCAATTTTTATATCAGGCTTCACTATTTAGAATATTTATGCAAAACTACATAAATATCAAAAAATAAAAAAAACATAAATTCACATTTGTAAACTCAACTTTAGTAAGAATTATGTTACATTTGTAACTAATTATAATCAGTTATTTATTATCTTTATTCTTTCTTTTTTACGGATGTAAACAAGTGTCTTTATAATATTTATGTAATATTAAACTTCTTAAACCCAGTAATTTATAACTTTTATTTATAGTATTAATTTATATAAACAGAGTCTAAAAAAGCCATAAGAGCGAAATTATGTCAGAAAAGACCTTATTGCAAAGCATTTATTGCAGATAACCAATCCATTAGATATATTTACTTTTACTATAACTTTATATATTAAAAATATTGAAATTTCTATCTGTTTTACAGATAATTGTATAATAATAGTCTCTGTTTGCATAAATATTTGATACATCTGTAATCTGCGATTTATTTACATATGTAAACATAATAATAGTTACATTTGTATTATCTTAAGTTTACAAATATGAAAGATCGTTTACAGCTTTTTTTAGATCACGAGCAACTCTCTCCTGCTAAATTGGCAGATATATTGGGAGTACAAAGGTCTGGGCTCTCACATATTTTATCCGGCCGGAATAAACCTGGTTTCGACTTAATCCAAAAACTGCTTACAAAGTTTCCACATTTAAATGCAGAATGGTTAATTACCGGCAAAGGAGAACTTTATAAAGAGAATCTGGATACAAAATTAAAAAATCAACCCTCTACCCTTTTTCAAACTCAAGATTTGAAAAACGATGCAAGAGTTGCTATAAATGCTGGTATAGAAGAAGATATACCTGTGAAACAACATTCACAACGGCATGAGATTGCGATAAATGAGTCTGATAGTACTATCGCAAACAAAAAAAAGATTCTGAAGAGAATAATAATGATATACTCCGACAATACATTCAATGAATTTTTACCAGGTGAGACTATTTAATTCCATTATTATTACCTTTGCCTTAAATATAAGATTTAATGTACAAAATTATCAGACCTTTATTATTTTTATTTCCACCTGAGACTGCTCATAATCTTACTGTAGGACTTCTAAAATTTACCTCTTATATTCCATTAATGTCCGCTTTTTTAAGGCTGCTTTACTTTCATAAAACGCCTAAACTTGAAAAAGAGATAATGGGGATCAAGTTCCCAAATCCCGTCGGTTTAGCAGCAGGTTTAGATAAAAATGGCGAAATCTATAACCAGCTTTCAAATTTTGGATTTGGTTTCGTTGAAATAGGCTCTTTAACTCCGTTCGAACAAAAAGGGAATCCTAAACCCAGAAGCTTTCGCCTGGTTGAGGATAGGGCATTAATCAACCGGATGGGTATTAACAACAGAGGGGTTAAATATGCAGTTTCTAAGCTCAAATCAAAAAAATCTAAGGTCATAATTGGTGCAAATATTATTAAAAGCACCCATTCTACAGAAGAACAAGCACCAAGAGATTACGAGAATACCTTTGCACATCTTTATGATTTTGTGGACTATTTTGTGGTAAATGTCTCATGTCCTAATGTTGAAGGAGTTACCAATCTGCAAAATATCACCTCTTTATCACAAATAATTGATAGATTAACCACACTGAGAAGATATTTTGACGAGTACAGGCCAATATTACTAAAGGTTTCGCCCGATTTAAGCTATGAGCATCTGGATGAGATTATAGACCTTATCCTAATTTCTGGAATGGATGGGATTGTTGCTACTAATACAACAACAAGAAGAGAGAATTTAAGCGCTTCACCCGAAAAAATTGAAGAGATAGGGAGCGGAGGATTGAGCGGAGCCCCTATTTTTGAAAGGTGCTTGGAATTTGTTAAACATATTAACAAAAAAACGGATGGACAACTACCTATTATAGCCGTAGGCGGCATAATGAAACCGGAGAATGCAAAGCAACTACTGGATGCAGGAGCCTCTTTGGTACAGATATATACCGGCTTTATCTATAATGGTCCCGGTTTTGTAAAAAAGATATTGAAATATCTTTCAAAAAACAGCTGATATGATAGATGCGTGTATTTGCACAATAGGAGATGAAATCCTTATAGGACAAATAATAGATACAAATTCTGCATTTATATCATCATTCCTCAATCAAATTGGAGTAAGAGTTTCAAAAATAATCAGCATCGGAGATGATTACAACGAAATTCTATCTACTTTGAGCTCTATAACAAATAATTATCAGGTTATAATTATAACGGGAGGTTTGGGTCCAACTAAAGATGATATTACAAAAAATGCTTTAAGTAGTTTTTACCAATCAAACGGTTTCCATTATGATCAGATACAACTTGATTATATCTCAGAAATGTGTAATCGTAGAGGAATTCCTATATCACAAATCAATAAAGATCAAGCTTTAGTACCGGACAACTGTATCGTTATCAATAACTTTAATGGCACTGCTCCCGGACTCTTTTTTAAAAAAAGTACCCCAGAGAGATCTCTGCTCTTCTCCCTGCCCGGAGTACCATATGAAATGAAATCACTCATTGGTGAAGTATGTAATTATATTACTAAGGAGTTCACTCCGGAGGAGAAGATTACACATAAAACTCTGGCAACATATGGCATAGCTGAATCGGCACTTTCTGATAAGCTGGACGAATGGGAAAATAAAATTCCAAATGGAATTAAATTGGCCTATCTTCCAAATCCTTCAACAGGAATCAAATTAAGACTTTCAAAATATGGAGGAGAAGCAGAATCAAATCTAAAGGCCATTGAACAGTGTGTGTATGAACTGAAATCAATTCTTGGCGAATTAATCTACGGTGAAGATGAAGATACACTTCAAAGCATTGTTTCTGAAAAGCTTAGAGAATTAAAAAAGACCCTGTCTATTGCAGAATCTTGTACCGGAGGCAGAATATCATCCCTAATAACCTCTATACCCCACTCTTCTGATATCTTTACCGGTGGTGCTGTTGTATACTCAAATGAAGCAAAAATTGAATTGCTTAAAATTAATCCTGATATTATATCAACATTCGGAGCGGTTAGCAAAGAGTGTGCAGCAGCAATGGCTACAGGAATTAGAAAAAGGCTTGATACCCACTACGGACTCTCGGTAACGGGTATTGCAGGTCCAACCGGAGGTACTGATCAAAAACCTGTTGGCACAGTGTGGATAGCAGTTTCAACTCCCGATTTTACAATTACTAAACGCGCTTTATTCACCGGAGACAGAGAGAGGAATATCATACGGTTTTCATCCGAAGCATTAAATTTTCTTAGATTAAATATAAGGTAATACAATCCATTTATTTTCAGGTCATATAACATATTAGTTACTCAATGTAACATAAGAGTTATTTTTTTGGCTTTATAGAAATTACCTATAGTAGAACCTTTGATTCACAGAGTTATATATATAATAATTATTATCTATAAATTTTTATTTATCATAGTGGCAGAAGCTTGTGCTGAGGGCATTACAACAATATCGCAGATGTTAACATGGGCAGGAGACAATGCTACATATCGGATTATCTCTGCAATATCATCGGCACATAACGGGGTGAAACCCTTATATACATTTGCAGCCCTTTCTAAATCACCTTTGAATCTTACTTGTGAAAATTCAGTTTCAACAGCTCCGGGAGATATTTGGGATACTCTTATTTTATGAGTGTATAAATCCATCATCATAGCTTTTGACAAAGCGTCTACAGCATGTTTTGTTGCGCAATAAACGTTGCCGTTTGGATAGACACTTTTTCCGGCAATTGAACCAATATTTATAATGTGCCCTCCTCCTCTTTTTATCATGTAATCAGATACAATTCTTGAGACAAATAGAAGTCCCTTTATGTTTGTATCAACCATCCTTTCCCAATCATCCGTATCACCCATATTCAAAGGATCCAATCCCACAGCCAATCCGGCGTTGTTAATTAACAGGTCAATATCCTGCCAGTTAACAGGAAGATTATTCAGAGAATTTTCAGTTTGCATTCTATCACGGACGTCAAAATTCAAAGGAAAAACCTCAATTTTATACTTATTTCCCAATTCCTGAGAGAGGTCATTTAAAAGAGTAAGCCTTCTCCCCGTTAGGATTAAATTATATCCCTCGCGGGCAAGGGTAAATGAAGTGGACCTTCCAATTCCGGAAGTAGCACCGGTTATCAATGCAATTTTTGACATTATCTCCTATTTTAATAATCTTAAAAAATTCAATCCTAATATCTTTCTTATACTCTCTTCCTTATATCCCCTTCTCAGTAACTCCATTGTGATTACCGGCATTTTGTTTATCCCTTCAAGGCCTGCCGGAGTTACTTCAATTCCGTCAAAATCCGATCCTAAACCAACGTAATCCACGCCGGCAATTTTAACAACATGGTCAATATGATCAACCACTCTGGTATAAGATGGTCTTTCTAATTCTAAAAGCTTTTTTTCTACAGATTTAAAGCTCCCGGTATATTCTTTTGGATTATTCTCCATCTTCTTTTTCAACTCCTCATAAGTATCCAGTAGTGGTTGATGCACCTTTGCATAATCGCTGTCCAAAAAAGGAGGATAAAAATTTATCTGAATAACACCCCCGTTTGAAGCTACAGCCTGTATCATCTCATCCGATAAATTTCTTGGATGATCTGCCAATGCTCTACAGCAAGAGTGAGAGGCTACAACCGGTTTTGAAGAGTATTTGATTACATCAAAAAATGAATCATCAGATATGTGTGACACATCTATCAACATCCCGATTCTATTCATCTCTTTTACCACCTCTTTGCCAAAAGAGCTTAGCCCTCCCCATCTTTTATTTACAGATGAAGAAGAATCACAAATCTCGTTATCGGCAGAGTGAGTCAGCGTCATATATCTCACACCCATATCGTAGAAGAGCCTAAGTAAGCTGAGATCTTTTTGAATTGGGGCTCCATTCTCCATACCCAGAAAGACAGATGCAATTCCCTTCTCTTTATTGAGTAGTGCTTCTTCTCTGTCTAACGTTAAAGAGGCTATATCAGAATTATCCTCTAAAGTATCATATATTGCAGATATCAACTGTAAGGCTTTAGTGGTTGATGCATCGGGTTCAAGGTTTCCTGAGGTGTAAATTGCAAAAAAAACAGCATCTACCCCACCTTCTCTCATCCTGTAGAAATCAAAATGACCTCTTCTTAACCTTTTGGACAAATCATAACCTTTAGTTAAGAGAGAGGGGGTGTCACAATGAGAATCGAGTACTAATGAGCTGTAATGCAATTTTTTATAACTCATAATCCAATATTTATACTATTATATTTGCTGTTTTTCGAGTGTAAAGATATCAATTATTAAGTTTTATTCTAAAGTTTAGTTAATTTTGTGATATATAAAATCAAACTAAAAATAAGAATTTAAGTATGAATAATTCAATTTACAATTTTCCAATCCCTGCAAATGAACCCATCAAAGAGTATCTAATAGGAAGTCCGGAAAGGGTAGCATTAGAAAAAGAACTTAAAAGACAATCAAATACTCAAATTGAAATACCACTGATTATTGGAGGTAAAGAGGTATTCACCGGCAATACCGGTAAAGTCGTTATGCCGCATAATCATAAACATACACTGGCAACATATCACAAGGCAACAGAGAAAGAGGTTAAAATGGCTATTGATGCTGCATTAAATGCCCATAAAATATGGTCAGATCTTAACTGGATAATCAGAGCTACAATTATGCTAAAAATAGCAGACCTCATAACTGTTAAATACAGGGCGCTTATAAATGCAGCCACTATGCTTGGCCAAAGTAAAAATATTTACCAATCAGAGATTGATGCCGTTTGTGAAGCTGCCGACTTTTTAAGATTTAACGTAGCTTTTGCCAGTGATATTTATCAAAATCAACCTGTTTCCTCTTTCAACCAACTAAACAGAATGGAGTATAGGGCTCTTGAAGGATTTGTCTTCTCACTAAGTCCGTTTAACTTTACATCAATAGCTTCTAATCTGAATCTCTCTCCTGTAATGATGGGAAACACTACAGTGTGGAAACCGGCTACAACTGCTATACTTTCAAACTACTACTTAATGAAGGTCTTTATGGAAGCCGGTGTTCCCGATGGTGTTATTAACTTTTTACCGGGTAGCGGAGCACTCATCGGAAAGGTCTTAATGGAATCAAAAGATTTAGCCGGAATACACTTTACCGGTTCAAATGCTACATTCAACACATTGTGGACAACTGTCGGAAGCAAGCTTAGCAGCTATAAATCCTACCCAAGATTAGTTGGTGAAACCGGAGGAAAGGATTTCATATTTGTACACAAATCGGCTCCGGCAAAGGAGGTCGCTACTGCAGCGTTTAGCGGAGCATTCGAATATCAGGGACAAAAATGTTCTGCAGCATCAAGAATATATCTTCCTTCATCAATATGGAACGATTTTAAAGAAGAAATTGTTAAACTGTCGAAAGAGGCAAGAATGGGAGATGTTACCGATCCTTCAAATTTTGTAAACGCCGTTATTGATGAAGCATCATTCGATAATATTGTCTCATACATAGAATACGCAAAGAGCTCTAAAGATGCAGAGATAGTATTCGGAGGAACCTATGATAAGTCTGTCGGATATTTTGTAGCTCCAACACTTATTCTCACTACAAATCCTCATTTTAAGAGCATGGAAGAGGAGATTTTTGGCCCTGTACTCACAGCTTATATATATGAAGATTCCGAAGAGGATAAAGCTCTGGAGCTTTGCGATACAACATCCCCTTACGGTTTAACCGGAGCAGTATTTGGCAGGGACAGGGTTGCCGTGTCAAAAATTTGCCATAGATTAAGATATGCAGCCGGAAACTTCTACATAAACGATAAACCAACAGGAGCTGTTGTTGGGAAGCAGCCATTTGGAGGAGCCAGGGCATCCGGAACAAATGATAAGGCCGGAGGCAGCTTTAACCTCATAAGATGGGTAAGTCCAAGAACAGTTAAAGAGACCTTTATCTCTCCTACAGAAATTTATTACCCCTACATGAAGGAGATGCTGGACAAATAAACACAAGTAGCAATTATAATATTAAGACCTGCATTTTTGGTATTATCATCCGGTGCAGGTCTTTTTTATTTATTATAGTCCTGTCGTTTTGTCATATAAATCAAGACATATTTTAAATGGTATGTAATTTGATTTCCATTGAGTAATAATTTAAAAAGATAAGCTATGCATAAAGGTAAAATTGGAGTTACAACAGAGAATATCTTTCCGATAATTAAAAAGTTTCTCTATTCAGATCATGAAATCTTTTTAAGAGAGCTGGTTTCTAATGGTGTAGATGCTATTCAAAAGCTAAAAGCATTGTCAGGCTCCGGTGAATTTAAAGGAGAACTGGGCGATCTTAAAGTTAGTGTTACTGCCGATCCTCAAAAAGGAATAATCACAATTAGTGATAACGGTATAGGTATGACAGAGGAGGAGGTCGAAAAATACATTAATCAAATTGCCTTTTCAAGTGCCGGAGAATTTTTAGATAAATACAAAGATCAACTCAATAATATAATCGGACACTTTGGCCTTGGGTTTTACTCTTCATTTATGGTTGCTAAAAAAGTTGAGATCCAAACCCTCTCCTGGAAAGAAGATGCTCTTCCGGTTAAGTGGAGCTGTGAGGGTACACCAGAGTATCAATTAACTAAAGGTAAAAGGAAAGAGAGAGGAACAGATATTATACTACATCTTGATGATGAATCGAAGGAGTATGCAGAAGAGCATAAAATAGGCTATTTACTAAATAAATATTGCCGTTTTTTACCTGTAGATATACTCTTTGGTAAAGTAAAGGAGTGGAAAGATGGTAAAGAGCAAGAGACAGATAAGGACAATATTATCAATGATAAAAACCCTCTTTGGACCAGAAAACCATCCGATCTGAAGGAAGAGGATTATATGGAATTTTACCGCAAACTCTATCCTGCGCAAGAAGATCCTCTTTTTTACATTCACCTTAATGTAGATTATCCGTTTACTCTTACCGGAGTATTGTATTTTCCAAAAATCAAAGATAAAATTGAGCTGTCGCGTAATAAAATTCAACTCTATTGCAATCAGGTTTTTGTAACAGATTCTGTAGAAAATATAGTACCCGATTTCCTCACCCTGTTACATGGAGTCATTGACTCACCCGATATTCCATTGAATGTTTCAAGAAGCTATCTGCAATCGGATGCAAATGTTAAAAAGATATCTAGTCATATAACTAAGAAAGTGGCTGACAGGCTAGAAGATCTCTTTAAAAATGAGCGTGAAAAACTGGAGGAGAAATGGGATAATTTAAAACTATTCATTGAGTATGGTATGCTTTCGGAGGAAAAATTTGCTGAAAGAGCCGAAAAATTTGCCCTTTTAAAGAATACCGATAACAGATACTATAGTTATGACGAGTATCGGAAATTGATTGAACCTTCGCAGATTGATAAGAATAAAAAGGTTGTATATCTGTACTCCACAGACACTGTAGAACAGTACTCTTACATTGAGAGTGCTAAAAACAGGGGGTATGATGTATTGGTTTTCGACAACCAGCTTGAGGCGCACTTTGTAAATCACTTAGAGAGCAAGCTAAAAGATACCTCATTTGCCCGAGTTGATTCAGACCATATTGATAAATTAATTCTAAAAGAGGATATATCCAAGCCGGAAATCTCTCCGGAAGAGCTCTCCGATATAAGCGCCGCTTTTGAAGCTGTTATGCCCGAAGGGGCCAATTATCACCTATCGGTTGAGAATTTGGGAGAAAATGAAAGCGCTGTCCTTATAACTCAGTCAGAGTTTATGAGAAGGTACAGAGATATGTCTGCTCTGGGAGGAGGGATGAACTTTTATGGCTCCCTTCCGGAATCATATAACATCATGGTGAATTATAATCATCCTCTAATTTCAAGGATTCTATCAGACAAGAAAGAGAATATCAGTCCAAAAATTGAGGAGTTGAATGCTAAAATGGCTCTTCCCAACAGCCAGATAGCAGAGATTGACGAAAGGACTAAAGGGATGAAGAGCGAAGAGATTTCAACAACCGATAAGGAGCTAAAGGAGAGTCTTAAAGAAGAGCTTAACAAGATTCGTGAAGAGAGGAAAAGCCTCATGGCTTCATACGGTAAGGAGAACGACCTCATTAAACAGGTTTGCGATCTGGCTCTTCTCTCAAACGGGATGCTTAAAGGTGAAGAACTCAACAAGTTTATCAAAAGAAGCTTCTCACTTATTAAGTAAAAGTTATCATTGAAACAGTAAAAGAGGGTGACTAAAAAGTAAAAGCCGCCCTCTTTTTAATTTAAAGTAGTACTATAATTTGACTCTTTCATAAAGAGCTCCCGGAACAATCTTTAAAAAAAACGAAACGAGCCTCCATATGCGAGAGACATAAAAAATACCTCCGTCCTTCTTTAATGCACTATATATCTGTTTAGCCGCTTTTTCTACCGAAGCAATCCAAAACGCGCCATCTCCATTCCCCATATCAGTATCAACAAACCCTGCTCTAATCTCAGTAATCTTAATATTCATTTTCTCGCTTTGAGATTTCTGTCTCAGAGCCTCTAAGTATCTTATTTGAAATGCTTTGGAAGAAGAATAAGAGGGAGAAAGGGCAAAGCCCCTTACGCCGGTTATTGAAGTGATAGCTGCCAGATTCCCTCTTCCTTTTCTTTCAAAATATTTGAATGCCCAGTGTATTACATAGGTAAATCCAATAACGTTTGTATTTAGTGTATTTATTTCACACTCCAATATTAAATCTCGGTTTCTTTTACCAATACCGGAGCAGAGAAGGAACAGATCAACATCACCTAACTCCTGAGCCAACTCATCAAGATTCCTAAGAACTGTATCATAGTTGTTAATATCAAAACTTTTAACAATGAATGAGCCAGGCTTTGAAGCCTTAAGTTCATTTAACAACTCCAGCCGTCTCCCTGTTATGCCAACGCTATATCCCTCCTCTGCAAGAAGCCGGGCGACACCTCTTCCAATTCCGGAAGAGGCTCCAACAATAATTGCTTTTTTCATTATAATCCTACAAACTGCTACATCTTAACAATACCTCTGTTCTTCCTACCATCAATATAGATATAGAGCGGTTTATTAAATCTGACATGCCTGATAAATTTACTCTCATATTCAGCAGAGATGGAATCAAGTAAACCGGAATTGAATACTCCGTCTCCCATAAATGGATTTATGGTAAGATACCCTACCCCAATTGAGGTAATGTTCTGGAAGAAATGCGTTCCTTGACTGGGATCTATTCTAAACTCCTTAAGACCACACTCTACAATTACCTTTGCCTCCGAGATATCGTGCCACTTAGTTGGTATCCCCAACCAGGGATCACTGGATCCCCATCTGCCTGGCCCTACCAAAATGTAGCCTCTATCCTCACTTCTCATTCTTTCATTCAGTTCATTTAACTCGTTGGCTATTTCGACAGTATATGAGTTATCAAAACTCTCTCCCTTAACATAAATAATATCGGAGACCCCTTCGGTGGTACCGAATCCAAGAGCTTTTTCTGCATAAATTATCGAATCGTCAACAGGCAGTTGTGTCCAATCGAATGTTTCATTATTATGAGTGTTAATAATAGGTCTTATTTGCAAAAGAGTGAAAAGAGCGTCCTCTCCCCTAGGCACATCCATATTTACTGCAAACTCTATTTCAATATCGGAATGCATCTCTTTTTTACAAATGTCAAGCAGTTCACTTAATATTGGAGCAAGAGGAATTGTATCGAATTTCAAAATATGGGCAAAGGTGATGATTTTTCTGCCCTCCTCAAGATTACTATCTACAATACGCTGGCTCTCATTATCCCATGTAGAAGCAACATAATTCATATTCCGAAAATGCTTTACCTGATTTATCTCAAGCCTCTTAAGATTTATAGAGTCATCCAACGAAGTTTTAAACTCCTCAGGCTTCAAATCCAGAGCATACATTACATTTTGAGTCTCTCTAAGCGCTAGGTTTAAAGTAGAAAGTTGTAATGCATGTTTTGGATGTTTCGGTGAAAATCTCAAGGTTTTACCTCCCTCTACTACCAGCTTTCCCAAGCCTAATGCCATATTTACTATTCCCTCTTCCGGGCTCTCATTCCCAATTGGGTAATAATTAACCGACCGGGCTACACCAGAAATAGTTGGAAAAAAGAATCCGCTCTCTTCTGTACCAACAATGTCCTGGAGTACTACAGCCATCTTCTCTTCGCTCAAGAGATTTGAAGTAGCCATGATATAAGCTCTGCTTGAGGAGAAGTAGATTGAAGCATATACACTTTTTATAGCTTTCCCTAACAATCTCAACATCTGGTCATTATTTGATGAATAAGGAACCATGTAGGTAGAGTATACTCCAGCAAAAGGTTGATAATAAGAATCTTCAAGTTTTGAACTAGATCTTACTGCAATCGGACTGGTTGTGTATGAGATATAAGTTTCCAGATCTGTGATCAACGCCTCCGGCAATCTGGAGCTTACAAATTCAGCTAAAATCTCCTCATCTGATATGTCGGAATTAATTACATATTGCAGTCCGTTTATTCGGATAAATTCGTCAAAATAGTCTGTAGCTATAGCTACAGTCCTCGGAATTATAATTTTAACACCTTTAAACTTATCCAGAAGATTGTACTTTTGAAGAGTATTATTTATAAACGCTATCCCCCTGGCTTTTCCTCCCAGTGAACCTTCACCTAAGCGAGAGAACCATATATAGTTATTGTATGTACCTCTGTCGAATCCAGCCACTACGCCATGCCCCAATATCATTCTGTACTCTTTGATTTGCTGTTCTATATGTTCACGAAACTTATCAACAGAATCAAATTGATCCCTATGAGCAGTCTTAATCTTAGAGGCTAAAGTGAAAAGGCCTCTTGAGTACATCCATTTTGAGAGTCTGTTTCTCGATACATGATACATCAAAACATCTTCGGGTATCTCCATAACCAGTGACTGAAGGTCTTTTAAATCTTTAGCCCTCCCAATAATCTCTCCTGTTAATATGTCCTTAAAGACAAAATCTCCAAAAGCAAACTCTTCACTTATATATTCACTCAGCCTTATTAACAACGTTTTTGAATACTTTTCCAGAAATCCCACACCCAATTCTTCTGCCCTCTCTCTCATCTCCTCCTGCGAAGATTGAAGCAAGAATGGCATATGAGGATCATCTCCCTTTATTAATTTACAGAGATCAATGCCTGCATCACTTTTTTCAAACTCATATGGGTCATTTTTATCTATCATAAATGCAACATCAG
This sequence comes from uncultured Muribaculaceae bacterium, assembly GCA_964479995.1. Classification (GTDB taxonomy): domain Bacteria; phylum Bacteroidota; class Bacteroidia; order Bacteroidales; family UBA932; genus Bact-08. The sequence goes on along the minus strand of CAYZPF010000003.1, from coordinate 4,978 downwards.
AGATTACACCTAAGAGATTCTCTTTATACTTCAGGTATAATCCTACAGCTTCGTTATAATCGGTTGCAAGCAGAATCTTTGGTCTGGCTCTCTTTCTCAACTGTTGCTGTTGTTCATTAAGGGCCTCTTTCAAAAATTCACTGCTCTGCTGCAGAACGAGTTTATAGATAGCAGGCAGATAGGTAGAGTAGTACCTTACAGAATCTTCGACCAGCAATATAGACTGAACACCACATTTAAGAATATCATCATCTGCATTCATACTATCCTCAATCAGCTTAATAATGGCCAGAATAAGATCGGCATTGCCATGCCAGCTGAATATATAATCAATACCCGAAGTATCTGCCTCTTTTATTCTCCTGTTTAACTCTTTAGAAAATTGTGTAAGTAGTACGAATGGGATTTCCCGTCCCTCATTCTTAATCTTTTTAGAGAAATTGAAGACATCTGTATCACCAATATTGAACATACTGATAATGATGTCAAAATCACTGCCTCCTGTGCTATTTAAGAGAGCTGACGCCTCCGATGAAGATGTAACCCATGTGAAAGTCGGGGGATTGCTTAGGTTTAAATCAATATACTCTTTGTTGATTTGCACCTCAATTCTGCCATCCTCTTCCAGAGTATAAGCATCATAACTGCTGCAGATCATAAGAATCTTCCTGATTCGCCTCTGCATGAGGCTTTCATAATTAATATTTGTCATGTTAAGACAATTATTAAACTTTATCTGTAATCATAGAAGCCTACGCCGGTTTTTCTACCAAGTTGGCCAGATCTCACCATCTTCCTCAATAAGGGATGAGGGCGGTATTTATCCTCACCAAACTCACTGTGCAAAACCTCCATAATTGCAAGACAAACATCCAGCCCTATCAAATCTCCCAAAGCAAGTGGCCCCATAGGATGATTAGCTCCAAGCTTCATGGCTTCATCAATTGCCTCTTTTGAAGCAACTCCCTCTGCTAAAATACCAACCGCCTCGTTAACAAGAGGGATAAGGATTCTGTTTACTACAAAACCCGGCGCCTCATTTACTTTCACAGGAGTTTTTCCAATTTTAACTGCTAAATCAAAGACTTTCTCAACAACCTCTTCTGCAGTTAACTGGCCTTTGATCACCTCCACAAGTTTCATCACAGGAGCAGGATTAAAGAAGTGCATCCCAATAAATTTATCTGGCCTGCCCGATGCTGCCGAAATCTCTGTTATTGAAAGAGAAGATGTATTAGTGGCAAAGATTGTCTCCGGCTTGCAAATCTTATTCAACTGTGAAAAAATCTCTTTCTTAAGGGGCATCTCTTCCAAAACAGCCTCAATAACTATATCGGCACCGGCGCAATCTTCATAAATGATGGTCTCAGTAATTTTTGACATTATCTCCTCTTTTGCTCCCTCCTCTATTTTGCCTTTCTCTTCAAGCCTTTTAAGATTCTTTAAAATATTATTTCGCCCCCAATCCAGCTCTTTTTGGGAGATTCCCTTCATGATAACCTCTGATCCGGCCTGTGCAAAAGCCTGTACTATACCGCTACCCATTGTCCCTGTACCTATTACGCAGATTTTCATAATTCTCTTTTTATGATTTTTTGTACTATTTGTTTTTAAAAATTGGTTTTCTTTTTTCGAGGAAAGCCTGCATCCCCTCTTTTTGGTCTTCTGTAGTAAAGCAGCGTCCGAACAGGCGGTTCTCATACCCAGATGCAGTATCAATATCTGAATCAATTGCTTTATTGACAGCCTCTTTCGAGTATCGAACTGCCAAAGGAGCGTTTAAAGCAATTTTTGCAGCTATTTCATTAACTCTGTTCATAAGCTCTTCTACCGGAGTTACCTCATTCACCAACCCTATCCTTAACGCCTCGGCTGCATCAATAATTTTACCGGTATAGATCATCTCTTTGGCTACGCCTGATCCAACAATTTTCGTTAATCTTACAGTGCCGGAGAAACCGGGTGTTATGCCTAAAGTAACTTCGGGCTGCCCGAATTTTGCCTTTTCGGATGCTATCCTAAAATCACATGACATTGCAAGTTCACACCCTCCCCCCAAAGCAAAGCCGTTTACTGCCGCTATGACAGGTTTAGGGAAAGTCTCTATCTTTCTGAAAATTGAAGTTCCTCTCTTACCAAACTCAACGCCTTCTGCTTCATTCATGCCGCTCATCTCAGAGATATCCGCTCCTGCAACAAATGATCTGCCTGCTCCGGTTATCACCACAACTCTCGTATTATCAAGAGATAAGATATAATCAAAGGCCAATCCCAACTCATTTAACATCTCAGAATTTAGAGCATTTAATGATTCGGGATTGTTGATTGTAACTGTACAAATACCACTTTCAATAGTCAGTATCAAATGGTTAAAGTTCATAATAATTAATTAAGTATTATATCACTAAATAAAAAATATCCTATAAATATAAGATATTTTCCCGTTGTAAAAAAATTAACCGCCTATTATTGGAATTGATGTGCTAATCAAACAGATTAACGGAACAACTCATTAAAGTGGTAAGAATATTTTTGAATAACCTCATCCAAGGTAGGTTTAAGGCCTGTCTCTTTTTCTATAGAGGTGACTCCTTTGTCAATGAATCCGCAAGGGTTAATATATCTGTAGTAGTTGAGATCGGTTGTTACATTTAATGCAAAACCATGCATAGTAATAAACCTTGAGATCTTAACTCCTATGGCACATATCTTTCTTGCATTTGAAGTGTTAGCACCTATCCAAACACCAATTGCAGAATTATCTCTCTCTCCTGCAATGCCGTATTCAGCAATTGTTCGAATCACACTCTCCTCAAGACGATAGATATAATCTTTTATTCCAATGCGAAAATAGTCAAGGTCAATAATCGGATAGCCTACAAGCTGCCCAAATCCGTGATAAGTGACATCTCCTCCCCTTTCAATCTTATAAAACGAGGCGTCGATCCTTTTTAAGAGCTCATCCGTAAAAAGTATATTGGAGTTATCTCCATTAACCCCCATGGTGAACACATGCGGATGCTCCAGCAAGATTAACTTCATAATCTTAGCCCGCTCACTCTTTTCTGAATGAAGCAGATTATTAAAAAGTTCTCTTTGCAGATCCCATCCTTTTTGATAGTCAACAATTCCTGGAGTCAGGATTTCAACAAAGTTCATATCCATTTCTCAATTAATCGGATTAGGGCCTCTTAATGCTTTGTCTGCCATATAGGAAGACCTTACAAGAGGGCCGCTTTCCACATGTTTAAAGCCTATTTCATATGCTCTCTTTTTGTAGAGATCAAACTGTGCTGGTGTGATATATTCACACACTTCAAGATGATCCATGGAGGGTCTTAGATATTGTCCTATTGTTACTAACCTGCATCCTGTTTCGAAGAGTTTTACCAAAGTAATCTCAACCTCATCATCTGTTTCTCCCAGCCCTACCATAAATCCGCTTTTGGTCAAAATTCCCGATTTTGATATATAATTCAAAACCTTTAAAGAGATATCGAATTTTGCTCTTGATCTTACCTTAGGAGTCAACCTCTCAACCGTTTCAATATTATGGGCGATTATATCGGGCTTAGATTCAACTATCCTATCTAAATGATCACTCTTGAGATTAAAGTCAGGGATTAAAACCTCAATAGTTGTGTTAGGATTAACCTCTTTACATTTTCTAATAACTTCTGACCAGTGTGCAGCCCCCTCATCGGGCAAATCATCTCTTGTGACAGATGTTATAACACAATGTTTTAGAGCCATAAGGGAGACAGATCTTGCAATATTGTCCGGTTCGTTTATATCCGGTAATTGCGGCCTACCGCTCTTTGTAGCACAAAATCTGCATGAGCGTGTACAAATATCTCCTAAGATCATAAAAGTTGCAGTGCCTCTGCTCCAGCACTCATTTTGATTGGGACATTTACCACTGTGACATATTGTATTGAGAGAATACTCCTTTACTATTCTGCCAGTTTCGGAAAACCATTCGGATGTCTCCAGTTTTATTTTTAACCAATCCGGTTTTCTTATCACTTTTTTTTGCATTTATCTATGATAATATATATTGTAACAATAGTATGGTTAAACCAAAACCGGCAAGATCTACTAAGGCCGGATTTCCATTTTTCTCCTCCATTAATTCTATTTATTAAAATATTGAGAAAAGTACGTAAAGATAATTAAACTTTCCACTTAATGATTATGTTAATTTTCTAACTTTGCATTGTGTATGATATTCAGATTGAATTTAATATGTATATGAAAATTATGAGAAAAAATTTTATAATTATAACATTAGTTTCTATAGCACTAATGTTGTCCGGATGTGAAAAGCTTAAAGATCTTATGACCCTCACTATTAATACTAAATTTGAAGCCGAGTTCCCTATCAATCTCTCTGAGTACTTAGTAAAATCCGGAGATTCACCCTCTCAAAACAATCTTGTAGATTTCGATGTAACCGAGACCATCAAGATTGAGGAGAATTTTGATATAGAACCTTATATCAAAAAGATTAAAGAGATCAACCTCAAAAAAATTGAAGTTACGGTAACCGGGCTTAAAGAGGGAGAGATTGTCAACAGTATATCTCTTCATGTTAAAGACATTGGACATATTGTTACGCTTAATAATATTACACCGGATAATAATGTTTTCACCCTCAATGTTCCTCAATCTACTCTGGATGAGGCAGCTTCTATACTTCTTAATACAAAAGAGATAACAATCACAGTCAGTGGAAATGCAACTGAATCTATCTTTGCTACGGTTGGGGTAAGTATTGATGCCGCTATTATTGCGTATCTTTTGAATTAGATGACCTTGGCGCTGGGATTACCTCACTGGCGCTAGGTGATCTCTAGTGGGGGGACGAATGCCGTAAATAAAATAAGTCGCACAAAGTGCGACTTACATTTTTTGCTTTGTGATTCGGTTGGGATTCGAACCCAAGACCCACAGCTTAGAAGGCTGTTGCTCTATCCAA
>CAYZPF010000002.1:40871-66435 GCA_964479995.1 uncultured Muribaculaceae bacterium | reverse complement strand
GTGTCTATCTGGGACTGGCCTTCGGTCCCTTCTTTGGCGGGATGCTCACACAAATGTTCGGATGGCAATCAATCTTTTATCTTGCGACCCTCCTTGGAGCGGTAGCATCAATCTTTGCATTCCTCTATCTGGAGGAGGATAGCCTTAAAAAGATCACTCTAAAAAAGATGGATATAAAGGGAGCATTTCTCTATATGGCCGGTTTGATATTGTTGGTTTACGGTTCTTCGCATATTCCCAGTTTAAAAGGTTGGATCTCATTAATTCTTGGCGTCATTGCCTTAATACTGTTCTTAACTGTCGAGCACACTATTGAGTCTCCTATTTTAAATATAAAGCTGCTTACTAAAAACCGCCTCTTTGCCTACTCAAATCTGGCGGCACTAATTAACTATTCTGCAACCTATGCAATTATCTTTTTGCTGAGCCTCTATTTACAGAAAATCCAGGCGTTATCCCCCCGGAACGCTGGAGTGATACTCATTGCACAACCTATTGTAATGGCACTCTTCTCTCCATTGACCGGCAGACTATCCGATAAAATCCAGCCCCGCTTTCTTTCATCTGCAGGAATGGCTCTTTGCAGTACCGGATTGCTCTCCTTTGCATTTCTTGAAGCCGATACCCCGTTGTGGTTTATTGTTGTTACATTGATATGGGTAGGTTTCGGATTCGCCCTCTTCTCTTCACCAAACATGAATACAATCATGAGCTCTGTAGAGAAAAGCGATTACGGACTCGCTTCTGGCACTGCTTCAACTATGAGAGTTTTGGGACAGATTACAAGTATGACCGTCGTAACAATTCTTTTTGCAGTACTATTTGATGGACAAACAATTGAACAGATAGATAACTCCCTGTTTATTAAAATGACCAGACTTGGATTTGCCCTCTTCTCGGTTATCTGTTTTGCAGGTATTTACTTCTCTTATAACAGAGGTAAAATTGTACGGTAAGAGCAATTTTTGCAAGGCATTTTATAAAAGATTACCTTTGCGGGTAGCAATTTAAAATCGTAAAGCTTTGATAAAGGTAGCTGTAGTCATATTAAACTGGAACGGTAAACGCTACCTGGAAAAATATCTGGGGCTGTTAATTGAAAGGACTACAGTTGAAGGAGCTCAAATTATTATCGCCGACAACGCTTCTACCGATGGCTCTCAGGAGTGGTTGAAAGAGCATTATCCTAATATAACATTAATTGAATTTAGTGAGAATTGGGGATATACCGGTGGATATAACAGAGCTTTAAAGCAGGTAGAGGCTGAATATTTTCTTTTGTTAAACTCCGATATTGAGGTTACTGAGGGGTGGCTTGAACCTCTTGTCGCCGCTATGGATTCTAACCCAAAGGTTGGTATCTCCATGCCCAAGATGAAATCTCTGTATGAACGGGAGATGTTTGAGTATGCAGGGGCTTGCGGCGGATTTATTGATTATTTCGGATTCCCTTTTTGCCGGGGGAGAGTCATTTCTCACTTAGAAAAGGATGAGGGACAATACGATACGGATATAGAGATCTTTTGGGCTTCCGGTGCGGCATTTATGATAAGGGCGTCGCTCTTTAGAGAGCTGGGAGGTTTTGACGATAGTTTCTTTGCCCATATGGAGGAGATTGACCTTTGTTGGAGGGCAAAACTCAATGGCAGTGAGGTGTGGATTTTTCCAAAATCTGAGGTTTACCATGTCGGCGGCGGCACCCTTCCCAACGATTCTCCCCGAAAACTCTACTTCAACTACCGGAACAACCTTTTGATGCTCTATAAGAACCTGCCCCGCAAAAGGCTGGCTATTATTATGACAATCAGGATGCTCATGGATGGAGCATCTGCCCTCTTATATCTACTCCAGGGCAAAAGGGGCTTTTACAGATCTGTGGTGAAAGCTCACAAAGATTTCCGCAAAACAAAAAAGGAGATAAAGCGGGACGAAGCCATCTGTAACCGGAAAATAACCTCAATCTACCGCGGCAGCATACTCCTTCGCTTTTTTCTTATTGAAAAAAAGGCTCCTCCAGTGAAATTTTAATGGGGTTACAGCACCTCTATCACCTTTTCAAGCTCTATTCCTCTCGAACCTTTAATAAGGAAGGTCATATTGCGGGGCTGCTCTTTTTCCAGATATGCTTTCAACTCAACCGAATTTTTGAATACAAGCATATTCTTAACTCTCTCTTTATAGTAAGCCTCGTTTGCAGTTGCTTTACGAAACTCTTCTCCAACCAGGAAAATTAACGGGTCATCAAACTCTTTAATAAGTTCAAGAATAGCTTTGTGCTCTTTTTGCGACTCCTCTCCAAGTTCCAACATATCACCCAATATAAGGCCTGCATTGTTGCAGCCAAGCTTTTTGAAACTTTCAAGTGAAATCTTCATGCTGGTAGGGTTTGCATTATAGGCATCGACAATGAGACGGTTGCGTTTCCCGTCAATAAGCTGAGACCTGTTGTTGGTAGGGTTGTAATCTTCAATAGCCTTGGCGGATAATTCAAAATCGCAATCCATTAACTCACCTACTGCAAGAGCCGCAAGGAGATTGTCAGTATTGTATCTCCCTATCAGATGGGTCTTGATTACCCTGTCTGTTCCGAGTACAATTGTAAGGAACGGGTTGTGCGATGTGCTCTCCTGTATGGTTGCATATTGTTCGCTCAACCCGTAGGGGATGGCTTTTAACAACTCCCTTTGGGCTATCATGTCGCACAGATATTGATTATCTTTGTTATACAGGGCTGTTCCGGAACTTTGTTCAAGAAAATCATAGAGTTCACCTTTGCTTTTGATTACCCCTTCAATCGAACCGAATCCCAATAGATGTGCCTTGCCGATGTTTGTAATGAGCCCGTAGTCTGGCCGGGCAATAGAGCAGAGCAATGAGATCTCTCCGGGTGCGCTTGCTCCCATCTCAACAACACCTACTTCAGTAGAGCTATCCATTTTAAGCAGCGTAAGGGGAACTCCAATGTGATTGTTAAGGTTTCCAAAGGTAGAACCTACTTTGTATTTAGTAGCCAAAACGCTGGTTATAAGTTCTTTGGTTGTGGTTTTACCGTTTGTGCCGGTTAATGAAATAATTGGTATGTCCAGAATTTTTCTATGATGAGCAGCCAGTTCTTGTAACGTCTTCAAAACATTTTCAACTAAGATTAGCCGATTGTTTATAAGGGTGGGGTCATCAATTATGGCATAGGCGGCACCTCTTTCCAGTGATTCTCTGGCAAATTTATTTCCATCAAAGGTCTCCCCTTTAAGGGCAAAGAAGATTGAGCCCGGAACTATTTCACGGCTATCTGTTGAGACTCCGGATGATTTTAAAAAGAGCTCATATAGTTGTTCAATTCCTATCTGCATTTTTGTTGCTTATTTGTTTGTATGTCTAAAAAGATTATCTCCTTCCGGTAGAGCCAAATCCACTCTCTCCTCTTTCTGATTCTTCTAATATATTTACTTCTACAAGATTAGCCTTTTCATATTTTGCAATGACCATCTGTGCGATTCTCTCCCCCGGGTTAAGCACAAAAGGTTCATTGGAAAGATTGACCAGAATTACCTTTATCTCTCCTCTGTAATCGGCATCTATTGTCCCCGGGCTGTTGACTATTCCGATACCATGCTTAGCGGCAAGACCGCTCCGGGGCCTGACTTGTGCTTCGTAGCCTTCGGAGAGCTGAATGTACAATCCGGTAGGGACTAAAGCTCTCTCAAGTGGTGCTATCGTAATACTCTTATCTATGTTTGCCCTAAGATCCATACCTGCTGAATGTTCAGTAGCATATTGGGGAAGGGGGAATTGCGATTGGTTTAGAATCTTAACTTCCATATTGATATCTTTTCCAGTTTTAAATATGTTATTGTGTATATTATTACCAATATTGTTCTTATTAGATATTTTGCAAAAAGGCCCATCTCCGGCATAAGGGTGATTGCTGTGTAAAGAGCGAGTCCCAGAGCTACATAGAATCCGACCCTTTTCCAGTTATAAGGTATGGGATAGTGCCTATTACCCAACAATATGCTTACCGTAAACATGACAAGGTAACTCAACAGATGGCCCCAGGCTGCTGCATGATAGGAGTAGATGGGCATAAAGAGCACATTTACCGCTATCGTAACGGGGAGCCCTATTGAAGTTATCAAAATTGCATATCCTGTCTTTCCGGAGAGTTTATACCACATTGAGACATTGAAGTTGATTCCCAGGATCAGATAGGAGAGGAGCATAATGGGTACAATTGAGAGTCCCTCTCTAAAATCCCTGCCAATAATGTATTGAAGGATATCCAGATAGAAGATTATCCCAAGAAAGATGAGCATGCCAAATGCGGTAAAGTGGTTCATCACCTTTGCATAAAGCTCTTTAGAGTCCTTCTCCCTCTCCCTTGAAAAGAAAAACGGTTCTGCTGCAAAGCGGAACATCTGAATAAAGAGCATCATCAGCATGGCTATTTTCACTCCTGCCTGAAACACGCCAAGGTCGGCCTCCCATACATTGCCTGCGGGCGAGAAGAATCTGAAGAGGGGTCTGTCAATAAAGTCATTTAAAATTCCCGGGAGCCCCGCTACCATTATAGGTAGTGAGTAAATCATCATCTCCCTCCAGAGCTTTGGAGTAAATTTCAGTTTTATCTTAAGCAAATCGGGTATAAATATCAAAACTGAGACAATGCCGCTCAAAAAGATTGCAGTGAGTATGTAGGTGAAAGCGGGGGTGGGGGAGATAACAGAGTTGAGGATTGAACCGGGATTGCGGGCTATGAAGCCTGGAACAACAAAGAAGAGGAGCAGGTTGAAGGAGGTTTCGCTTAAAATCTTTATCGTCTTGAATAGGGCAAACTTAACCGCCCTGTTCTCATGTCTTAATTTGGCAAACAGTATGGCAGTAACTGAATCCATCATGAGAATTCCTGCAACATATACAATTATCCTCTTATGTTCTCCGTAACCCAGCCATCCGGCAATGCTTCCCGACCATATTGTAAAAAGAAGAAATACAACAAGAGAAAGGCCGCCTGTTGTAAGAAGCGCATTTGAAAAAACTTTATCGGAATCCTTGGTTTTATTGGCATACCTAAAGCATCCTGTCTCCAATCCCAATGTAAGAATGACCTGTAAAATAGCAATATAGGCAAGAAACTCTGTAGCAATACCATAGTTAACCTTGGTAAGATTATAGGTATATATCGGGACAAAAACAAAGTTTACAACCCGGGCTAAAATTGTGCTAAAACCGTATATGACTGTCTCTCCTGCCAGTTTTTTTAATGGACTTTTACTCATTCTCTTTTTTTACAGATTGTCAATATACCAAAGCCTTACTTTTAAAAATAAGGAATCCTATGTTTAGTTGCGGAAACCATTTTACCGGCGACCTCTGATAATAACTTGCCGAAAGCGAAATAGGCCCTACCGGCGATTGCCATACTACCGCAATATTTCCAAGAAATGATCCTTTTGGAAAAAGATCGGTAAATCTGGCTTCCCCCTCTGTATTCTCAATCAACTGCCTGTTGGGCTGAAAAAAAGCTCCCTGTATATGTAGAGAAAAGGAATCGGTAAATTTAACGATTGGTGTAACAGCGACTCCTAAGAATGAGGGTGCGCGATAACCATTTAGCAGAAGGGTTTTGCTATGGGGATTCGGTAAGAATGCCGGGAGATAAAGAAGAGTTGATATATGGTCTCCCATATACGTCCTGTTTGACAGGGCTAAATCTACCAGTAATCCAAGGGTGAAATATCTGTTAAGCTCTAAAAAATACTCCCCGCCGGCTCTGCCGTAAAAAGAGGTGTGGTTGTTGCGCTTTATTTCGGTCCTTGTTGGGGATGTGCTTCCCGGCGTATATGTTTCACTGATATAGGCAAATCTCAGCGAAATCTTCTCTCGTTTTCCCTCTGTCGGATAAAGTTTATAGTTTGTGGTATTTCTCTCAAGGATTAACGAAGGAGATATATATCCGAATCTCGTACGGTCTGGTATATCGTATGTGGTATAATTATCTGTCTGGTAGTATTCGTAAAAATTAGATCCTGCGTATAGATTTATTCTGGCAAGGATACTCTTATCTATATTAACAGGTGTTCCGGCGCTTAGAGTTACAAAAACTTCACTCTCTTGTATGTTCCCCGGTACACGATCGGAATAAAAAGTTGTCTGTCCGCCCGTAAAATAGTCAAAAATATGCGCTGTGAATTGAGCTTCATAGAAGATTAGAGGTTTTATGCCGATATCTTGCCGGAACAGCAGATTAAGACCGGAATAGAATCGCCCTATATTGGCGTCGGCTGTCGCTTTAAGCGGATTCTTTGAAAAGGTGTTGTATTGGAGCCCCAGATAGCCTTGATTGAGTGATGATGATGAGATATTACCTCCTATGGAAAGCCTGAGGGGGTCGCTCTTATGTACTCTTAGATTTATGTTGAATAAAGAGTCCTCTCTCATACAAATGTCGGGATACATGGAGGCCACATTCCCTGTAGCCACAACCCTGTAGAAACCTCTTTTGAATTGCTCAAAACTAAAAGGTTCATCACTATTATTTTTAATTGTGTTTATAATGAACTCCTCTTGATTTTTACTAAGATTGTTTCCGGATACCTTAACATTTGCAAACTTTAAAGGCAAGACTTTTTTCCTGAAATCAAGCCTTTTATTAGTAATTTCTTCATCATTTATCCGCCTTTTAATCATCCTTTTAATGCCTGCCATATAGCTCTCTGCAGTTGAATAGCCTATTTTGCAAATCTCATCGGCTTTATTAAAATCAATAATAGAAACACCAGGCAGTTGAATATCAAGAAGGATCCCTTTACCTTCCGGTACCGTGTAGTCTGTCTCTACCCTCAACATATTCTCCAGCTGACTGACTATATCTTCGGTATCAGGCTCTCCGGCATTTCCGGAGCACTTGGACCCGATTATTATATCGGGATTGAAATCCCTTACCATCACATCCCAAGGGAAATTATTGTAAAGCCCTCCGTCAAACAGTAGTGTTGAGTCTATGGTAATTGGCTTAAAAAGAAAAGGATAGGTCATTGAAGCTCGTATCGCCGAACTTAAATCTCCCTCTTTTAAAACGAGGGGTTTCTTACTTACAATATCTGCAGCAACACATCTGAACGGAATCATAAAATTGTCAAAATTATAACTGGCTGCAGCAGCAGGCGAGGAGAAAAGTTGTTTAACTGCAAGATCCATTGGAAAAGGAGAGATAAGGCTGACAGGATACCTTATTCCTATTCTGTTTTTCTTTTTTCGTGTAAGTGATATTCCAACCATCTCTGCCGTAGGTTCACCTCTGTAGATATAGGTTGCATACCCCTTTTCAAACTCACCTTTGAACCATGAATTAAACTCGGATGAGCGGAAGAGGGCAAGCATCTCATCGGGAGTCACTCCAATCGAATAAAGGGCGGCAACTATTGCTCCCATTGATGTTCCGGCTATATAATCTATCGGTATATTATTCTCCTCCAATGCCTTTATTACACCCACATGAGATATTCCCTTTGCTCCCCCTCCGCTAAGCACAACACCCACAGTCTGAGCAGAGAGAAAGCTTGTTGTCAGCAGAAAAAGAAAAATTGCAGGGATTCTTTTTATTTGCATAATTTAAGCAATTGAGGTAATTTCGTGAGATTTTACAAAGTTAAGCAAAAATAATAATTATTGGGATGAAACGAAATATTTTTAATTTACTGTTAATCACTTCTTTAGTTATCTTTTCCTGTAAAGGAAGACAGGTAGAAGGTCAGCAAGAGGAGACTACAAAACAAGAAGATACTGTTATTATGCAAAAATCAGAACTTTTTAATCCGGCAGATCTCCCCGAAGAGCCTCAATTTGATATTGTTACCAATATAGGTACAATCAGAGTAAAGCTATACAAAGAGACCCCTCTTCATAGAGATAATTTTGTGAAACTCGCAGCGGAGGGTTTCTATACCGGAATCCGCTTTCACAGGGTTATACAAGGTTTTATGATCCAGACGGGCGATCCCTTGTCGAAAGATACAGCTAATGTTGCCAGATTCGGTACAGGTGGTCCGGGCTATACGGTTCCGGCAGAAATTCTTCCTCAGTTTAAGCATAAGAAAGGGGCGCTTGCCGCTGCCCGCAGAGGAGACGAGGCTAACCCAAAGAGGGAGTCATCCGGTTCTCAGTTCTATATTGTAGAAGATGCCAATACCTGTGCACAACTTGACGGAGCCTACACCGTATTCGGAGAGACTGTTTCGGGATTTGATATTATAGACAGGATTGCTGCCACGCCTACGGGAATGAGAGATATACCTAAGAGCGACATTATAATTACCGCTGTAACGCCGGTTTTATAGGTTAGCCAATCACCTCTTTTACCTTCTTGGCCATATTTGATGCAAAAACAAAGTCATTCAATTCTTTACAATCTGAGTTGAGTACGTTTTCTTTGGTGCCTTCCCACATTAGTTTGCCTTTATGAATGAATCCCACTCTGTCTCCAATTTCCATAACGGAGTTCATATCGTGGGTGTTGATAACAGTGGTAATGCTGTACTCCTTTGTAATCTCTGAGATTAACTGGTCAATAAGGATGGCAGTTTGCGGATCAAGACCAGAGTTGGGCTCATCACAAAAGAGATATTTAGGATTGAGCGCTATCGCCCTGGCTATTCCTACCCTTTTCTGCATGCCACCGCTCAATTCATTTGGGTAGAGGCGGTTTACATTGTGCAGGTTAACTCTGTTCAGACAGAAATTGACTCTGTCCAGCTTTTGAGAATCTGTCCAGTCGGTAAAGAAGTCCATAGGGAACCTTACGTTCTCTTCAACAGTCGCGAAATCGAAGAGCGCACTACCTTGAAAGAGCATTCCCATCTCTTTACGAATACTCTTCTTTTCACTAAATGAGAGGGCATCGAACCTAATCTTGTCATACCAAATCTCTCCGGAATCGGGCTCATGGAGTCCCACAAGAGATTTAAGTAGGACTGTTTTGCCAGACCCGCTCGCCCCAATAATCAAAGAGCACTCACCCGGTCTGTAATTTATAGTAATCTCTTTAAGGACATGGTTTTCACCAAAATGTTTATTTAGATTTTTTATCTGTATCATCGAATCACTTCGGTTAGTTAAGCATTATTTGAGTAATAACAAGGTTTGCAAGGAGAATGGCTACGCTGCTTACTACAATTGCTCTTGTACTGGAGCGCCCTACGCCGAGTGAACCATCGGTTGCATAGTACCCGTAGTAGGCAGATATACTGGTAATAATAAAGCTGAATACCGCCATCTTTATAAGACTGTAGGTAAAATAGTAGAAACAGAATGCATACTGCAACCCCTCTGTGTACTGGCTCATGGTTATAATACCTGTAAAGTATATCATCATAGCCCCTCCAAAGAGTCCCAGAATAAAACTCATAAGCATTAAGAGTGGGTTAAAGATAGTTGCTGCTGTGATTTTGGGCAAAATAAGATAGTTGGCCGAATTAATACCCATCATCTCCATTGCATCTATCTGTTCGCTTATGCGCATACTGCCAATCTCTGAGGAGATGTTAGACCCAATTTTTCCGGCAAGGATCAAAGCTACCATTGTAGAGCAGAATTCCAGGACCAGACTTTCACGGGTCATATATCCTACATACATCTTAGGTATAAGCGGATTCTCAATATTGTATGCAGTTTGTACCACAAGAACAGCTCCGATGAATATTGATATTACTGCAATTATGGGAATTGAATTGAGTACCAGCTTTTCTGCATCAATAAAGAACTGTTTGCGAAATATTTTACCTTTATCGGGTTTTGTGAACACCATCTTCATTAAAAGGAAGTATCTGCCGAGATGTTCCAGGAATTTTTTCATTTATTTAACTATTTTTGTACAAATTTACAAATGATTTGAAGATTATCTATCATATTTTCATTTCCCTTTTTTATTTTGCCTCTGGCATAGCAGGACTCTTTTATCGGAAAGCGGCGCTTTTTTATAGTGGGAGAAAGGGTTTACTCTCTAGAATAGAGAAGGAGATACTCACTAAAAATGTTGATAAACCGCTGGCCTGGTTTCACTGTGCATCTGTAGGAGAATTTGAACAGGCAAGGCCGGTTATAGAGCAATTTAAGGAGAAATTATCTGATTACAGAATCTTAATTACCTTTTTTTCTCCAAGCGGATACGAGCTTAGAAAAAACTACCCTTTAGCCGACAATGTCTGCTATTTGCCGATGGACACCAAATCAAATGCCGTTAGGTTTATAGATGCGGTGAATCCGTCTGTGGTAATCTTTGTGAAATATGAACTTTGGAGAAATTATTTGCTCGAACTTAAGAAGAGAGAGATTGATGTTTATCTTATATCTGCCCACTTTAGGGTGAGTCAACCTTTCTTTAAATGGTGGGGCAGGAGCTTTAGAGAGGTTTTACATACTTTTAAACAGATCTTTGTCCAGGACGAGAGATCTTTGGACCTTCTTTCTACCATTGGGATAGATAATGTTACTGTGAGCGGGGACACCCGGTTTGACAGGGTTTACGAGATTGCGAAGAAAGGAGAGGAGATTGGTATTTTAAGAAGATTTGTGGGAGATTCAATCTGCTGTGTTGCAGGCAGTACCTGGCCTCCTGATGAGGCTATGCTGGTCTCTTTCATTAAGGATCGTTTAAAGTCCGGCATTACGGGACTTAAATTTATTATTGCTCCGCATGAAGTGGGGCCGAACAGTATAGGTAAGATATCTGACTGGCTGGGAGATATTTCACATATACAGCTTAGTCAGATAACGAACTTAGCAGATGAAAGTCTTTCTCAGGAAGAGGCAGATGAGATATTAAAAGGCTCCTCTGTGCTTATAATTGATACAATCGGAGTTCTTTCAAAAGCGTATAAATACGGCTCCTTTGCATATATAGGTGGAGGGTTTGGAGCCGGTATTCATAATATTCTGGAGCCGGCAACTTTTGGCCTGCCCATTGTATTCGGGCCCAAATATTCCAGATTTAAAGAGGCCTGGGAACTCATTTCGCTGGGCGGTGCATTCTCAATAGAGGGGCAGACCGATTTAGATCTTATCTTCAATAAATTGATAGCAGATGCCCCATTTCGTAAAAACTGCTCTGAAACGTGCATCCGCTATGTGTCTGAAAATACCGGCGCTACCGATAAAATTATGAATGCTTTAATTAATTTGGATTCTCATCCCCAGACCGATATTCCTGCCCAATCCCCAAAATCCTCTAAAAGAGTCTAATGTATGATCGGAACCATCCTTGCCTCTTTCAATATATCTCTCATTGAAAAGATTGCTGATATTTATGAAGATATTTGCATCATTTCTCCCTAAAGTGAATTTCCAGTATGCCCCAAAGTTCACAAGGTTATAAGAGGGAATTTTGTATGGATTCTGACGGTCGCCGGGATTTTGCCTCTCTTTAGGATCAAAATCTGCATACATACGGGCATTATGCTCACATGAGATGTTAAATTTAATCCTCCTTGCAACCTCAAATTCCCCCTCTAAAGAGAGTTGTGTTTGCGGTGCGTCTCCAACAGGCAGGTTGTTGCTGTAAACGTTTACAGTTCCAATAAGCAGGCCCGAATAGTCGTCGTAAATGTTTGCAGATACATCATTCTTCCAGCGCCACTCACCAATTGAGGCATAAGCTTTAAAGGTTGCCCAACTTACAGGCTGGTAGTCGGCACTTATCTCTGTTCCGTAATGAAGTGCATCCAACCCTCTTATCATATACTTAAGAGTTGTGTTATCGGGCTGTTTATAAGGATCTGAAATTATACTTTTATTCTTCCATAGTGCATAATAACCGGTAACCTCTACAGCTCCCCTGTCAAACAAAAAGCGGTACCCGACTTCTGATAAAAAATTCTTTTCATTTTTCACCTCATCTGTAATTGTATTGTTTCCGGATGAGAAGAAAACATCGTTATATGGTACTCTGCTGTAAATTCCCACATTGAAATAGAGAGAGGATGATAAACTTAGTTTACGATTTACACCTCCTTTTAAGCTGTACCCTGCTGCAGATGCATAATCGCTGTTGGTGTTCCCACCAAAATAGTTGTAATTATCCCACCGCTGATTCCTGCTGCCCATTGCTGATGCTCCGAATCTAATGTCCCACTTAGCATCTTTAAATGCCAGCGAAGAGTAGAGAGTCAGATGGCTTATTGTTTTTCCGTTGTCTGTACGGATATAATCGCCCTTTACTTTTATGGGATTACGGCCTGCAATACCTGCGATTGATTTATTTGCATAATCTTCATACCAATATTCACCCCCCAGAAGATCGGTTATCCTCTCCTTCTCCCAGGTACTGTAGTACTGATAATGAAATCCCGACTGAACCTCCCATCCATCGGCAGGGATATATTTATAGTTACTCCTTACGCCGGTTTGAGTGTGCCCTGCCAGGAAATCACTTAGAATATTGGTCGCCGATCCGGGGTTTTGAGTAACTTGCTTATTCTCTTGTACGATAGCATCCCAGTCTATCAATCCATCTTTTCTATAGTCAATAATTCTTTTTCCTTTAGATTCTGACCATCTGCCCCCGCCGTGTCCTACTGCAAGGTAGAAGGAGTTAGAAAGTTCATGATTCTTGTGTGGTTTATAGAAATGCTGGATAGTAAAATAGGGCTTATGGTAGAAGTTTTCGCTAAGATTTTTCGCCTTGCCGTCAAGGTAGCCCCAATTCTTGTTATATTTAAGTCCATATTGCTCAATTTCTGTAGAAGAGAGCCGCGCACTTCTTTGCTGATGTCTCTCAGGAGAACCCAGGACTGTGATTAATAACGAGTTTTTGCTGTCAATTACCTTGCTGACATTGAGTAGATACGCCCATGAGTTTATATCTGTCATTTGAGGATAAGCGCCTCCCCATGCATAAGAGACCAAAGCGCTAGCCGCCCAGCCGCGGGAGCTCTGTCCGGTATTTAAGCTAAGAAAGCTTTTTGCCTGCCCGTAATCAGTAATGTAAAAACCGGCAGATGCCCCCGCATTAAGCGTCGTTGTTTTGGTAATAATGTTGATAGTACCACCGACAGAGTTATCGGAAAGCATTGATCCGCCAATTCCCTTCTGTAGCTGAATTGAGTGAGTAGCATCCATCAGCCCCAGCCAATTGTTCCAGAACATATTCCCCGTAACTAATCCTGAAACAGGAAGCCCGTTAAGCATTACCGAGATGTTCTCCTGCTTAAATCCCCTGATATTGATCTTAGCATCCCCGTAACTACCCGTCTCACTGGTAGCATAAACACCGGGAATCCCTCTCATCAACTCTGGATAGGTCCTGCCAAGCCCTCTTCTCTCAATCTCCTTATTGTCAATGGTAGCAAGTCGCATCGGACTCTGTCTCTCTTTCATATAAGAGGCAGTAAGAATAATCTCATCCAGATTAATAGCGGCATTCAGGTCGTAATACCCCCGCTTCTTTACCGAGTCTCTGTCATTAACCGTGTTATCCGGCAGATCTCGTGTGTGACCATCCTGACCGTAAGAAGCGGCCATTGAATTTTCTGCACAAATTGTGCTCAACAACAGAGGAATGCATAGCATTACAGCCCTGTTAAAAGGTTTTTTCTCTTTTCTTTTCATTTTAATCTCCTTCCTTCCAGACTCTGACTGTCGGTACCGTAGTTTCAACGGTTCTGCCAAAAATGGCTCGCGGACTTTACCGCCGATCGGGAATTACACCCTGCCCCGAAGATTTGATTTAGTTTAGTCGTTCAGAGAGAAGCGGAAGAATCCTGTTACTTTTACCTCGGGATCAACAGATTTGAGATATTGTGCAACAGTTATTTTTCCATCTTTTACAAAGATTTGATCTTCCAAAGTGCTCTCTTTAAAAAATTTATTTAATTTGCCTTGTGCGATTTGCTCAACCATGTTCTCTGGTTTACCCTCTTCGCGAATTTGTGTGCGGTAAAACTCCAGCTCCTTGTCAATAACTGACTGAGGGCAGCTATTTTTGCTCACTGATACGGGATTCATGGCAGTAATCTGCATTGCTATTTCGCGGCCAACTTCGTAATTGATCTCTTTTGAGAAACCAACTATTGTTGCAAGCTTTCCGTTCGTGTGAATATATGTTGCAATGTAAGGCGCTTCGAGCCTGGCATAGAAAGGCAGGGCGTGTTTCTCACCGCTTTTACCGGTTTGCTGAATTACAGTCTCATCAATGATTAAATCTCCTAATTTTAAACCCTTGAGCTCATTAAGATCAGCAGGGAACGATGTAAGAGCCATGTTAGCTATATTCTTGGCAAGTTGCTGAAAATCAGTATTTTTAGAGACAAAATCTGTTTCGCAGCCTAAGCATACAATAATGCCTTTATTGCTCGTTTCATTTGCTATTGCAATAACAGCACCTTCGGTAGTCTCTCTATCCGCCCTTTTGGCAGCAATTAATTTGCCTTTCTCGCGGATAATATCTTTTGCTTTTTCAAAGTCACCATTCGCGTCAACAAGAGCGTTCTTACAGTCCATCATTCCTGCTCCTGTCATTTGGCGAAGTTTGGCAACATCTGTAGCTTTAATTTCCATCTTTAATAATATATTAATGTTAATATAAGTTTTTAATAGTGCCGATACTTATTCTTCGACTGCTCCATCCTCTGCAGAGGTAGTTATGGCAGATTCTACTGGTGCAGCGGTTTCTGCCGGTTCAACGGGTTTTGCCTTTTCGGCTGCCTGAACGGTAACTTCAGCTTTAGTCTCAGCTGTTTCAGTCTTAGCTTCGGCTACTTCGGCTTTAGCTTCGGCTGCCTCTTCTTTACCGCCTTTGCGGGGACGGGTTCTTCTGACTCCCTCTTTAGGTTCTCTGATTTCGGCAACCACTCCCTCTTTCTCTTTTTCAAGTTTTCTCTCATCCAGCCCCTCTGAGACAGCCTGGCACAATATATCCATGATAAGAGTGATGGATTTTGCAGCATCATCGTTTGCCGGAATCACATAATCAATGGGGCTGGGATCGCAACATGTATCAACCATGGCGATTACCGGAATGTTCAAACGGTTTGCCTCTTTAACGGCATTCATCTCTTTTTGGATATCAACAACAAACAGCGCCGAAGGTAACCTGTTAAGATCGGCAATAGAACCTAAGTTCTTCTCCAGTTTTGCTCTTTGTCTTGTAATTTGTAGTTTTTCTCTTTTTGCAAGAGTTTCAAAAGTACCGTCGGTCATCATCTTGTCAATGGTATTCATCTTTTTAACAGCCTTACGAATAGTAGGGAAATTAGTAAGCATACCACCTGGCCAACGCTCTGTAACATAAGGCATGTTAACATTTAGAGCTTTCTCCGATACGATATCTTTCGCCTGTTTTTTTGTGGCAACAAAAAGGATCTTGCGGCCTGCGCGTGCAAGTTGTTTCATTACGTTTGCAGCCTCATCTATTTTGATAACGGTCTTATGCAGGTCAATTATATGAATCCCGTTCTTCTCCATGAAGATATAGGGAGCCATTTTCGGATTCCATTTCCTTTTTAGGTGTCCGAAGTGTACACCTGCATCAAGTAGTTCTTGGAAATTTGTTCTGGGCATTTTTAAAAATTTGTTTTTAATAATTTGTTTTTCTCTTTTCCTCAATCCTCTGTAGCATCAGGTTTGATGGTCATTTGGATTTTCCGCAGCAGAAGAAACTGGGGTAGCTGAAGAGTACAGATCCTTCGTTTTAACTTCATGCTGTGCAGTGTAAACTTTAACGTTTGCTGAATTGGAAGCGTTTTCTGGCTCCTGGCTGTCCGGGTTTCTTTCTCTCAACCGCTCTAGGGTCACGAGTCAAAAGTCCATTGGACTTAAGGACAGGACGATACTGCTCTGTATCAACTTTACAGAGAGCACGGGCAATAGCTAATCTCAAAGCCTCTGCCTGACCTTTGGTTCCGCCGCCTACAAGGTTAACCTTGATGTCGAACATACCGAGGGTATTGGTGAGCTCAAGAGCTTGCTTAACGATATACTGATAAGTATCCTCTTTGAAATAGATATCAAGAGGACGGTCATTAATCGTAATATTACCTTTTCCTGAGTTTAGATAAACGCGAGCAACTGCTGATTTTCGTCTTCCAAGGGCGTTAATTAATTCCATGCTCTGTGTTTAAATTTCTGATAAATGAATTTGTTTTGGTTGCTGAGCCTCATGCGGATGATCCGATCCTGTATATACGAACAGGTTGCGGAATAACTCTGCACCAAGGCGATTTTTAGGAAGCATACCTTTTACGGCGTGCTGCACTACTGCAAGCGGTTTACGATTTAGTAACTCCTTAGGAGTAGAAAATCTCTGACCGCCAGGATAACCGGTGTGACGAACGTACACCTTGTCTGTCATCTTCTTACCCGTCAGGCGGACTTTATCGGCATTGATAACTATTACATTATCACCGCAATCCACATGAGGAGTAAAGTTGGGCTTGTTTTTACCACGCAAAATAATTGCTATTCTGGATGCAAGCCTGCCTAACACCTGATCGGTTGCATCAATAACCACCCACCCTTTAGTGACAGTGGCTTTGTTGGCCGAAACAGTTTTGTAGCTCAATGTGTTCACTTTGTTGATCTTTAGATTAATACATTAATTTTGTTGCGATTCTCCTATAAAATAGGGGGCTGCAAAGATAAAACTAATTTTGGAAGTGGCAAAATTCCATACCCTTATCCTATTTTTTAAATAGCATCTAAATAGTTATTTTTGCCACTCAACATAAAAAGATGAAGATAGCAGAAACGGAGCTTGGGGATTACCCCCTTTTTCTTGCCCCAATGGAGGATGTTACCGACCCATCTTTCAGATATATATGTAAAGAATTTGGTGCCGACATGATGTACACAGAATTTGTGCCGTCTGACGGTCTTATAAGAGATGCAAGAAAAGCTATGGAAAAGCTTAAGATCTACTCTTATGAAATGCCTGTAGGGATTCAGATTTACGGCCATATTACAGAGGCATTGGTTGAGGCTGCGAAGATTGCAGAATCTGTGGGGCCGACGCTTATTGATATAAACTTTGGATGCCCGGTTAATAAGATTGCCAACAGAGGAGCCGGTTCGGGGATGATGCGTTATCCGGATAAGATGGTGGAGATTACAAAAAGAGTTGTTGAGGCAGTGAAACTCCCGGTTACTGTAAAAACACGCCTGGGATGGGATGAAAACAGTAAGATCATTGTTGAACTGTCGGAGAAGCTTCAGGATACCGGGATAGCTGCGTTAACAATTCATGGCCGCACCAGGTCACAATTATACAAGGGCGAGGCGGATTGGACATTAATTGGGGAGGTAAAGAGGAATCCGCGAATAACTATACCTGTTATAGGAAATGGTGATATTACATCGGCAGAGGGGGCAAAGGAGGCTTTTGACAGATATGGCGTTGATGGGATTATGATAGGGAGGGCAACCTACGGTCGTCCCTGGATATTCAGAGAGATTAAGCACTATCTGCAGTGCGGTGAGCTGTTACCCGAACCAGATGTGAATGAGAGGGCAGATATTGCAATTAAACATTTGCTTAAATCGGTTGAGGTGAAAGGGGAGAGAGTGGGGGTTCTTGAGATGCGGAGGCACCTCTCTTCATATTTCAAGGCGCTTCCAAATTTCAAAGAGATGCGTATGAAGCTTGTAACGGAGAATGACTACAAGGAGGTTGTCAGGCTTATTGAAAGGATAAGGGGGATTTACCATAAACCCTTGTCGGATTAATTCAAAAATTGAGTACTTTCGTACTAAACTTTTTAAAGGTTATGAAATCGGTTTTTATCAATAAAGTTATACTTTTTCCATACTATTTAATCTTAAAAACAAGGCACTATCTATTTGATAACGGTATCTTTAAATCGTATAAATTTGATATACCGGTCATATCTATCGGAAACCTTACTGTGGGAGGAACAGGTAAAACGCCTCATACAGAATATATGATAAAAGGGCTGATGTCTCATAAAAGAGTTGCGGTGCTTTCCAGGGGGTATGGCAGAAAAACAAAAGGATTTCGATTTGTAGAAACTACAGATAAAGCAAGTATGTCAGGCGATGAGCCGTTGCAAATCAAGAGGAAATTTCCCTCTGTGACGGTTGCAGTGGACGCCAACAGAGTGAGAGGAATCAAGGCATTAATGGAGATGGATCCTCAACAGAGGCCGCAAGTAATCCTTTTGGATGATGCTTTTCAACACAGGAGGGTAATACCTTCTACCTGTATTCTTTTAGTTGACTATAACCTGCCTCCCGATGAAAATAATCTCCTGCCATTCGGTAGATTGAGAGATCTACCCTCTCAAATTGAGAGGGCAGATATTATAATTGTAACCAAGTGCCCTTCCGGACTATCCAATCAGGAGATGTTCATCTGGAGGAACCGTCTAAAAACATTTCCAAATCAAAAAATATTCTTCTCTTCAATAAAATACGGAGAACCTCAGCCTCTTTTCGAAGAGGGGGACAAAAGATACATCTACTCAAAATTTGCCATTCAGGTAGCGGGTATTGCTAACCCCAAACCAATGGAGTACTACCTTATAAACAGATATAAAATTGTCAAAAAGATACTATACCGTGATCATCACATATTTAATAACTATGATATAAAAAAGATAAACAAAATCTCTAAAAAATACTCTAAAGCTGTAATTATCACAACCGAAAAAGATTCTCAGCGGATGATTCACCTGACAAGATTCTGCAGCGAAACTAAGAAGAGGATCTTCATGCTACCTATTGAGGTGGATGGTCTGCCGGAGTTGTTTATAGAGGAGTGTTTAGCGGTATGAAAAACTACGGTAGAGCCAATTTTGCCTCTACCGTGTTTAAAGTCTCTTTCAAAGATGCAACTCTCTCTGGATCTGCAGTCTCTTTGAGCTGTTCGTTAATCCATTTTAATGCATATTTAAGCGCCTCTTTATCATTGCAATACCAAGCTAATTGTTCTGACATCATTTTCTTAAAATTGAATCTTTCATCTCCTTTAAAAATATTAAATGCCAGAGCATTTTCAACCTCTTTTGCCATCTGAACCCAATTGGAAAACTTGTAATGAGCAGGCACAAGGTACACCAGCCACTTACTTGCATTTGGATGGTCACTCTTTTGGGCATATTCAAGTACGGTTTTAAACTGAGGATCTTCTATTGGGGCGTTTCTGCCAAAAATGTACATTCTGGCTCTTGAACCGTAAATTGACTCGATTTTTCCCTGCACTACGCTCTCCTTATATAGGTCTGAAAACTCTTTGAGATTATCCATAACATAGAGTGTCTGGCGACTGGTTGGGGACTCTTCGTATCTTCTGTACAGATCCCAGTAGAGTGGTTCTTTTAGAGAGTTTAATGGAAAATCATCCGTAAAAATGTTTTTTAAAACCATCAGCTTCTCCTCTGTTAAGCCTGCAATATGCAGGGTGTTGATATAAGACAGGACAAAATCAGGATCCCTTCTTCCTTTTTTATAATCCCTGTTTTGCGCTGCCATATTGTTTTCAACATCCATACCTTGTCTAAATCTCTCAAGCATCTCACCGGCAGTGGATCTTCCGTGGGTACGGTGCATCAGTTGCCCGTCTTCCGGATTAACAATCAGGAAGACAGGCTCTGAATTTACACCATATATCTCACTTAGTCTCTTCTTCTCTCCCCCCTCCATATAGTCCACACTAATAAAGTACTTATTGACAAAATCGGCTACGCTGTCAATTGTAAAGATGTTGTTTTTCATATAAAGACAAGGTCCGCATCTGGGAGAACCAAAGTCGAGAAATAGTAATTTATTCTCCTTCCTAGCCATTTCAGCCATTTTTTCATATGGCTCATTTACAAATAAGTTGACCTTTCTGTTTTGGGAATATCCCAAATGACTAACTACTAAAATTAGTGTAAACGCTATGATTCTTTTCATTATTTAACTATTTTTTTAGTCTTATACCATCCATACAAAACCATGAGTGTATTAAATCTTTTCCGCTTGTGTCTTTGTATGAACAATCTGTACTAAATGTAACTTTCGTAACTTCACCTAAAGAACTTAAATCTGCTCTGATCCAATCGGCCCTGATAAAATTAAATGTAGGATTTTCAGGATCGGCCTGACTTCTGCAACAGAGATAGACATTCACTGTTCCAACTAAATTATTACCATTATATCCTTTTACGACAATCTTATAGTAATCCTTTGCTAGATTAAGCCTTCTTGTTACTCCCGGTGCATAAGTTAACCAGAGAGCTCTTGGCGCCGACGGAATATTAGGATTGGCTATGACGCTGGTAGAGTTAACTCCATAGGTCATTGCCAGATAGTTATAGGTCGTATTTGTAACCAGTATATGTTCAACAACAGTAGGTTTGGACAATTCGAAGTAGGTCTCCTCTTCGTCATCTGCACAAGCTACTGCAAAAACTTCGGTCATATTACGGTATGTGGTCCAGGCGCTGAAAAGATTGGTATCTCTGGCCGCTTTACTGTCACTCCATACAAATG
Source organism: uncultured Muribaculaceae bacterium (assembly GCA_964479995.1). Taxonomy (GTDB): domain Bacteria; phylum Bacteroidota; class Bacteroidia; order Bacteroidales; family UBA932; genus Bact-08. The sequence continues at coordinate 45,960 of CAYZPF010000002.1, read as the reverse complement.
AACGATTATTTTGGTTTGAGTAGGCAAATCCACTGTAACTACCGTCGCTGTTCTTCTTAGTGTTAAATCTTACGCCTTTAGAGGTAAAGCCGTTTTCAGGAATTACATGACTGTAGGGCGATAGCGATAACTCATTAAAAGTTATGTCGTTGGGAATTGGCACTAAGAGTTTGCTCTCGTCACTACAAGAGAAAATTAGTGGTAAAATCCCTATTAAAAATAGTATATGTATTCTCTTCATTTTCTTCTGTTTTAATTATCATAACCGGGATTAGACTTAATAAACTGATTGGTACTGGTCTCGGTGGACGGTATTGGCCAACAGTAATTATCGGTAGTAATCTCTTTTAAATCGGGCTTTAGATGGTATAACATTGGTTTACCATCTTTTTCAAACCTTAATGTGGCAAACCATTCGCTTCCGTTTTCCATGTACAACTCAAGACAGTACTCTTTAAAGATAAGGAACATTAACTCATCTTTTGTTGCAGGTACGCTAAGTGCAGGTAATACCGGATTGGTCCTTTTAGAGCGCATAGTGTTAATTGGTTCCAATGAGCTTGCAATACTGGCTCCTGTGCGTGCCCTAAGTTCGGCTTGCATAAGGTAAAGTTCAGGATAGCGAAAATAGTAGGTTGTAAATTTGTCATTCATATGCTGGTCGGATGGTCTCCCTTCACGCGCAAGCTTGGTAGGGCAAAAGTAGAGAATTCCTGTTGCACTAATCGCTCTTGCCCAACCCATTGTAACTCCATATCTGGGGTCTCCATTAATCCATGAATCAAATTCGGGGTAGAAAGATTTCAAAGAGGAGGGGTTATTTTGATTTGCAGCTGTCCATTGATCGCCGGCCTGAATAATTATCTGGGAATAAGTCCCTTCTCCGTAGGCTCTTCCTGTATTATCCTCCATAAACCGTGCAAATAGAACCTCTTTAGAATCCCAGGAATCCTGATACATCTTCTTCATATCGGGATCCATTTTGAATGTTGCAGGTGCTGTTGCCAGGATATTATTGACAATAGTGAGAGCCTCCTGATAGTCTCCTGTCCAACCTCTGTTAAGCAACAACTTGGCCTTTAATACCTGAGCCATCTGCTTGGAGAGTCTTTTAGAGTCTGTATAATTGGATAAAGAAGCGATACCCGCATCTACATCTGCCAGGATCTTTTCATAACTCTCTTTAACGGAGATTCTGTCAATAAAAATGTTATTAAAATTGGCCAGCTCTTCTCTCCATAAAATACCATACTCGTCATCTTCCCAAAAGTGCGAGAAGCACCACAACAGATGTGAGTAAACCCAGGCTCGGAATGTGCGGGCTTCACCCAGCATAGCATTTTTCTCGTCAACTGAAGAGAATTTATCATCAGGCAGGCCTTGAATAGCGCTTATTGCCGCATTGGCAGAATTGACACATCCAAACATATGTTGCCAAAAGTTAGAGAAGGCGGCATAAGTGGAAGTATATGCCATGGGGTAGTAGTAAGCGCTGTTGGCTCTGGCTACACCTGCTTGTGCAGATAAACCGACATACAAACTACCGCCAAAATAATCCCTGATAGAAGTACCGCTTCCCAGGGAGATGGAGGCATACATGCCATTCAACATCGAGACTGCACCCTCATAAGTATTAACAGCATTATCAATGGTCATCCTATAGGGTGGATTGAGGCTCAGAAACTTATCACAAGATGTGAATAAGGTTAAGAGTACCACTATATTTATTATTTTAAAATACTTTTTCATAATCTGCGTCTATTTGAGAGTTAGTTTCAATCCAAGAGTAAAATTCCTGGTAGTAGGATAGGTGTTGTAGTCAATTCCTGTGCCTGCCCCTATCAAATCACGAGCACTGGCAGTACCTACAATATATCTTGCACTCATATCTGTACTTCCAAAGTTGCCTTGCGGGTCAAATCCCGGATATTTAGTAATTGTAAAGAGATTTGAAGCCTGGAAAGTAACTTCCAAACTTGAGACAAATTTCTTTTCAAACCATTTGCGTGGCAGTTTATAGTTTACATTAAATGCAGTACACTTGATAAATGAGGCGTCAAACAGGTATGAATCTGTAAATACAGCTCCTACGTATGAGAGACTGGCACGAGGTATTGCCGAAAGCGGATCTCGTGTAAATACATATCCATTATCTAAAAGATAGTTATATGCATTGTTTATACCGGTACCGGAGTTAACAGCATAGAAAATATAGTCCCATAATCTTTTAGCTCCATACGAGTATGTGAAGTTGGCTGCAACAAATAGATCTTTGAGGATAAAGTTCATATTAAAACCTCCGTAGAACTTAGGGTTAAAGTTTCCAATTACAGTTCTGTCATCAGCTTTAACAATCGTACCGTTACCATCTAAATCTAGAATATATGGGTCGCCGGGGAGTTCTTTTGCCAATCTGTAGTTAAGTTGAGCTCCGGTAGTTGGATTGATTTGTCTAAGAGCAAAAATCTCTTCGGCTGTGGCAAAGAGTCTGCCGGCAGTCTGATATCCATACCAATCACCTATCTTTCCTCCCTCTGCTAATCTGGCAAATTCATATGATGCAGGCATAAGAATCTCTTTTTGCACTCCATCGAGTCTGTTGACAACACTCTGATTGGTTGCTATATTGAATCCCAATCTAAGCACCATATCCTTTTTCTTTATTATCTCTCCCTTTATATCAAATTCCCAACCCTCATTGGTTACCGAACCAATATTTTGATTGATTGATGCAAATGAGGAGTTTGTAGGGACAGATCCCATATAGATAATGTTATCAACCTCTTTTTTATAATATCCGAAAGTTCCCCGGATCCTTTCATTCAAAATCCCAAAATCTATTCCGATATCGGTTAGCGTAGAGTTCTCCCACTGTAGTGAGGGGTTACCCAAACTTGCAGGTTTAATACCAGATAGCCCTGTATGAGGTGCTGCTGCAAGGGTTGTCATCCAGTCGTAAGGTCCTAAGTTCTGGGATCCGGATTGGCCTTTAGAGGCTCTAAGTTTGAGATAAGGTATTATATGGTTGATTGATTGCATAAAACTCTCTTCTGAAACAATCCATGCCAAAGCTGCAGAGGGGAAGTAGCCCCAACGCCTGTCAGGTCCGAATTTTGAAGAGCCATCAGCCCTTATTGTCGCAGTCAAAAGATACCTGTTCATGAACTTATAATTTGCTCTTGCGAAAAATGAGGCCAATGCACTTCCGGATTCATCATTCGAAGCCTGTGTAGATGAACCACTGTTTACATTAATGAGTATTTTCTCATCGGGGAAGCCCTCTCCATAAACGGAGTACCTTTTTGCTGTATATTTTTCAATTGATTGTCCAACTACAGCAACTATATCGTGCTTGCCAAATACTCCGGCATAATTGAGAGTATTGTCCCAAACACCGGTATTTGACTCATTGATTGAAATTTGCCTATAGTTATATACCGAGCTATAACCTTGTGTTCCTTTTTTGTTATAGATATCGTATGTGGAGTTCGAATAGTTTATTGTGGCTGCCGAGCGAAACTTTAAACCTTGAATAATTTTTAGTTCTGCATACGCAGTTGCATACAGAGATTTACCCTGTCCATCATTTCTATTGTTCAAAGAGATAAGCGGATTTTCAATAGTTGTATTTGTTGGTAGAATATTGATACTACCATCGGGGTTATAAGCCTCAATATCGGGTCTGAACCTTGGTACACTTTTTAGTATGGCATCTTTATTATTTGCTGTTCTGGTTGAGCCCGATGCATTTACCCCCAGTTTTAAGAATTTACCTATATCGGTTTCAAGGTTTAATCTTCCATTAAAAAGCTGGCTCTTACCCCCTTTTACCAGACCGTTAATATCGGAGTATCCAAAAGAGAGATAGTAGTTTGTTACATCTGTTCCTCCTCTTAAAGAGAGATCGGCCTTGTATGTTTTTGCAGGCTGAACCATCTCTGTCCACCAATCGGTATCTCCTGTAAAGTAGGCATCAGAGCGGAGCTTTAAATCGCTAATACTCCATTGGCTTGTGTTGAGTTTTAAATATTCCGACTCATCTAAAAAGAGTTTTTCATTAGCTCCCAAAAGGGCATCCACATGCATCTTCTCTTTTGCCAAAGTTTCGGTATAATATTTAAACTGATCTACTGTCAAAGTTTTAAGATCGTGACTCTTTTGAAACTGGATTGTAGAATTTAAGTTAAAATTAATTGTAGGAGGCTGACCCTTTACCCCTTTTTTGGTTGTTACAATTATTACTCCATTGGCTGCCCGTGAACCATAAATTGCTGTTGCAGAAGCATCCTTTAAAATATCAATACTCTGAACATCTGTAAGATTCAGGTTATATAAACTGTTAGCAATGTCCCCGGAGGTAGCATCGGAGTAATCCGGCACGCCATCAATTACCCATAAAGGTTGTGTGCCTGTACTGGAGAGGGTAGAGACTCCGCGAATAGTAACACTTATTGGCGAGGTGGGTGAAGATGACTGAATCATCACATTAACACCTGCCGCCAAACCTTGCAGCATCCCCTGGATTGTAGAGCCCATAGGCACGGTCTCTATCTCCTCACTTGTCAATCTGGATACAGAGCCCGTAGCATCTTTAACAGTGGTGGATCCGTAACCTTGTACCACAACCTCATTAAGGAACTGTGTAGCCTCCTCCATGATGATTAGTTTAAAGTTGGTAAGGTTATCGGGGTTGATATCAAGTGTTAACCTTTGATATCCTAAACACGAGATAACTACACTTTTTGTCTCTTTTGGAACTGGAAAAGAGAAAGTCCCATCCAAGTCAGTAGAAGTACCCCTTTTAGTCCCTGGAATAATGAGATAAGCTCCTACAATTGGTTGCTTATCTCCAGCTGAGATTATCTTTCCGGTTAATGTTATTCTGTCCTGTCCCTTAGCAGAGGATTGAGGAGATTTCCCTGAATCCTTCACATCTGTTTGCGGAATAAAGTTTTCCGGAGTGACGATAATCTGTTTTTCAACAATCTTATACTCGTAGCCGGAATTTTTGAAAACCTGGTCTAAAGCGAGTTTAACATCCAAATTCCTGGCCTCAACTGAGACCGGCAGATTGGCATTTACAAGGCTG
>CAYZPF010000002.1:0-40861 GCA_964479995.1 uncultured Muribaculaceae bacterium | reverse complement strand
TAGCGCTAAGCACCTCTTTAATAGGGGTGTTTGTAAAGCTAACCGAAATTTTTTGCGGGTAGAGTTTTGAAACTATTAACAACAGACAACACAGAGAGATGAAAATTCTTTTTCTCATAAGCTTTGTTATTAAGTTTAAGGTTAATAACCTTTAATACACTTGAAAGAAAGAGTTCCCTTTAAAAAAGTTGACTTTTTTAGAAATATTAATTCATAAGGGTAATATGGGTGTTGTTCTCAATCTTTGAGTTGATTTTTGATGAAAGCCTCAATATTTCCAACACCTGTTGCAATGATTCCGATTTAAAGTTTGCAGTAAAGCGGTAATCAAAAATGACAGAGTCCTTAACAGTACAATCAACTCCGTACCACCGTTCTATCTTCTTTATAACCTCATTCATTGGGGTATTATCAAAGAGAAGATAGCCTGTTTTCCATGCAGTTTTTTTGGTAGTATCTACTCTTTTAGAGATAATTGGCTTGTTTTCTTTAATAATTGTGACCTCTTCATCTGGTTTTAAGCGTATCTCGCTTTTGTCAGTCTCATTTATAACAGAGATTGCACCTTTTATCAAGGTTACTACCATTTTCTTGTCATCTGAGTAGGAGGAGAGATTAAAAGAGGTACCCGTAACCTTAATCCCATAACCCTTGGGGGTTTTAATATACATTGGCCACTCCTTATTAGATATGACTTCAAAATAACCTTCACCGTCTAATTCAACCACTCTTTGAAGGGAATCAAATTTTTCCGGGCATTTAAGGGAGCTGGAGCTGTTAAGCCATACGCGGCTTCCATCCGGCAAATCTATCACTCCTCTTACACTTGGATTAATCTGGTATTCTATCTGTGTAGCTGTTTGTTCAGGGATATAGATCTCTTTCTCAAAAAATAAAAAGTAGAGTGTAGAAACTGTAAGAAGTACTATGATAGAGGCTGCAAATAGAGCAAACCGATATCTTTTAACCAGTTTTGAATTGTTCTTTTGTCTGAAAAAGACCTTTTCGATGTTGTCAATTTTCTCCGTTTCAGAAAAATTCTTATATCGTTCAGCCACCCATGAATTTTTAATCTCACTGTATATTTTGCCATTCTCTTCACTCATCTCTATCCAGGACAAAACCATCTCTTTCTCGGCCAAGGTAGCAGTGCCGAGAATGTACTTATGCAGAAGCTGAGGATTTATATTACTATTCATATTTACTTGTATCATTAATACACTTTAAAGCGTCATTTCCCTATAGGAAATCTTTTAACTTATATTTTAAATATTTAATTGCCTGTGTTATATGGTATTCAACTGTTTTAACCGAAATTTCCTTTTTCTCTGCAATCTCTTTGTACGAGAGCCCGTTAACTCTGCTTTGCAAAAATGAATCACTGAATTTTTCGGGCATCTCTTTTAATGCACTGCTTATAAATTCTTCCAGCTGAAATCTTACTACGGTATCGGAGCTATCATCAGTTAATGCCACTAAATTTGCTTTATACTCCCTCCTTTTAATCTCATCATTTAGCCTGCGACTGTTAGAAATTCTCCGTAACTCATTTAAACTCTTGTTTTTTAAAATAGAATATAGGTACGGTAGTAACGGCAGACTTGGATCCAGGAGTACTCTTTTATCCCATAGCGTGGCAAATGAATCCTGGGTAATATCTTCTGCCAGCAAAAGATCATTGAGGTATTGATTAACATAAAAAAGAGCTCTCTTATACTCACCGGTATAAAAGTATTCAAAGGCTTTTTTGTCACTATTGATGACTGCCCTGGTTATTTCAAGCTCTTTTTGTGAAATCTTCATAACAGGCCGCCAATTTAAAGCTATTTTTCTCTTTTTGCAAAAGGAGTTTTTTATCTTTGCAAGAATCACATTAAAATTTATGAATTATGTTTTCTAAAGAGGTTTATATTAATAGAGAGCAAATCTTAAAAAGAGTGTCAGTAAGGGCATTTTGCTTTTTATGGGCAATTCTGAGATTGGGATGAACTATATTTCAAATACATATAGATTCAGGCAAGATTCAAATTTCCTATACTTTTTTGGGTTGGATCTGCCGGATTTGGCGGGTGCCATTGATGTTGAGAGCGGGGAGGAGATAATCTTTGGCAATGATGTGAATATTGATGATATTATTTGGATGGGACCGCAACCTGCTATGAATGACTTAGCTGCCGGCGTTGGAGTTAAAAAAGTCATGGCTTATGACTCTTTGAGTGAGTACCTGCATAAAGCTAAGGCAGGGGGTAGGATAATTCACTATCTACCGCCTTACAGAGGTGACAGAGTTATTCTTCTTCATAAGATGCTTGGTATTGAATTGGATTCAGTTAAGGGAATGGTCTCAGAGGAGTTTATCAAAGGTGTCGTTGCATTGAGAGAGATTAAAGAGGAGTGCGAGATTGTTGAGATGGATAAAGCTGCAGATATTGGATATATGATGCACTATACTGCAATGAAGATGGCTAAACCAGGAATGGTTGAGCAGGAGTTAGTGGGCATTATGGAGGGAGTTGCTATATCTAACGGCTATATGCCTTCGTTCCCGATAATTTTGTCCCAGAACGGCGAAACTCTTCATAATCACACTCATCACCAAATATTAACAGATGGCAGATTACTTGTGATTGACGCGGGAGCAGAGATTTCTTCTCACTACGCATCAGATTTTACCAGAACAATCCCGTCGGGCGGTAAATTTACTTCTCGTCAAAAGGACATATACACAATTGTCTCTACCGCCAATCAATTGGCTGCCGATATGACAAGGCCGGGAATCACTTACAGAGAGGTGCATCTTGCTGCAGCAAAAGTATTGGCGCAAGGATTAATCAATCTTGGACTTATGAAAGGAGATGTAGATGAAGCTGTTGCCGCCGGTGCGCACGCTCTCTTTATGCCTCACGGATTAGGGCATCAAATGGGTATGGATGTCCACGATATGGAGGATTTGGGCGAAAATTATGTGGGATATGATGATACATATGTCAGAGCTTCTCAGTTTGGCCTCAAATCTTTGAGGATGGGTAAGATGCTTAGACCGGGGCATGTTATAACCAACGAGCCCGGATGTTATTTTATCCCTGCGCTCATAGAGAAATGGAAGAAAGAGGGCATAAACAAAGAGTTCATCAACTTTGATAAACTTGCCGGTTATTACACCTTTGGCGGAGTAAGAATCGAAGATGATATTTTAATAACCGGGGAAGGAAGCCGCCTCCTGGGAGCATCCCGATTACCTGCGACAGTAGAGGAGGTTGAAAGAGAAATGGCAGATAATTAGGAAGTTAACACTTCGTAAAGTTCGGCGATTATCATTGCAGTAGCACCCCAAACTATTTCATTATTAATTTTAAATCCGGGAGCTTTTACCCAGCCATATGCTCCCGATTTTACTTTATGTATCTCTGCTTTATCGGGGTTAAAAGCACTTAGCGGAAAAAGATAATATCCGCTAACCTCTCTTGAATCGGGGTCATATTCAATATCGCCATCGGCAATTGCTACAATGGGGTATATCGTAAAATTACTGGGCGGTACGTAAAGCTTAGTTAACTGCCCTATTATCTTATATTTCCCCCGCTCTATTCCCAACTCTTCAAAGGCCTCTCTGCAGGCAGTACCGGCATAGTTCTTATCCCCGGCATCGCATTTGCCTCCCGGAAATGCCATTTGATTTGAGTGGATACCATTATAGCTGTTTCTCTTAATGAGCAGCAGATTCCAATCAGGAACTTCAATCCCTGTACCGGCAGTAAATGTTTTACTGTTTTTAGGTGGAACGAGGAGTATTAATACGGCTGAATCTTTTGCTTCAGTGGGAGGCACCTGCTCTTTTATAATGGCTATTACCCTGTTTTCGGGCGCCAGTTTGAGGTGTGCCTTGGTACCAGGTAGTATTTTGGGAAACTCTATTGTCATTGTAACTATCTCTTAATTTCGATTCCATTGAGCCTTTAAAGATTAAATTTTGTTATTACCTCCGGCATAACGTTTGAGCCTGTTTGTATAAATAAAATATAATATAAACTCTTTAACACGTTCCGGGAGCCAGCGATAGTATATAATCACCGATAAAGTTACCCACCTGCAGTTGCCTGTCACTGCCCGAAAGAAATATATGTGCAAGGTAGTTCATTGTTTGCAAAGATAGGTAAATGGAGAGTTATGTGAGAAATTTTAGTTATATTAGTAGGTTCATGGAGAGAATATGCGAATTTTATTTTGCGGGCGACAAAATACGATGCCTGCTCTGCCCTCACAAATGCTTGATTGAAGATGGCAAGAGCGGAATATGCGGTACAAGATTAAACAATAAAGGGGTATTGTATTCATTGTCGTATGGAAGGCTGTGCTCTATGTGTATTGACCCGATAGAAAAAAAGCCACTTTATCACTTTTTGCCGGGGAGTAAAGTCTTTTCGGTAGCCACACCCGGTTGTAACTTTAGGTGTCTGAATTGCCAGAACTGGTCAATTTCACAAACCTCTTCGTATAGTTCAGGCGACTATCGGATGACACCTAAAGATATAGTGGACGAAGCTTTGAGGCATGAAGCTCCAACAATCGCTTTTACCTATACAGAGCCGGTTATCTCTTTTGAGTATCTGATTGATACATTTAAACTGGCAAAAGAGAAGGGGATCAGAACCTCAATAATCTCTAACGGTTATATCAACAGAGAGCCGCTTGAGGAGTTATGCAGATACCTTGATGCTGCAAACATTGATCTCAAGGCTTTTGACAATAGTGTTTACCGCTCTCTGACAGGTGCAAGTTTAAAACCAGTGCTTGATACGCTCATAACTTTGAAAAAGAGAGGTGTGTGGTTAGAGATAACAAATCTGGTTATCCCCGGCTACAACGACTCTCCGGCTAAGATGAGGGAGATGTTTAAATGGTTAATTGACCATGGATTTAACAATACTCCGGTGCATATTAGCCGTTTCTTCCCGGCCTATCAATTAAGCAAAATCCCACCGACCGATATCTTTGTTATGAAAGAGGCGGTAGAGATTGCAAAAGAGGAAGGTATGAGATTTATCTATTTGGGAAATTTTCCTTTTGCGGAATATTGCAATACACATTGTACCTGCTGTGGCTCTACTCTTGTCAAAAGAGGCGGCTACAATGCAGAGGTAATAAATATCGTACCTTCAGCAGAGAGCTTTTCAAAAGAGGGTGTTTGCGGAAATTGCAAAGAGATAATACCCGGAATCTGGCATTGAATCAGCTTAAGAGAGTAGAGGTGAAGATATAGAGATCTGCCTCTCTCCAGCCATCCCAACCTAAACCTGCTTTATTACTTGAACAGTATCCCAGAAACTCTTCAAGACTCCACCCTGTATCAAGGGCAACCTGCGGCAGGAAAACCCCTGAGCGCACCCCTTTGCGGATAATTATCCCGTGAACTCCAAGTTTTATTTGTGATATATCATCAATTTTGACAGGAGGAGACAATATTGAAACCTCTATCTCCAGTTCATCGAGTTCGTGTGGCTCTACAGGTTTAAAGCGATTATCATAATAAGCAGCAAGGGCGGCTACCTCCTCAACTGTTTTATAGAGCGGCAGGGAGCTTTCTATCCGGCCGATACATCCTCTCAACTTTCCCTTTTTATGAATGGTGACAAATGCTCCGCACTCCAGTGAGAGTACTCCAGAGGTGTCGTAAATGCGTATGCGACCTTTCCCTTTCTTTAGCACAGTTGCCTTAATAGATTCCCGGGCTACCCTCAAGAGTGTCTCTTTCTCTAAATTGCTTATTGTTAGTGTGTTTTCTTCCCTGATTTCTGCCTTCGCCGTTAAAACTATAGCCCAGTACCCCACAACTCTGTCATTTTCTCCGTAAATTTCATTATCTCCGGAGTTTTTGTACTCAATAGCACGGTATTTATAAGCGGGGTTGTTTTTAGAGAGATGCATAAGCACAAGCACAGAGCTTGCTCCGCAAAGGGAGGTTGAAAGGCCTTTGATTCTTTTAGCTTTGTTGTCTATCAAGGCATCTGTGAGTATCTCCGGATCATTAGTCAAAATAGCCTCCATCGTAACTTTATCTACCTTTTTGGCATCGTCATAGCCGGGATAGTGGGAGAAATCGGAACTTATCACAAAGAGATTTTCAGGTACAAAGTACGGTTTGAGCGCCTCTGCAACCGATTCGCAAACGGTGCTGTCATTACATCCGATAAGTATGGGGATAATAAGGTAATCTTTTTTAAGCCTGTAGTTTATAAAGGGAAGCTGTACCTCAAGCGAGTGCTCTCTTATGTGAGGAGATGGATTTGATGTAAAGATATGCGGATGGTTATTGACCAGCTCTTTCCCAAGTTGTGTATCTACTCTCTCTTTGCCGTATGGCATTATAAAATCACCACTGCAATAGACAGATGCTCCTTTAAAGTTAGAGGTATGTGAAGAGCCAATGAGGAAAACTCTCTTATATTGCGTATTCTTTTCAATTTGGGCATATGCAGATGCAGCAACACCGCCCGAAAAAAGATATCCGGCATGAGGTGCAATTACCGCCCTAACACTCTTTTGATTACCATGTTTAACTTGTGCAAAGAGCTTTTCAATCTCTCTCTGTAACTGCGCGGGGTGTTCCGGATAAAACCTACCCGCAACGACAGGATATCTCTCCATGATTTCAAAATTTATTTCTAATATAGCTTAAATATGTTAAATTGCATGAAATTATTTTGACTAATCAAATTATGGATAATATTTCAAAAAAGTTTGGGACGGCACCGGTCTTCTTTACTGCTATTTCAACTATACTGGGAGCTATTCTCTTTCTAAGATTTGGTTATGCTACGGGTAGTGTAGGATTAATAGGGGTTATCCTGATAATCCTTTTAGGGCATCTTGTGACAATTCCAACAGCATTGGCAATTTCAGAAATTGCTACTAATAAAAGAGTGGAAGGAGGAGGGGAGTACTTTATAATATCCAGGTCTTTCGGATTGAATATTGGTGCAACAATCGGCATAGCGCTATACTTCTCTCAAGCCATTAGTGTCGCATTTTATATTATTGCATTTACAGAGACATTTCAATTCTTTTTTGATTATCTTAAAGAGAGCTATCAATTTATACTCCCCAGACAAGTGGTAAGTATTCCGGTAATGCTTTTTCTTTCTGGCCTGATACTTAAAAAAGGGGCAAATATGGGGATCAAGGCGTTGTATTTAATATGTGCAATTCTTGCATTATCAATCATATTGTTCTTTATGGGGAGACCATTGCATCCCAATGAGACAGTATTTAGTCTGAATAATTTTGAATTAAGAAATTTTGACAACTTCTTTCTTGTCTTTGCAATTGTTTTTCCGGCATTTACCGGGATGACTGCGGGTGTAGGTTTATCGGGAGACTTAAAAAATCCGGCAAAATCTATCCCTCTGGGGACAATCTCTGCTACAGTTATAGGAATGGTAATTTATCTGCTAATCTCCTATAAATTAGCATCATCTGCTACTCCGGAGGAACTTACAGGGAATCAGTTCATTATGGCAAAGATTGCTCTATGGGGAGTTTTCTTTGTTCCATTAGGACTTGCTGCTGCTACATTTTCATCTGCTTTGGGCTCTTCAATGGTGGCCCCAAGGACACTTCAGGCTCTTGCAAACGATGGTTCGTTCCCGCTGGACGGGATAAACAAATGGTTGAGCTATTCAAGAGAGACAGATGGTGAACCAATAAACGCCTCTCTTGTAACTTGTATAATAGCTTTATTGTTTGTCTCATTGGGGAGTGTTGATGTTGTTGCGAGAATCATATCAATGTTCTTCATGATTTCATACGGCTCGCTCTGTTTGATCTCATTTTTGAACCACTTTGGCTCTCCTCCTTCATATCGTCCCTCTTTTAAATCTAAATGGTTTATATCGCTAATAGGTTTTATAACTGCTGTATGGGTGATGTTTAAGATAGATACTGTGTACAGCTTGGTATCTTTGGCAGCGATGATTCTAATCTATATATACATAGACTATTTTCACAAAAACAGGAAAGGTATCTCTTACATATTTGCCAATACTATTTTCCAGTTAAACAGGAATCTGCAACTCTTCTTACAAAAAAGTAAAGTTGTTAAATCATCCACCGATTGGAGACCCAGTGTTATCTGTATCTCCGATAACTCTTTTATAAGAGGCGATGCTTTTCGTTTGACTAACTGGATTTCGTATAAATACGGATTCGGAACCTATCTGCACAGAATAGAAGACTACTTCTCTAAAAGCAGCTATGACAGGTCTCAAAATGATCTCTCCAAGCTTATAAGTAATTACGGCCATAAGGGGCACGTTTATATGGATACCATAATATCCCCCTCTTACACCTCTGCAATCTCTCAATCTATGCAGATACCCAGTATATCAGGAATGGAGAACAATATGATAATCCTTGAGTACGATAAAGAGAGTCCCGATGGTTTGGCCGATATTATTGATAACTACAAGCTGATAAATTCCGGCAACTTTGATATTTGTATTCTTGCTTCAAGCAGGAGGCCTATTGTTTATAAAAACGGAATCCATGTGTGGATTAAGACTACCGATGCGGAGAACGCTAATTTAATGATTATCCTCAGTTTCATCCTGCTTGGACATCCCGATTGGAAAGGGGCAAATATTAAGATATTCCATATTTGTAAAAAGAGTGAAATAGAGGAGGTTAGAAAACAGATGACAGATCTGGCCGAAAAAGGAAGATTGCCGATTGTGCCTCAAAATATCAATATAATTACCGAGGATGAAGGCATGTCCTATAAATCAATTATCAACAGAGAATCTGCCGATGCGGGCTTTACTATTGTGGGATTCCATGGTGATAACCTCAAAGGATTGGGTACAAAAATCTTTGAAGGCTATGATGACCTTGGCGCCATACTGTTTGTCAACTCCTTTAAAGAGAAGATAATTGATTAACGACCTTCGCCCTGGCAGAGTTTTTCATGTAGGCCGCCGGCAAACTGCCGCTCTGCCAGAGTTTTTTAAAACGACTTGATTACCTGGCGATTAACTCTAAAAATTTAAAAAATCCGAACGCTTTAAAAAGCTAAAGTGCTAATAATCAGAGATTGTGAAAAAACTCTGCCAGAGTCAAGTTGAGCCGGCAACTTATGAAGGAAACTTTTGAGGATGAGGCTGCTTATTTTCCTGACTTGTCCCTTTTAGTGCGGTGAGAATAATTTTTCTACTATTTCTCTCATTTTAACTGTAGGCTCAGCTTTCACTACTACTATTTTGTTTGTAATTTGATCCAAAAGTTGTCCATCAACTACTTTTTTGCCTCATCCACGAACTTCTTTATCGAGACTCCTGTCTTGATCTCAATGTGCTTTGATACCACCAAGGCTATAAAGCAAATCAACACGTGCAACTTTATAGGTTGCTCTTTAAAGTGAAAGATGGGTCTTGTCTTCAAATCGCTTTTAGATATTCTAAAGGCTTGTTCTATCTTTCAATATCTTCCAGTAATTTGAACGAGATATTCCCTAACCGTGCTCCAACAATATAGTTGATGTCGTTTTCGATTAACTGCCTGATATTTTCTGAGCTAATCATCGCTGCATCGGCTACCACCGTGGACTTTTTGATCTTGTTCCTTTCAATAAAACCTTTAACCGCGGGTATGATAGTATGTTCTTCAAAAGTATTTCCGCTAAAGATCTCGTATGCAACAGGAAAACCTTCCCTGGTAACCATTAAAGCCACTAGTATTTGTGACTGCTGGCAATTGAAAAAATGATATGTTTTAGCAAATCCCAGAACTGTTCTCTCAACCCAGTCTTTTAAATCAAGCCATAAGGGAGCCATCTTATAGTATGTTTTACGGTTATGATGAATGCCAAAATACTGCTCGAGTAGCTCAATAGAACGCAACTTCGACGACGGCTCAAATATTCTTATAATGGAAAGATCTTTCAACAAAGGGGATAAGCTTACCATTCCAATTTCATCAAGAAGAGATGTTACCTGATTATGGGAAAAACTGTATCGAATGCCTAAAAATGTACAATGGTTTAAATGTAATAACTTTCCGGGAGAGTCAGCAGGAAAGATAGATGGTTATGACGAGTAGCCTTTTATCCACTCTTCGGCCAATAAAACCAATTCCTCGAGAGCCTCTTGCGTATGGGCTGAACCTATATGCCGCATGATAACCCATTTGTTCCTGTGATAACGAACGACCTGAACAGCCTGAGCATTCGAGGATGTTTTGACAACTCTAATTTTCATGCAAAAAAGACCTTAGTGCGGTAAATTTAGTGAAATATTTTTAATATGTATTGATTACTTGTGGATTAAAACCGCATTAATTCTAAGAGGGACAAGTCAGGACGAATATTTATCTCATCTCACAGAGCTTGAATCACAAGTGTTTACCGACATGGCACAGATCAAAGTCGACGATCTTCCGGACGATCTTTTCCAAAGTGATAGTTCTGTGGCTGACATCTTCGGCGACACGAATGAAGATATGCCCGATAATATATTTGAAGAGTATTCAAATAATGAAAATAAAGATGTAAATTTACAGCAAGATGACAAGGGAAGAGAAAATAACAATAGTGAGGAGCAACCTCATCCACATACACCTGCTGATGTGCAAGGCGCAGGGATTACCAGTGACGACACCGGTAACAAGGGAGATGGCGGAGAAGTGCATGCGGATATACTTGGAGATTCTAAACAGAAGAATAGCGAAAAGGCAGAGAAAAGTATAGCCGAAGAAATAGCCATCGAAGAGGGTAAGGTTGACACTAATCCGACCGAAGCACAGAAGGAAGCGGGCAACTACAAAAAAGGGCATGTCACCATTCAAGGCCTTAATATCACCATTGAAAATTCAAAAGGCTCTGTAAGATCAGGAGTAGATCCTTCCGGCAAAGAGTGGTCACAAACCATGAACAACACTTATGGTTATGCTTTGGGCACAAAAGGAAAGGATGGAGATCATATAGATATTTTCCTTGACGATAACCCATTATCCGAAAAAGTATTTATCGTTGACCAAGTTAATCCCGACAAATCTTTTGACGAACATAAAGTAATGATCGGCTTCAATTCAATCGAGGAGGCCAAGGATGCTTATTTGTCCAACTACGAAGAGGGTTGGCAAGGTTTAGGCGATATCACCGAAACGACCATGGAGCAGTTCAGGGAGTGGGGATTATCGGAGGGCAAGAGAATCAAACCGTTTGCGGAGTACAAGCAGAATAATCCTAATGACATAGAAGACATTGAGATTATTGAAGTATCTTCTAAAAACGATAGGGAAAAGGCTTTAGAAAAACTATCAAAGGCAAAACAAAAGGATATAGGCAAAGTTGCTGTAAAGATCGACGGCAGGACAACTGTCATGATGTCTCCTGAAAAAGCAGAAAAATGGAAACATGAGCATCCTGGGATTCTTTACCGTTCAGATGATAATACAACCATAAAGGATGAATTGAAAAGCATTAAGCAAGAGGCTATTGCTAATGGCACTTTCATGAAAGCTCCTAATGGTAATCCTACAAATTTGAATGAAAAGCAATGGCTACAGGTGCGGACGAAAGCGTTTAAAAAATGGTTTGGGGACTGGGAAAAAACATTGCGTATAGAGAAATTGCGGAACAGCAAGCCTTTGGAAATAACCGGCAATGAGTACATGGGCAAATATGATTTAAATGCAGAGAGTGCCCAGAAATGGATAAAAGATAATTTACGTTCAAAATACATAGTAAAAGATACAGGAGAATCCGTTAGTATTACAAGGGTTGGTGCAGAAGAGGTCACTTCTCATAACAGGTTTGACGAAACTCACTTGAAAAGCATTGCATCAATACCAGACCTATTATCGAATGCAATTTTTATTGAAGAACAACCAAGTATTAATGCTAATTCTAAATATGATAGCTACAGATATTATGTTGTCGGAACAAAGATTGATGGCGTGGATTATACCGCAAAGGTTGTGATTGGAGTTAAACAGGGTAAGAAGTACTACGATCACAGATTGACAGAGATAGAAAAAACAAAGCTGATTGACATAATTAATCAACCAGCTTCGGATTTTACATCAGCGGGGAACGCATCTTTACCGCCTTATATCACCATCAAAGATACAAGACTGATTTCAATTCTCCAAACAAATTCATCAAAAGTTGTAGATAAAAACGGAGAGCCGCTGGTAGTTTATCATCAGACAAATAAAAAATTTACAGAGTTTATACCAAATTTCGGAACATTAGGCAAGGGAGTATATTTTTCTGATGCCGATAAAATAAAATGGTATGGGAAAAACTCAATTCCTGTATTTTTAAATATAAGAAATATCATTGACGCTAATTCCGTAGAAAGCGAAACTGGTTTTACGGCTGGCTCAATCGGTGCAGATAGAATTTTAAGAGAGAAAGGTTTTGACGGAATAACTGCACACAAAAATTCTTTTGGGGAAACAGTTGCTTTCTCCCCTAACCAAATTAAATCCGCTACCGACAATTCAGGAGAATTTAACCCGGATAATGAGGATATCCGCTTCCGTAAGTCCGAGGGACAAGCCAACAATGAAGCCATTAACGACAAGTTTAATCAGGATCTACAAGCACAGATTGAAGGGAAGCTACCAAAAGGGTATATTTATAAATTAGGTAATTCATCTATAATACTACAAAGTGCAAGTATTCCTGATTTACCAATTGAACTTGCAGCTTCACGATTAAGAGATAAGTCAATACAGGAAAATCATCCTTTCATTTTGTCTGAAGTAAAAGACCTCCCTAAAGCAATTCAGAACCCATTAGCTGTATTTAGAAGCGCAACACATATTGGAAGTTATGTTTTAATGACGGAAATATCCCATAATGGTAAAAATTTCATTGCAGCAATTGAGGCAAATAAGATAAAGGATAAAATTGAAATAAATGACATTAGGAGTATTCATTACCGTAGTACAAATACACATTTTGCCAATTGGATTATAGAGGGACTATTAGAGTATGCTAATAAAGAAAAAATGCCCGAATGGTTGACTAAACAGCGGTACAATTCCGCTGAGGTTAGACAACTATTCAAGCACGCCGCAAAGATAGTAAATAATTTTAAAAATCCAACTCTTGAACAGGGAGAAATAAAATCAGAAGTTACCTTTCTTTCAGAATCACTAAATACTCCAATAGAAACAATAGACGATTTATCCGTCATTCCTGCCTCTCAGGTAAAAAAGAGAAAAGCCAAGGGTTGGTATGATCCGAAAACCGGAAAAGTTATTGTTGTATTACCAAATAACAGTTCAACAGCCGATGTACAGGCAACAATACTACATGAAGCAGTTGGCCACAAAGGGCTGAGAGGATTGCTCGGGGAACAGTTCAATCCTACTATGGATAAGATATTCGATTCCATGAGCAAGCATTTGCAGGCCGATTATTTAGCACGGTACGGTGATAGAATTATCGCTGCAGAGGAGTATATGTCTGAGATAGCAGAAAAGAACCAAGACCCTACAATATGGGAGAGAATTAAGAACGTGATACGTGATGCTTTTAGGGCATTGGGGATTGATCTCCGCATCAGTAATGCCGATATGCGCTACATGATCTGGAGGTCTAAAAACAGGCTTAAAAACGCAAATACGGCAAGTGCGATTGAAACGATAAAAGATATTGCGGAAAGCGAAAGGATGCGCAAGGCGATAACTACAGAAACGCTGAACAAAGAAAATGCTGTTGATTTTGAATATGAGGTTAAAGAGCGGCTTTCACTACGGCCGACAAAAGATTATTTTAAAGTAGGAGACGGAGTGATATTGAGAATAAAAGACCATCCCCCTAAATGGGGCAATTTCAATTATGAGCTTTTTAATGGTGGCGTAAAAAAGATAGTGAATGTAACGATAGGCGATTTTTATGGGAAAGAGCATATAGAACATCGTGATTATTCCTTCTCAAGTTTCAATTCCTGTAAGGTTCGATTAAAGGAACCTCAACGAAGATGGAGCTGTTTCTGGGTTAAATCATTTCAATTCCTGTAAGGTTCGATTAAAGGGCTTTACGTGCAGCCAACTTCTTAACTTTTAGGAGCATTTCAATTCCTGTAAGGTTCGATTAAAGGAAATAATTAAAAATGAATACAATAACAAAAACATTATTTCAATTCCTGTAAGGTTCGATTAAAGGGTTGGGTAGAGGCGTCTAAGGTTCAGCCATGTGATATTTCAATTCCTGTAAGGTTCGATTAAAGGCTACCTTCTGCATTTTTATACCATCTGCCGTTGTTATTTCAATTCCTGTAAGGTTCGATTAAAGGGATTATGTCAAGGAGAATAACTTCGTAATACCTCTATTTCAATTCCTGTAAGGTTCGATTAAAGGTGATTACCTATACGTGTGTTTTGAAGATAACAACATTTCAATTCCTGTAAGGTTCGATTAAAGGAACGCAAACAGGACTATTAAAAGATTTTCTTACTAATTTCAATTCCTGTAAGGTTCGATTAAAGGTCCTGTTCTTTTATAGCCCCTCCCTTGCTTGGAATATTTCAATTCCTGTAAGGTTCGATTAAAGGTTGGCTGGAAATAGTCACCATCATAAAGAACGATATTTCAATTCCTGTAAGGTTCGATTAAAGGTTCATACCCCCTTGGGTTGTCATATTTTTTGTCATATATTTCAATTCCTGTAAGGTTCGATTAAAGGCTGGTGAGACTTCGAGCTTTTCGATGACTTTAGAATATTTCAATTCCTGTAAGGTTCGATTAAAGGTTTCTTTTTCGTTGTCGTGTTTTATTATTAGTTTAATATTTCAATTCCTGTAAGGTTCGATTAAAGGTTTTGATGCCTTTAGCAGATATGGCCATTACAGCATTTCAATTCCTGTAAGGTTCGATTAAAGGAATGAGGGTGATTATGCTGTTGATGTAGATTTGTTATTTCAATTCCTGTAAGGTTCGATTAAAGGTTTACGGCTGCAAGTACTGCTGCTATAATTTCTGCATTTCAATTCCTGTAAGGTTCGATTAAAGGAATGAGGCACTAACCATTCTCCAAAAAGTCTTAAATGATTTCAATTCCTGTAAGGTTCGATTAAAGGCTCCGGCAGGGAGTATCTCCACCCCTGAATTTCGATTTCAATTCCTGTAAGGTTCGATTAAAGGGCTCCCCTTTTGGGAGCAACACGAAAGTTTTGCCGTATTTCAATTCCTGTAAGGTTCGATTAAAGGCTTACTCCAACCACGCTACAAGCATCTACATACTTATTTCAATTCCTGTAAGGTTCGATTAAAGGAACATCCTTCAAGCTTTGCAAGCATGGAGAATAAAATTTCAATTCCTGTAAGGTTCGATTAAAGGACACAAGGTTCAATGATTATATGATGAAGTTAGTAGATTTCAATTCCTGTAAGGTTCGATTAAAGGACTTGCTCCCTAAATTGTGCGATTTTTGTAACGCTTTATTTCAATTCCTGTAAGGTTCGATTAAAGGGCAGTACTTAACAGATTTTATCACCGCTGAACAGGATTTCAATTCCTGTAAGGTTCGATTAAAGGCAGGATTGAACACATCAATGCTGTATGCAGGAGGATTTCAATTCCTGTAAGGTTCGATTAAAGGAAAAAGGCAAAGACATTGAAATAGAGCAACTTAAAATTTCAATTCCTGTAAGGTTCGATTAAAGGACAGCTGCACATTAAGTCTATGTGCACGTCTCGACATTTCAATTCCTGTAAGGTTCGATTAAAGGAATTTTCCCCAACTTTAAATACTAATTCAAAGGTATTTCAATTCCTGTAAGGTTCGATTAAAGGTTGAAGAAATATCAGAGAGGGTAAAATCTCTCCAGCATTTCAATTCCTGTAAGGTTCGATTAAAGGGTAGTTTGCGCCAATTCCGGGACTGCATAGTACTTTATTTCAATTCCTGTAAGGTTCGATTAAAGGTCTGACACTACGGATATTTCTGTTAAAATCCTCTCTATTTCAATTCCTGTAAGGTTCGATTAAAGGAACATCCTTCAAGCTTTGCAAGCATGGAGAATAAAATTTCAATTCCTGTAAGGTTCGATTAAAGGACACAAGGTTCAATGATTATATGATGAAGTTAGTAGATTTCAATTCCTGTAAGGTTCGATTAAAGGACTTGCTCCCTAAATTGTGCGATTTTTGTAACGCTTTATTTCAATTCCTGTAAGGTTCGATTAAAGGGCAGTACTTAACAGATTTTATCACCGCTGAACAGGATTTCAATTCCTGTAAGGTTCGATTAAAGGCAGGATTGAACACATCAATGCTGTATGCAGGAGGATTTCAATTCCTGTAAGGTTCGATTAAAGGAAAAAGGCAAAGACATTGAAATAGAGCAACTTAAAATTTCAATTCCTGTAAGGTTCGATTAAAGGACAGCTGCACATTAAGTCTATGTGCACGTCTCGACATTTCAATTCCTGTAAGGTTCGATTAAAGGAATTTTCCCCAACTTTAAATACTAATTCAAAGGTATTTCAATTCCTGTAAGGTTCGATTAAAGGTTGAAGAAATATCAGAGAGGGTAAAATCTCTCCAGCATTTCAATTCCTGTAAGGTTCGATTAAAGGGTAGTTTGCGCCAATTCCGGGACTGCATAGTACTTTATTTCAATTCCTGTAAGGTTCGATTAAAGGTCTGACACTACGGATATTTCTGTTAAAATCCTCTCTATTTCAATTCCTGTAAGGTTCGATTAAAGGAATTAATAAAGAGATTAAGATTGACACCGGCAGGTATTTCAATTCCTGTAAGGTTCGATTAAAGGAAGGAGGCACATGAGCTGGGTGTTGTACTCGGTGATTTCAATTCCTGTAAGGTTCGATTAAAGGCCGTTTACAAAGATAGAAAAGAATGCGCTAAATCAATAGTTTAGCACATCCTTTTTCTTTAAAACTGCAAGTTATTGTTGTCGAATGGTATTAATATGATTTTTATGGTATATCGACATGTATATATATTAATTTGATTTTCAATATGTCAAAGAACGATAATGATAAGTTTTACAAATGATTTATTGTGTTTTCCTGGTTCTTTGTAATCATCGACATTTGTTTAGATAAAATTATCAAGGCTACTTCTTTCTTTTCCAACGATTTGCTTGTCAAGCCATTTTTGGTCGGAATTTTTAAAAATTATTATACTGTCAGTTTCTTCGTTAATAATTCGTTTTATATTAATAATCATTTCTTTGAGTTTTACTTCAGTTATTTCTCCCTCAAATACCGAATTTTGTATCCAGCTTAGATACCTTCTGCACAATTTCAGCATCTTTGCAACCCTTTTTTCTCCAACATCATAAACTAAAATAACATACATTACCAATACATTTTAAATGGTTTGTACTCTTCCATGTCAAGTATGTGCTTGCATAGTTTATAACACTCCAGTTTGATCAGGTGCTTGTAGCTTACATTTCTTTTCAGACTTCTGTGCTGTATGGTTTCTTCAAGCTTCTCCTCAATAGCCTGTACAAAAATTTTTTTCCCGGAGTTGTTTAGAAGACACCTGTTCAGATTACGGTCAAAATGCTTATTTTGAATCTCTTTTTTGTTCAGGACCTTGAATATGACTCTGTCTATAATGATAGGCTTGAATATTTCAGAAATATCCAGCGCCAGAGAGTACCTTCTATAACCTGGTTCGTGCAGGTAACTTATTGTCGGATTCAGCTGAGTCTGGTGGATTGCCCTTAGACAGAAAGAGTAACACATCATATTGCCGAAAGATATAAGTGCATTTATCTCATTGCCGGGAGGTTGCTTTGTGCGATTCCCCATTTCAAAATCGTTAAGGATAAGATTAAATGCATCGTAATAAGATTGGCGAATGTTCCCCTCTATACCCATTAGTTGAGAAATAGAATTGGCATAGATTATTTGACTTATTAAATGATTGATATTATTTATGATGGGTTCCATATCCCTACCTCTGCGATTATAGTACTGAAGATTTTTAACCATATTACTACTTGCCCCGTCTATGAATTTTTTAGCTATTACAAGTCTTTTTGCCATTTTTTGATAGTGAGAGACCTGACTAAGGATCATTTTACCGGCTAACAAATAATCCTTTGGCATAAATGATCCCGTATAATTTTCGTAATAATCAAAGAAGTGTACAGCAATATCGTTTTGCCCCAGAAAATTATACAAAGAACTTGGAGCATGCAAAGAGCCGAAAACATAAAAATCGCTTACAGTCTCTACCGGAATATAGCGAGGCTGACCTTCATGCTGGGCAATACCGTTCTCATCCTCCTCTATGGGAGTAAACTTCAGCGTATTGTCCTTCCGTTGTAAATTGCCGGGATTAAACAGGTAGTAAGTTCTCTTCATGAATTTTGTGTTTTATTGAGATAGTGCTTGTAATGTAACAAGGAGATCAGGTTCTGAAAAAGAGTTGCGTATGAGTTTCCACAATTATAGCATTTTGTATATTTTGCAAGATTACCTCTACTCACCCCTTTCTCATCTCCATGCCCATATAGAGCTATATTCTTATCCATCTTTCCTTTCAATTTTTCGTCCAGCCTACCTTCCGGATTGCTGAATACAATAATCACATCATTATCCAGAATCCTCTTATCTTCGAGGCCTGTCTGCGAAATAGTCTCTATATTGTCAAAGTGGTAATTTATCAGAATTTTTTCCATCTCTTCGGCCAGCCTCTTCTCTCTTTTATCGGTATATACAATAGTTATAGGATACTGCATGAGCTCTATCTCTACCGCTTTTACTCTGATAGATTCTTGCAACGCTTCTTTACCAACATCTAATTGTGCAGCTAACTTATTATAAATCTTTCTTTTTATATCTTCTGCCTGCTTCTCCGTTTGCTCTTTAATGCCTTTAATCGATTTCACATTATATACTGCAAGAATAATTCCTCCCGCTGTAAACAGCACACCAACAACTCCAAGTATCCATTCAACAAATCTTAGTAAGTCCTCTCTCTCCTTTTGCGCTGTCTGTATAATTTCCCGTTGTTGTTCCAGAGATGTTACAGTCAGTTCCGGATTACTATTACTCTCTGGAAGAGCCTGGTATTTTACAAGTTTAGTTTGTGCAAATAAGCTGATTGCAAGTAATAAAAAAATATATAAAGTCACTGTCTTTTTCATATAATTCTATTTAATTAATGATAATTTATTCTTCTACCACATAACAAAACTCATAATAACTGCACTGTTTGCATATTCTGGATTTTATAGTCTCGGGACAGCTTTCGCTTTCAATAATCCGGCAGATATCGTCCCGAAACTCTGCGATCTTTTGCCTGTCCTCTTCGGTCAAAAAGACCTCATTAGTCTGACGCAGCATAGGATATTCCAATAACCCTCTAACACCATCTATACCATTCCTCTCTAAAACATAAATATAATATTTCACCTGCCATTCGTGAGCCCTCTCCACTTTGTCGGATTTTTTAATCTCATGTACAATTTTATTCTTTGCATCATAAAAATCAATCTTACACCCATCTATTTCTAACTCTTCGTACCGTTCCGGGCGTTGCGGATAGGTAGTTTCATGAATAAGCTTTCCTTCATAGACAAGATCTGAAGTATGCTCCATCCGTATGCCGCTGGAAAACAGCCACAATTTCCTGTGACAAATCATATAGTAATTAAAATGAGTGCCTGTTATGTGCATAGTTTATAATTAAAAATCAATTCCACGATATGTTTGAGCAAAGCATTTTCAATTCACTCAGGATGAGTTCAAAATCAGGAAGTTCATTCTCCTTTAAATGATTTCTTAAACTATTATTCCACGCTTTTCTAATCTTTTTGATCTGCTCTATGTCAAAAAAATCAGAATAGCTGAGAAAAGCTATTTGCTTGTACTCGATCTTCTTTTTAAAAATCTGCACAATATTCTCTAATGTCTCTAATTTTTTGTTTATCAAAAGATGCCACAAATCATAATAATCTCTTGGTGCCGGATAACTCCGTTGGAGCAATGATCTAAATTTCTCCGCAATTATTTCAGGAAGAGTATAGCAAGGAATCTTAACATTATTAAATAATATATTATCCGAGTAGTCACTATAGAGAGGGCAAGTTAGTGGATTTTGCACCAGTATCTCATAACATATAATTTCCACTTTAATCTTTGTTTGCCATCTGCTATAAGGGGTCGGTTGTTGGTTCTTTTTGTGGTTTGAGCCCCAGAATGGGATCTGAGACTTATAACCTACAAGTATATTGTTCCATAAACAAGGATCAACCTTTACATCTGAAAAGAGTATTCCTGTTTTATAAAATATTGCATCACAAACTGATTGGATCATAGCATCTGTTATTTTAAAATCCTTTTGAGTCAGTGTAAAATCCAGATCTTCAGAAAATCGATAGTCATTAAAATAGCACTTCTTTAAACAGGTTCCTCCTTTAAAAACCAATTTATTTTTTGTCCATTCGTTACTGAATAATTCAGCAAGAAAGTGTCCCAATACCCAGTTTTTATCTATGGTATCGGGAGGTACTCCTTCTTTTTCGGCAATACGAAGAATTTCGCTTTGTAAAATCATCAGTACATTTTATTTATTATTGACAATAACTTTTGTTCCGGAATATTTACCCGGATGCGCCATTTGGAATTGAATATCCCCTCATCACTTCCTAAAGGATCTAATAGTGAGTACCTTTGGTTTACAATTTTAAGCACTCCAGATCGGAAATGACCCAAATTATTCAAGTTAAATAATTCAGATAAATATGCGATCCGCTTTAATACAGACAAATTATCCATCTGTTTTCCATATTCCAGAAGCTTGGTACTGCTTGGTTTTGCCGAGAACAAAGCCCGTATCAGCTCTTCATATCCTCCCGAATATTGGGGTAAATCAAAACAATCCAATAATGTTTTTTCCACATCCGTCATATAAAAAGCCTCATTTCCATAACCAGACTTAATATGCCCACAAAGCTTTCCAGGTTTCACCTTTATAAACTTATAGCGCACACCAAAAACTTTTTTATCGTTTTTACGCAACGAAGATTGTACATACACTACATTAGGGATTTGCTCCGTCAGCCCATGCAGGTTCAATGCTGACCAGTAAGCAACCGCACTACTCTTCGCCAAAGCATTTGCTATAACATAGGGGTTACGGAAATTGCGGACAACATATTCAGATTTCTTAATTCGATATAAGAACTCTTTGTCTTTTAATCTTGTTAGTATATCTTGTAGTTCAGCTTTACGATACCCTTTTATAGATATAATTTCATTAAAGTTAAATGATAGTATTTCATTATCATCAACCATCTTTAGAAAATCTAATTCGTTAGGGGAAAGATTTTTTCTATTTGTTCTCATATTGTTTATTACCTTTTGATGTAATATTCCAAAACAAAAATATATCTTTTATCGCAATAAAAGGTAAGATATTATATACATTTATAACTTGTATAAGATTTTGAAGAGCTCTGGCTGATTAACGGTAATACCAATATCTTTTTGTTTCTTTTAGTTTTAGTACTACTATAACTATTGACATTATCAAATATAAGATTTTTATCAAAATCATCATATTCCTGCAGAATTCCAGATGATATATCTTTCACATCAAAAATCTTAACATTGGGTTCATTGGGATTATTATTATATCTTAAGAACTGAAAAAAACAGCCTCTTTTCCCGAAATAATTTATCCGATGAAGATATTGTTTTAAAAATACAGCATCTTCAACTTTATTAACTTCAAAGATTATTTCTAAATCATCTTCTATAAAGACATATTCACGAAAACTCACAGTAGATTTGAATGGCTCATTATCTCGTTGTTTCTGAATCTTAATGAAACAGTTATTTACACAAAAATTTCCTTTAATATAATAATTGATAGTAATATCCCGAATGATTTCAAAGTTCTTCTTGCTTTCATAAAAATTCTCACCTCCTAATGAAATTGCCTGATTAAGAAATGCCATTTTAACTGCATAAGGTGAAGGTAAAAACAACGATTTTGCTCCGGAACTTGTAGAGTTACTATCTCTTAAAGAAAATAGTGCTGTCGGTTTATAAATCGCTGAAAACTTCATAATCATAATATCTTATACGGTTCATCATTTATAAGTTCTACGAAAATTTCAGATAATTCTCCCAATCCATCGAAGTTTTTAATTTCAACAGAATCCGTTTCAATTACATTAAGATTATTTGCAATTGTTTTTATTTCTTGTTTGTATTCAGAATTAATAGCACTGATTGTGGGTGCTGGGATTAGTTTATATGATATTGAAACTACTCCTTTAAAGTCAGTAATATGCGGTTTCTGGGTGCTTGTCATAGCTCCTTTAGGATTTAGGAATGAACTTAGCAAACTTTGTAGAATTGCTTTGTATCTTGCTACTCTCTCATTATCCTCTATAGGATATTGACGCGAAATATCATTGAATCCAATACGATATATATCTATACTACAAATAAAAGCATAAACGCCATGATTTGCCGGACGATGAAAAATATTTTGTCCTTCGTTGCTTCCTGTTCCACTTCCTTTTTCTCCCGCATCTGCCACTAATTTTGTGTGTACATAGGTTTCCGTATTATTTTTGTCAGGAATACCAACTGTCCAGGCGAATTCAATTACTGATTTTCTTGGAGTATTGGACGCCCCTTTATTTTCTCCAATTTTATCGGTTATCAATACACCATGTGCATCGCATACTGTACAAGTTTTAATTAAGGCGTCGACGACTTCGGAAGAATTCGATTCCCTCTTTCCCACCTTAGGGAATTTCTCCAATAAATCGGCGGATGAAATTCTATTGGGATCTAGTCTTTTAGAATAATCGCTTAGAGCCAAACTGTTTTCCACGCTATAATTAACCAAATGTCCTGCATGAATGTGCTTGAACATGTCTCCACTGATACCGTTTACTGTATACTCCTTCCCGCTCTTATCAATGATAGTTAATTGACGAGTCATAATTTGATTGCCTTCACCACCTTCATTGTTGAGCGAGTGAAGATTCAATGTCATCTCTCCGCTGATTGATACTGATGCTATTTTCTTTTCCATTTTTCTTTTATTAAAATTGTTCTTCTTCATTTTCATCTCCAAAACCTGAATTACCTAGGTCTTCTTGTTTATTTGAGTCTTTCGCTTTTAAAGCGAAACCATAAGAGGCTAATAATGCACCTATTAATTTTGAAGATTTAGACTGTTCTAACAAAGTGTAAAAGGCTAAAAGTTCATCTTCTCTAACATTTGCTCTAAAAGACTTCCCTTTTGTTTCTGATTTTCCGGCTGTTTCTGCATTATATAACGCAATAAATCCCCCAATGTATTCGGCTAATTCTTCAGATGATTTTGACTTTCTCTGCAAGTTTTGTGCAACTCCATAGCGAATTGAATATAAGCCAAGTTTTTCTAATTGCAAACTATTAGCTTTATCTTGTTTTTTTAAACTTGCTATTGTCTGAAGAGTAATGGTGCTTTCTCTAATTGCATGCGCAACCGCTTTAAACCCAACATTTGAGATAATTCCCGATAATTTTAATTCATTTGTATCCATACATTTATAAATTTGATTAAGTGTTTCTATTGAAAATGGGCGTGCATATTTCTTATTTGAAAGCCGAGTGCTTAAATAAATTGCATACCAATATGAAAATTTAAAAAAGCTGTCAATGTCAGACCCACTGATAAAATTGCGATATAATAATAATCCTTGAATTGTATATCCTAATTCCTTTATACTTCCTATTATTCGCTTTTGTTCCTCCAAGATATCAATCCAAATTTGGTTTTCTTCTTTACTGCCTATTTCAATAAAATCCGGAACTCGTATAAATCCAATATTGACAACCGCCTTATTTTGCCCCAAATCTTTTTGATATACTGAATGTAATCCGGTAACAATATCCTTCACTTTCTTTCGTCCCATGAATTCGGAATGTTGTATTACCATTTGGGTAAGCAAAAGAATATTTAAAATATCGATTTCAATGGGAGTGTTCCCCTTTAAATATTTCTTGAATTTAGGAATTAAACGTGATTTATTTTGATAATTCACCTGCCTGTATTCGGGGACAAAAACTTTTAAATCGTAACTATTCCCCACTTTTACTAATTGACAAATCATATCTGATAATGCTCCCGAAACTTTCAGACTCTCACTAATCCACGATGAATCAAAGTTTTTTCTGTTAAGACCGTCGGCTTTCAGTTTGTTTACTCCTTGTCCCTGACTCGGATTATATAGTTGAGTTGCCGTTACATTCTTACTGAAAGAGATACCTTTTGTTTTTTTGTCAAATTCTTTATTGACATAATTGCTCTCTCCATACGTGTGAATTATTTCACTGATAAATTGAGTAAATAATTCTTTGTTAAGAGATAAGTTTTGATAAAGCTTATCGAAACTCGGGAAATTATTGGGCGTAATTATTTGCGCATAGACATCTAATGTAAAATCGATACGTTTTTCATTATCAAAAATTCTCTCGATTTCGTCTATTCGTCTCTCTCTTTCTTTCCCTTGACACTCTTTATAAGCTTGATTTAATAATGCCTGCCGCTCTTTCTTCCATTCTCTCTGAACAGGATAGTCAAAATAATCAGGAAGTTGACTTATATCACTATCTATTTTTTGTTTTACATATCTGAAAGGCGGAAAATAACTCAGTCTTTCTATCATCTCGTCTGTTATAGTGATGTTTGTCGATACTTCATAATACACTCCTTTGTCGGAAATAATAATTTCAGCATCAGAAATGTTACAACTATAAAATATCTTGGAAAGCAAATTGGCAAAACCATAGGTCTCCAATAATTCACCATAAGTACCCGTCCGTTTTTCTATCTTAAATGTATTCATATATAATATTTTTCAAATGATTCTGTTGCTCTTTGGTCACATATACGTAAAATCCTCACAAGAAAAAAATAGAGTATCCATTCTTTTGGATTACATGGTGCTATATCATCCAATAATTCACCTCTTTCTTTTTCTACAAGGCTCCCATTTATTGCATATTCTCTTAATAATTGTTCCATCTCTCTTATGCAAATATCTGAAATGGAAAAATTTGCAAAACATTTGGTTTCAGGACTGTGATGCTTTAAAATGGCATTGCTTACCCCTTTGGCAATACTCTCGGAATAATTATCACAAAGTAATTCATACGCTTGTAATGCTCCGATTCCA
Source organism: uncultured Muribaculaceae bacterium (assembly GCA_964479995.1). GTDB lineage: Bacteria > Bacteroidota > Bacteroidia > Bacteroidales > UBA932 > Bact-08. The sequence continues at coordinate 15,682 of CAYZPF010000002.1, read as the reverse complement.
GCGTGGGCCGGTTTGTTTTTTATGCGACATTCTTTTGCAAGTTCTCTGTCTATGCTATCATCATAATCAGTATGTGCCAATACTTCGGTTGGGATATCTATGCCTGTTTTTCGTTTCTGAAACTCTTTCATCGGTCTTTGCCAATCACCGTTCAATTTTCCATAATCATGTAAACAGATTGTTACTTGTATCAACAGGGTACAATCAATTTCCTCTCCACAAAATACATTTAATTCATTAAAAATAAATTGCAAATAGGGTTTAAACTCTGTTTCGAAGCAGTTCAATAAAGCCTTATTATGCTGATAAAACGTATCCTTTTTATATGTAATGGTTTGTTTCTCTTTTGCCTGACTCTTTTTTATCGGCGAAGAAATATTATTTTCATTGGAATAACGCATTAATCCGGCTGCCGTATAATCAAAATAACGATTATCAACAAAAACGATGTCGAAATGATTTTTCAGCTCCTCGAACTGTAGTCTGCGGAGATAATAAGCATCTTTGTCTTGCCACTCAAAATCAAATGCACTATCCTCTCCATGTATTGCTTTTGCAAATATCCAATCTTCTGTGTCTATCTTATTTTGTTCTAATTGTTTTGCCCAGCCAATGAAACTCCATTTATATACGCCTATCGTTTCGTACTTCCAAGGAATAATTTTTTTATCTCTCCAATTCTCTAAATCTATCAATACGATTTCAATACTTTGTATGTCCCGAATAGTTTCCCTATAACGATTTTTGTTACAAACATTCCAGGCTTCCTCGATCTTCTCTCTGTTATAGTGATTCGCTGTAATGTTTGCTATTTTTTGACTTTCATCTTCTTTTAAGATAGTATTGACTAATGTTGTAGCTATATTTTCATTGATTGAATTATGTTTATTCAGCTCAGCCAATGACCTATCACAAAGTTCTTTGCTATAAGGCAAATACTTACTGTTTAATTTCGCTACTTCAATGACATCATTTTTATCTATTGCCTCCTTGTCTATTATTTCTTTTCCGATTATTTCTCTTTCTTCCAGATCAAGAACATCATAAACAAATATATCGCCATATTCGTCAGCAAAACGAGCGCATCTTCCTGCCCTTTGTAAGAAAGAATTAATAGGTGAAATTTCCGTATGCATCTTGTCGCATGAAATATCCATTCCTGCCTCTATTACCTGTGTAGCAATAAGTATGGTATTGTCTTTTTTATTACCCTTGCCGAAATATTCTTTTATATTTTGTTCTTGCAACTTTCTGTCAGAATCAAAATAACGGGAATGAATACAAAACAATTTGGTCTCTTTTGACTTCAATTCATCTAATTCTAAATATAACTTTTGAGCTGTTTCAACTCTATTGCAGATTACAATTGTTTTATTCTCATGCTTTTTCAGAATATCAATGGCATTTATTTTTCTATCTGCAACAACCGTCACCGATTTTTTTATGGTTTTACCTTCTGCCGGCTTTAGTGAATTTATTTTATCGATATCTTCAGGGAAATCATTGATTGACACGACTTCGAATCCTAGTTCTTTCTTTAAAAATTGAATATAATCATCTGTCAGAGTCGCTGTCATAATACAAACACGGCATAGATTTTTTAAGATTCTAATCATTCCTAAAGATGTTGCCATTGATAGCTTAGGGTCCAATAAATGGAATTCATCAAATACCAGATAACTGCCAATTAACGAACCGGCATTAATATTAGCCTGTCGTTGTGAAAGAGGTAAAGGGAAACACAAAAAGTTGCTTAATGTCTGATCTATTGTTGAAAAGATTATCTCTTTTTCAAAATAGGGATCATCACTATACTCCCCGGTTTGAATGGAGATTAATTTGTTCAGTTCAGAATATGATTTTTTGATATTCTCTTTATTTAGAGTTGATTCGATATCACTATAAATGGAATTTGCCAATGTCCGTAGCGGCAAACTATAAATCATTTTCTGTGGAAAATCTGTTCTATTATTTTGTCGGGCAAAAAGAAACGGCATAATAGAAGCCCATGTCTTTCCTGCGCCAGTTGGTACTGAAAGTATAACATTTCTCCCCGATAATAAAATTTCCGCAACACGAGTTTGATATTTATACGGCTGGAAATTCGTTATTTGCTTATAAAATTTTTCGTACTTGGTAAGATAATGATTATACATAACTGTGGTTATTAGACAAATTTGTAATTACATCTCCACACACCCAAAACCCTGGCTTCCTAATTTCCCGAATCCTCCCCAGTATCCCGTCCCAATCAGCTCCCTGCTGCCGCTAATCTCAAAGGTGAAATTGTATGCTTTCAGCCGGCTCATTTCCGGTGTTCCGGCCTTTATTACTATTAATTTGGATTTTGGCTTACTCAATAGGCGGATCTGTGTTTTGGGCCACTCAGGATCCGGCTTGCGGTTATTAAAAGCTTCGTATTTATCCTGTAAATTCTGATGTATCTGCTCCGAATATTTATCTGACTCCGGAGAGATATATATCTGTCCTCCTTTAATGAGATCCAAAACTGAGACGAAAATAGGTGAAATGGTCCTGAATACCATCTTCTCATCAAACTCCGGATTCTTTAAAGCAGAGACTTGTGTAATCTCAAATGCAACCTGAGATTTCTTATCGCCGATCATAAAATGCCTCTCTCGGAAGAGACCCGTTATAAAATGAGTAATTGCCTCATCGGGCAAGAAGGAGAGTATCAGATTTATATTATCTGATTTTATTTCGAGTCTGTCACCAGTAATTCTGTAATCCGGAATAAAAAAATTTGAGAATGTGAATAGCTTAAATGGTTTATTAAGGGCTTTATAGCCATGATCGTGTAGCCAAGATGCAAAAAGGAGATCTCCCTCATTTAACACTTTGTATATCCAGGATGATAACTCGTATTGATAGTTCATAGGTAGAACTGAACCTCTCTTGGCTTTGTTCACAGATAGTTTAATTTCAAATCTCATTTTCTCACAATATTTCCCTCTAAAGTTAAAATAAAAATCATTTACAATCAGCATAATAACAAAAAATATTTTGTGAGAGCTAATTTTGACCATTTGTACATTATATTTGCGCAAGCGTTTTTTTTAATTAATTTTTAAAAAGTATATCATGAAATCAAATTCTCTTTGGACAAGACAATTTCAATCGGTTGTTGACAATGGCCGCAACCATAGTGTGGTAATAGATTTACCGGAAGCAAAAGGCGGGAGCAACAGCGGCCCCACTGCTCTTGAGATGTGTGTAATGAGTTTGAGCGGTTGTGTCGGAACAATTTTTGCCATGGTGGCAGAGAAGATGCGCCTTAAATTCGACTCAATGGAAGTGGAGCTTATTGCAGAACAGAGCCAGAACGCTCCTACAATTACAGATGTTCACTTTACGCTTTATATCAAAACTCATGAAGAGAAAGATAAGGTTGAGAAATGCCTGGATCACACTATCAATACTTGTCCGGTTGGTGTACTATTCAAACAAGCAGGTGTTTCGATCACTAATGAGGTAATTATATCATAGTGTACTTTCTAAGGCTTTCTACAAGTTTTATCCTCTTTTTTGGCACAGATAAAATAAAAATATTATCTTCGTAGCGTATAAACAAAGGAAATGATAAGAATTAGTAATAATAATTTCTCTAATAACCTGAATAATAATTGTATTTGGGCAGGGAGGTTATTGTTATAAATATTCATAATAGTATAAATTTTAATGAGCCTCCCGCAACCCGGGGGGCTTTTTTTATTTCCACCTATAACACATCACCATGACCCACCTACTTTCAACCGAACTGCTTATCTCCACAATCAAGGAGAGCTTTTCCAAACATCTGTGCCAAGAGCTTGGCCTTATAAGAGTCTCGTCTCCAATTGCCGTCCTGGATGGGACAGGGATAAATGATGATTTAAGCGGCGTGGAGCGTCCTGTCTCTTTTCCGGTTAAGGCGCTGGGAGAGCAGAGGGCGCTGGTGGTTCATTCGCTGGCTAAGTGGAAGAGGATTAGGTTGATGCAATTAGAGATGGATGTGGGGATGGGGATACTTACCGATATGCGTGCTCTTAGGCCCGATGAAGATTATACAAACCTCCACTCTGTCTATGTTGACCAGTGGGATTGGGAGGTGCGTATAGGGGAGGATGAGCGGTGTCTGGCCAAGCTAAAAGATTGTGTAAGAAAAATATATGGTGTGCTTAAAACGGTTGAGAGGGAGGTGTATAAGGCAGATAGCAGTATCAAACCGGTTTTGCCGGAGAGGATTAAGTTTATCCATTCGCAGGAGTTGCTGGAACTTTATCCCGCCATAAGTGCCAAAGAGCGCGAAAGGCTTATCACCAAAGAGTATGGTGCGGTATTTATCATTGGGATTGGAGCCGGGCTAACCAATGGAGAGCCGCATGATGGCAGGGCTCCCGATTACGATGATTGGAGCAGCATCAATGAGGATGGGTTTTACGGACTTAATGGCGATATCTTAGTGTGGCACCCCACTCTTGAATGCGCACTGGAGCTCTCCTCAATGGGTGTAAGGGTCAACAGTGAAAGATTGCTGTTTCAGCTTGGTGAGAGGGGTTGTATGGAACGGGCTCAACTCCCTTTTCATGCAATGCTCCTGAATGGGGATTTGCCTCAATGTATCGGAGGCGGTATAGGGCAATCGCGGGTTTGTATGTTTATGCTTAAAAAGAGGCATATTGGTGAGGTACAGGTGGGTATCTGGGATGATAATGAGAGAGAAAAACTCCAGGAATCAGGGATAACGCTATTATAAGATAAATAAAGCTATTTTTGTACACAAGTATCTCCTGTTGGGATGAATAATGAAAATCAAAATTTAAACAGTAGGTAAAAAAACTGGTTAAAAATTAAAAAAAAACGCTATCACGTACTTAATAAGATTTGATATGATAATCGGAATAGACATAGGAAGCACCACAACAAAAGCAGTGGCAATAGACCATGGCGCTGTAATTACAACTATCAGGACAAAGGCTTGCGATGCAATAACTTCGGCTACGGGAGCTTTAGGGAAGATTATTGTAGAAAGCGGGTATGAAATTTCATCTGTTGAGAAGATTTTTGTAACCGGAGCGGGCGCCGTAAACATCAAGGGTGATATTTTTGGTATTCCCACCTCCAAGATAGAGGAATTCAGAGCAATTGGCTTGGGTGGTATCTTTCTTTCTCAAAAAGAGACTAATTCAAAACCGGGGAGTGTTATTATTGCCAATATAGGTACAGGTACCTCAATCATTGAGGCAACGGGTGACAAGATAACTCACCTTGGAGGTACGGGAGTGGGAGGAGGTACAATTACCGGGCTTTCCAAAGAGCTTCTGAATGCTACCGACTTTGATCATATCCTGGAGTTGGCAAAAAAAGGGGATATCTCGAAAGTAGATCTTTTAATTGAAGATATTTCCGATTCTAAAATAAGCTTTTTGAGTGGCAAATCTACTGCTGCAAATTTTGGGAAGATGCTTGATTCAGCCTGTAAAGAAGATCTTGCTCTTGGAATCATAACTCTGGTTTTTCAGGTAATAGGCGTTATTGCTGTCTTTGCTGCCAAGAGCAGAGGCGCCTCTTCTGTTATGGTAACCGGCAACGGAAGCAAAAATATGGTAGGCAGAATTATTCTCAATAATATTTCGGACCTCTATGGCATAACCTTTAATTTCCCGCAAGATGCTGAATATGCAACAGCCATTGGCGCTGCCCTCTCGGCCTGTGAGTAATGTTTGCAGAGTTCTGCGATATCAATATCTCACCACAACACTTGGCTTGAGGGGTAGGGCTCTGTAGATGGAGCGGGCATCGTCCCGGGGAACCCTTATTGTGAGATGGTAAATATATCCTCTTTCGATGTTGCTCCTGAGTGCCGCAAGATTCCTTTCTCTTTGGAGATTGTTGAATCTCCTTTTATAATTACGATAGTATTTTTTTATACCGATAAATTTTTTCTCTTCCTGCTGTACCTCAATAATCAGGTTATTATCAAAGATAAAAGCATAGAATACATCATTTAGGGTAGGGAGCTCTGCAGAGGACATATTGTTTGCCTCTATGGTGTCTTTTGGCGCTTGTTTGAGAATAATGGGATATTTTTCTACGCTTGAAAGCTCTTTTGAGGCCTCCATTGGCCCGGAGTACAGGCTGTCTCTAAAAAACGGCGGGAGCTTTTTTAATCCGTTACTCAGTTTAATGTGTGATATCTTTGTCTCGAATAGCGATACGCCTTTGAATGAAAGTATAGCAAGGCTGTCGTTCAAGTCAATAAAGAATGTGATGGAGTCACCCCTTGAGAGTTGCAGAGTTGAATTTAAAAACGAAGCATAATGTTCTCTTTCCCTAATTTCATTTATAAGAGCGACAGCTCCTCTTGAGGTTTTTTTAGATGTTGTATCTCTCCCGCTCTCAATGTTCCCGGAGATAAAAGCTACCTCCCTTCTAACCGGGAGTATCCCGAATATAATGAATGAGAGCAGCGTAACCATTAAAAGCGTTATGGTAAAAGAAAATAGCGCTCTTTTAGATATCCGGTTATTATCGTATTGTAATTTTCTCATATTAGGCCTATTAGTAAATATAGACTCTTGATCCAATATCCAGGTTTTTGTAAACTGTCTCTAAATCTTTATCTCCCAGGCGGATACAGCCATGTGTTACGGGTAGACCCAGAAAGCGTTGATAGAGAGTTCCGTGAATAAGGTACCCTTGTCCCAGCGAAAGTGCGTAGTCACCTAAAGTGCCGTATTCATAGCGGTCGGGGTGATTTCTTGGAGGTATTGGTAGCCCATCTTCGACAAACGCCCAATCAGGTTTTATCCATACCGGGTCTTTTACCTTGTTAAGTATTCGGAATTGTCCTTTGGGGGTTTTGAAGAACCATTTTTTCCCATCGTTTCCTTCAAGCAAGGTGTAGCTGCCGGTTGAACAGATGCCTTCCAGAATAACTTTTCCTCTTGTTCTTAGCACAAATGAGTTCTTGGTGGTATTGATAATCATATAAGGCCCTACAGGTATGAGTGTAGCTATTCTTTTTTGAAGAGATGCAACCTTTTTTTCCGTTGCCAAACGGTATTTTACAAGCTCTGCCGAATCTTTTAGAGATAGATGTTCAAGAGGGTCTTTAAATCTGTATAGTTTTATTGCAATCTCTTTAAGAGTAGCCGAACTTAAAAACATAAGGAGAGGAGTGGCAGCTATTATTAGTACCATAAGAGATATTAACGGAGCTTTCCGGCGCCCTCTTCTTTTGGGTTTTTCTTCTGTCAGCTCTTTTATGTCCGTTTTCATATTGAATCAAAACTACTTTAACTCATCAAAATTAAAGATTTTTTCCATTGGAACCAGCGAGCCCACAATAACAAGCGGAGTTCCTACTTTGCAAATAGAGAAGAGCGAATCCATATCCCTGTTTATCAGTGCGACACAGCCGTCTGTCCAATCAACACCCTTTCCTCCTCCTCCATGAATCTCAATTAACCCGCCAATCTGGGCATCTTTTGCTATCTCTCCCCTGTTCTTCATTTCCCGGAAACGCCTCTTATCTTCTTCGTTCGGGAAATTAATTAAAAGTGCTTTATAATAGATAGTCGCACTTCCGCTTTTTTTAACAGTTATACTATATCTGCCTTCCGGCGTTGCCTTATCGCCTTTTTGTATCTTGTCGCCAAGCCAGTTAACTCCAAGCTCAACATCGTATTGCCGGTACTTTTTCCCCCCTTTATACGCTATACAACTTCTGGAAAATTTATCTATTACCAAAGCGACCTCACCCTTCTTCTTAGACCATTGTATCATCTCCTCTTCCAGCCTGAGCCACTTTGAATAATCTTTAAAGTACTCTCCCAGGAGGGTAGTAGTCTCTTTTCTTAATACTTCTATCTGCCCCTTTATTTGTTCGATTTTTTTATTGGCTGAGAGGAGATCCCCCCTTTGATAAGCCTGTTCCGCCTCTTTACTTTTTATGGCAAATGGGGTAATTCTTTTCCGGATGTTGTGGTTAAGGGGCAATTTTTCGGTTGCCCTTTCAATATACCTAATGCTCTTCTTAAGAATCTGAATATTTTGTTCCAGATAAACCCCAAGTTGCTGCCTCCTCTCTCCGGCGCTTTTTTCTGCCTCCTGCGCAAGTTGTATTGCCGTTCCGGCCAATTCTGCCGCCTTTGAATAACTCCTGAAAAGAGGGTTCTTCTCATTGTTCAGCTTCCACTCTTCCATAGCACTCTGCCAACTCTTCTTGGCAAGTTCTAACTGCTCCGGGGCATAAAGCTCTCCCTCTGCTTCCACTGCTTGTGCTATTGCTTTTCTGGCCGATTCAATCTTTTCGACGGGGGGTTTTTGAGAGAAGATGATTATTAAAAAGTATCCGGCTATGATAATAACCGGCAAGGTTATAATAAGATGTAAGAAAAGTCTCTTTTTTTTGAGTTTTGGTAAAGCCATTTTTATATTAAAATAAAGCCCTTAAATAATTATTAAGGGCTTTGCAAAATTAGAAATTTATAAGAAACCTTAAAATGTTCTTAGCCTCTTCTTGATTTACTGATTGCTGTTGAAAGCTCTTCTTTAATGGCTTCAGCTTTTTCTTTAGAAGCTGTAGTTTTATCAAGGGCAGTCACATAGTCACCATTGGTAATGAGAGTGTTGATCTCGGTTATAGATGCCTCAATAACAGCGATATCTTCCTGGATTGCCTCCAAAGCTGCTTTACCCTCTTTTCCTTTAGGAGCTTTTGCAAAAAGCGCTTTTACTTCGCCTACCAAGGTATTAAGTCCTGTGAGCATCTCCTGGACTTCTGCACGAACTTCAACTTTGCGCCCTTCTACCTTTCCCTTTAATTCCTGCGCACCTGTAGTAACCTGATTAAGCATCTCTGCTGCATTCTTATAGCTGCGTGAAAGGAAAAATTTTGAATTCTGAGCTTCAATCTCAACATTTGCTTTATTATAAAGATCTTGCAGAGTATTAAACTCATCCGGTAAATAGCGGTTAGCCTCGGCTACTTTTGCAGAATCAATAGCAGTAGTGGCGGCATTTAGTTCATTTTTAGGCTGCTGTGCACAACCGGCTGCAAGCACTATCATAAGTGCAAAAGCAGTAAGAATAGTTAATTTTTTCATTCTGAATGGTTTTTTAAATAGTTATATAATGTTTTTGTGTTAACGTCTAATGGTTAGTGACAATAATAGTAAAGCAAAGGGCGTGCCAAAGCTTGTAATAAACAGGTAATCAATAAATTATGATGAATAAAGAACTATTAAAAATGAATAGACCGGCCATTTGCATTTGTTGCGGTGTAAACAGGGGAGGCAGGGTGTAAGCAAAACATACAGGGTGTCAATAAAACTTACAGTACTTCTTCCTATATCATTATTACTACACAAATCGGCATCGTACAGTTATCTGAGTCGATATTTTTCCAATCTTTCGTGTAGCATCATGCGTGAAATACCTAAAAGCTTTGCTGCTTGCACCTGGTTGCCGCCCGTCTTTGCCATAGCCCATTCAATAAGATCGTATTCAAGCTCCTCCAAAACCAGTCGATATATTTCGCCCCCTTGTTCTATTATTTTTTGGGTGAGGTAATTTGATAGCCGGCTTGTTTGAGCAGGTTGAGGCGACACTCCTTTCCCCTGACCGTCAAAAAGGGTGTGTGGGCTGATAATACTGCCATGTGACAAGATTATTGCACGTTTAATAACATTTTCCAGTTCGCGGATATTGCCTGGCCAATTGTACTCCATGAGTGCATTCATTGAGTCGGGATGAAGTGTGTAATTTTCACCTTTTACACCTTTTGAGTGTTTTTGGATAAAATGTGCGGTGAGTATGGGAATATCCTCTTTTCTCATTCTTAAAGGGGGAAGAGATATGGTTATTACCTTAAGGCGGTAGTAAAGGTCTTCACGAAAACATCTGCTTATAATGTCGTTTTCCAGATTTTTATTAGTGGCGGCAATGATCCTGGCGTTAACTTTTATCGGCTTGGTACTGCCTAATCGCTCGACTGTTCCCTCTTGCAGTACTCTGAGTAGTTTTGCCTGGAGGGCAGGGCTCATATCTCCAATTTCATCTAAAAAGAGCGTTCCTCCATTAGCCTCTTCAAATTTTCCCGCTTTTTGTCTCTCTGCTCCGGTAAATGCCCCTTTTTCAAATCCAAAGAGTTCACTTTCCAGAAGGGTCTCCGGAATAGCGGCGCAATTTATGGCAATAAAGGGCTTGGCCAATCTGTCACTATACTTGTGTATAGCTCTTGCCACCAGCTCCTTGCCTGTACCGCTTTCGCCGACAATCAAAATACTGGCATCACTTGTTGCAACTTTCCCAATAAGCTTGAAGACCTCTGTTATGGCTGCACTCTCTCCAACAATTATATCTTCTGACACTCTTGGAGATTCGCTTTTTGTATCAAGCTCTTCTATAATGCGCACATTTTTAAGAGCCTCTTCTATGATTGCCATCAGCTTGGGGATATCAAAGGGCTTTTCAACATATTCGTAAGCACCATATTTCATTGCTTTGATCACTCTGTCACCCGAACCGTACGCCGTGATGATAATTACCGGAACTTCTGGTGAAAACTCTTTTATCTCTTTTAAAAGTTGAATCCCGTCTTTTCCCGGCATCTCTATGTCCAGAATAACTAAATGTGGTTTTTCATTTAAAAAAGAGACCATTCCTTCCTGTGCATTATCTGCCTCAATAAAGGTGTAAAGAGAGGAGTTAAATAGTTTTTTAAATGAGTACCTTACACTCTGCTCATCATCTACAATCAATATTTTGAACATAATTACTCCATGTTTGAATTATTCTGTAATCGGAAGATAAAATCTGAAAAGAGCTCCGCCTGACGGGCTCTTATTTTCTGCCTGCAGCCACCCCCCGTGAGAGTTAGCTATACTTTGAGAGATGGAGAGTCCAATGCCCACTCCAAGATCACTACCTTTAATGAAGGGTTCGAATATAGTATTAAGAATGGCTTCCGGTATACCGGGGCCTGTATCTCCAAAATCAATCCTAAGATATTTTCTTTCAAGAGTTGTTTGATGGATGTCGTTTTCTGTTATCTCCTGGGTATTAATTGAGAGTTCGCCGCCATCGGGCATGACATCAATAGCATTAAGGATAATATTCATATAAACCTGCTTGAGCTGGTCAGCATCTGCCATTACACTACGTTGTCCTACCAACATTCCGGCGCGGTTGACCTTAATATTGTTTTTAAGGAACCTGGGGTTCAGCAATTTTATAACTTCGTTAAGAGGATTTATAGGGTTTATCTTTAACAGTACAGGTTCCGACGGTTTTGCAAATTTGAGAAAATCCTTTGTGAAGTTATCTATTCTGTCAATTTCACGGGTTATTATTTCAAAGTCTTCTTTGAGATGTGTGGGCAGAGTGACCTCTTCTTTAATGGAATAGACCAGCATTTTTATAGCTGCAAGAGGATTTCTTATCTCGTGCGCAATAGTTGGCGCTATTTTACCCAGATTGGCAAACTTGTTGGAGTATTGCAAAAGCTCTTTGTTTCGTATGAGATCTTCGCTTGCCTTGTTCATCCTGTTTATCAGTTCTTTAATCCTTTCACTAAGTTCGTCGAGCTCTCCTCCTCTGGGCAGTTTGAGCGGTTCAAAGAGCCTCTCCCCTTGGGCTCCCCGTACCTGAAGAACCAGTTGTGTCATAGGAGAGAAGAGCATCTTCCATATCAACCAGCTCAGTAACAACCCTGCTGCAATGCCGCCAAAACCAAGGAAGATTAATATTCTTAGTATTATTACATTTGTTTTGGAAACTACCGATTTATGAAAAATTTCTGCCTCCTTATTCATGGCCTTTAGCTCGTCACTCTTCTCTTTTATTGTTGGTAAAAGACTTTGTGTAGAGTGAACCAACAGGGCGTTTGCTTTGCCGGTTTCACCCTCTTTGTAGCACATTACTGCGTTTAGTATATTCTGCTCATGGTTGGAGAAGAGAGCAGATATTTGTTGGATAAGAATAATCTCCTCCGCTGTATTTGCTTTGGAACGGGCCCTTTCTAAATGAAAAAGAAACGACGCCTGTCTGCTCTTCAAAGAGTCCACCCAACGGTTGGATTTATTGACAACATATGTGGATGTGTGCTCTTTGACGGAGTTTAACAGGTTTTCCATCTCTTTTGCTTCACTTACGCTGCTACGGGATTGTTCGATATAAAGCTCTGTCCTCTTTTGAAGCTTATAGGTATAGGCTACCACAAGAGAGACGCCTCCCATAACTATGGCAAGGAGCATCAAAACCCAAATAAAAAGGCGATAGTTAAAGAATGGTTTCCGTATCACTCTCCAAATAGATTATTTACTACAATATTAACTTATAATTTTGAATAAAAAGCTTAAACAGTTAAACTTTTTAAAGCATTAAGGGTATAGTCTTGTAATCTCCCATCTGCCGGCATCAGATTTTCTGTACTCAAACCTGTCATGAGCTCTTCCCGAACCTCCTTGCCAGAATTCAAAATAGAACGGAGTGATAAGATAGCCTCCCCACGTTGCAGGACGAACAATCTCTTTAGAAGAGGAGGCTAACTCCTCAATTTTAATGTCAAAGTGCGAACGGTCGGGAAGTGGTTTACTTTGCCTGGAGAGTAGAGAAGAGGCCTTGCTCTCTCTCGGACGTGAATTGAAATACTCATCGGATAAAGCGGGATCAATCTTTGAAGCTATACCTTCGATTCTAACCTGCCTCATCTGTTTATCCCAAAAAAAGAGAAGCGCTACCTTGTTGTTGTGAGCTATTTCAATCCCTTTCCTACTTTCGTAGTTGGTGAAGAATGTGAATCCGTCTTGAGAAAAGCTTTTTAAGAGCACCACTCTGGACGAGGGGTGATTATTGGAATTAACTGTGGATAAGATCATTGCATTTGCTTCTGCAGATTCGCTTTGCACAGCCTCTTCAAACCATTTTGCAAATTGATTTACCGGATCTTTATTCATATTATTCGCCTCCAGGGGAGGTCGTTTATAATCTCTTCTCATCTCAAACAGATTGTATTCTTCTACTGCCATACCGTTTATTCTTATTTAACTCTCCCAATATAACAAATGTGCTCTGTTTATGTTAAAATAAAATTCTATCTTTATTGGATATATAACTTTACTTAAAAAATGAAAATCTTTACCGCAGCTCAAATCAAAGAGATTGATGCTTCTACACTTATGAGACAGTCTATAAGTGAGAGTTCTCTTATAAAGAGGGTAGCCGGTGAGATAATAAACCGGCTCGATACTCAATATTTGTCCAACTTCCGTGAGATTTATCTGTTTGCAGGAACAGGTAATAACGGAAATGACGCCATTGCAGCGGCAAACCTCTTGCATGAAAGGGGTTTTCCATGTGAACTCTATATTATTCAGCCAGAAGTATCAGGAACAGATATATTGACTGGCCGGAAAGGGATATCTGACAGCAGGAGAGAGATCTTGGAGGAGTATTATAAAACGACAAAAAGAGAGCCTGAAAGAATTGAACAACCAGAGGATATACCCTCAATACCCGATGGATGCCTGGTGATTGACGGAATCTTTGGAACGGGCCTGAACAGACCCCCTTCCGGAATTTTTCTTGAAGTAATCAAATCAATAAATGCCTCTTTTGCAACTGTTGTCTCAATTGACCTTCCAAGCGGACTTATCTGCGACAATCCGGAGCTAAATGTTGCCGATACAATTATAAAGGCGACTCGGACCATAACCCTTGAGATACCAAAGCTGCCGCTCTTTCTTAAAGAGTCCTATGAATTTACAGGTATATGGGAAATAATTGATATTGGGCTTGATAAACAGGCGATAAGAGAACAGGATACCACCTACTATATGATTGATAAAGATGTGGTTCATTTAATAATTAAACAGCGTAAAAAACACTCACATAAAGGGAATTACGGTCATGCACTTCTTTTAGCAGGCTCCAGAGGAATGGCAGGGGCTGCAACTCTTGCAGCGAGAGGGGTTTTAAGAGCCGGAGCGGGCTTGTTGACTCTTTATGTGAGGCCTGAGCTGCTTTCAATTTTTCAAATTTCGGTTCCTGAAGCCATCTGTTCCATCATGGAGTCTGACAGAGGCAGATTGAATATTAAAATAGACAAATATAACGCTGCTGCAATTGGTCCGGGATTGGGATTAACCTCCTTCTCTACAGATTTATTAGATGATTTTATCGGGAGATTTCGTATGCCGGCAATCTTTGATGCCGATGCAATCAACATTATTGCTACTCAAAGAGCCATGCTTGAACGATTACCAGAGAATTCAATATTGACACCTCACCCTGGTGAGTTTTCAAGACTGGCCGGTAGCAGTAACACCTCTTTGGAAGCGCTCCAAAAGCAACTTGATTTTTCCAGGAGGTATAAGGTTTTTGTCGTCCTTAAAGGTGCCTTTACCTCTCTCTCAACACCTTCCGGTGAGGTTTGGTTTAATTCGACCGGTAATCCGGGCATGGCTACAGCAGGGAGCGGAGATCTCCTTACGGGTGTTATATTAGGCTTGTTGGCCCAGGGTTATTCATCCAAAGAGTCGGCCCTGGCTGGTATCTATCTGCATAGTCTGGCCGGAGATTTGGCTGCAAATGAGATAGGAGAGGAGTCTCTTATAACTTCGGATATTGCAGATTACTTATCTGCTGCATTTAGAAAAGTAAAAACAGATAATAAATTCTTAATGATTGAATAGAGAATGTCGCAGTTTATAGATCTATACCCGTGGCTATTACCATTTATAATCTTTTTTGGAAGAATAGTAGATGTCTCATTGGGTACTTTAAGGATTTTGTTTGTATCAAAAGGGGCTAAATATATAGCTCCTATTATAGGTTTTTTTGAAGTTTTAATTTGGATTGTTGTCATATCGGAGATATTCTCAAGGGCGAATAACGTAATAGCATATCTGTCGTATGCGGCCGGATATGCCACCGGAAACTATATCGGGATCCTGATTGAGCAAAAGATTGCTTATGGTTTTATTTTGTATAGAATCTATACAAAAAAAGATGGTAAAGAGCTGGTTATGCTTCTTAATGCTAAAGATATGGGGGCTACGCAAATTCATGCCTCAGGTTCTCTTGGCGATATTGATATTATTGAGACCGTGGTAGAGAGGAAGATGACTACAAATGTTGAGAAAACCCTTAACAATTTTGATCCGGGTCTTTTTTATGTGACGGAGGATATCAGGAGTAGAAGGAGCGGTATCTTTCCGCAAAAGAGGTGGACTTTTAGTAGATTACGTCCCGGTAAATAGACTTAATAAATTTAAAATATAAAAACCTGCTTAGAAGATTTAATAAGAGAGATGAGAAGAGTTTTATTTATTTTTTTCCTGATTTTTCCTCTGTCACTAATGGCGCAAGAGGGGGAGATTCAAAGGCAAAGACCGCAAATTTCATTAATAACCTGCTCATCGGGTGATGAGTTGTACTCAATTTTTGGCCATAGTGCGTTAAGGCTTTATTATCCGGAGGATGGTAAGGATTTGGTGTTCAATTTTGGTGTTTTCGATTTTAACACTCCAAATTTCTACTCAAAATTTATGAAAGGTAACCTTAAATACATGCTTGCTATCCAGAACATGTCCGATTTTGTGGAGCAATATATATGGGAGCGTAGAGGAGTGAAGGAGCAGATATTGAATTTGAGTGATGAACAGAATGATATGAT
>CAYZPF010000001.1:0-87194 GCA_964479995.1 uncultured Muribaculaceae bacterium | reverse complement strand
GCCCTTTCAAATGCCGGTTGCCAATCTTCAATACCCTGGGCAAAATATTTAACCCACTGAGGGGGAATATTCGGACTTAAATAATAAATAATTGGCTTTATCGGTTCCACCAATTCACCTTTCCGATATGCTTCAATATTCGAGGGAATCAGGTTGAATCTTCTGATATATTGTGTTATTGTGGCTTTTTGCGCATCATCAAAACCATAATCATATTGTTTTTGAGAAAAAAAGCCGACTCTTTCATCGAAGATACGAGACATTGCAGGTTTGGCAGGGAGCAATAACAATGAATTATGGATCTCAAGAGTTACTATCCTAAGTTTTTCATCTTCAATTTTATCGCTACTACCGGTTAAAATATATGTTTTAGCACTCTTTACCTCAATGTTTGTAGGAAAGCTCCTCATACTTATTATATAACTTCCTTTGTCGTCAATGTTTCCCAAGATAAATCTTTTCTTTGTATCATAATCTAATCCAAATGCGAGTATATCTTTCCGATAAAGATCGGTAACATTAACAATTACCGATGTTGAATCATTTGAGAACCCCTCAATATCAAGTGTGGCAATAATGGGAGGGACCATACAAGACTCCACCGCATTAAAAAGATGACTCTCTGTGTCGGCAACTTTTCTGTAAGATTTTGTCCTGAGATGAATATATTTATTTTCCCTTTTCTCCCAAATAAAGACTCTCTCGTCAAGAGCTTCTCCGGCAAAATTCATATCCATTGCAGTACCGGCATACCTCGTTACCATTAACATCTCACGATTATAAAGAGAGTCAGGTATTTCAAAATAATATTTACCATCCATAACATAGAGGTTGAACATACCTTCCTCTTTTTTGCCCTTTTGCTGTAACTCTTTGTAAATATCCTTACCTTCCTCTTTTTTAGAAGTATTTTGAGGGATTTTAGCTAAAGCAAAACAATTGACAAAAAAAATTAGGAATACGAGCAGATAGATTCTTTTGATTACTGTGTAGTTTTTCATAATAATGATAGAATGTGAGTTAAGAGTATTCAATGATCTGTTTGTAAGTAGAAAAAACGGAAACAGTCTTATGTTAGATACAATTTCTTGCCAAGATAGTAAATAATTGATAAGGAGGCAAACTTTTTTTAAGAATTTAACAGTAAAGAAATTTTAATAAATTTGCAATTTATAGTATTTAACTATAAAATTTTAACATGTTTTTTATTATGAAAAGAGTACTATTTCGCTTTTTTGATACAAAATTACGCAGAATAACAATTTTTGCACTTATTGCCATAATAGCTCTATCCTCTTGCAGCAGAGTGATGATTACCGGCCGTAAACAGGTGCTTTTATTTAGTCAGGGAGAACTAACATCTTTGAGCCAACAGGCTTATACCGATCTTATGAGTAAATCAGAGACTTCAACAAACAGAGCTCAACTGGAGGTGGTTAAAAAAGTGGGCAAAGATCTTACCTCTGCTGTTGGGCAGTATCTGAAAAAAAATGGCTGGGAGAGTGCTCTGGAGGGAATAACCTGGAGCTTTGATCTTATAAAAAGTGATCAGGTGAACGCATTTTGCCTGCCAAACGGAAACATCGTCTTTTATGAGGGTATTATGAAAATCACAAATACTCCCGATTTAGTAGCTGTTGTTATGGGTCATGAGATTGCTCATGCTTTGGCAAAGCACGGCAATGAGAGGATGAGCCAGGAAGCTTTGGTTGGGATTGCAGGTGAGGCAATTTCTGCATTTATTGGGACAGAGAATCAAAAGAGGCAGATGGTTTTTGGATTGGCCTATGGACTGGGTAGTCAGCTGGGTGTACTGTTACCCTATTCCAGGAAGCATGAATATGAGGCGGACAGGCTTGGTTTGATAATTATGGCAATGGCCGGATATGATATTTATGTAGCTCCCGGATTCTGGGAAAGAATGAGTCAGGGCGGTAATTCAAAAATGGATTTCTTTAGCACTCACCCTTCTGATGCCAATAGGATTGCACAGATCAACAGAATACTGCCTGAGGCGGCAACCTATCTGCCCAAACAATAATTGTAAGATTCGGAATTACTATATTTGCAACTTATTTTAAAATTACCGATATGTATAGAACGCACACCTGCGGCGAATTGCGGTTAACCAATGCGGGAGAATTGGTCACACTGGCCGGATGGATTCAAAGAGTTAGAAAGATGGGAGGGATGACTTTCATAGATTTGAGAGATCGTTATGGGATAACCCAACTGGTAGTGGATGACAGCTCAGGGCATAAGTTGAATGAAGAGGCAGAAAAACTGGGAAGAGAGTATGTAATAAGGGCAACAGGTGTTGTGAGCGAGAGAAGCAATAAAAACAGCAAGATACCTACAGGAGATATAGAGATTAAACTCAGTTCCATAATAGTTTTGAATGAATCGGAGACCCCTCCCTTTACAATCGAAGATGACACAGATGGAGGAGAGGAGCTAAGAGCCAGGTACCGCTACCTGGATCTGCGAAGAAATCCTCTTAAAAGGGCATTGGAGTTGAGGCATAAGATGGCCGGAGAGACTCGTAAATACCTTGACAGTATCGGATTCATTGAGATTGAAACCCCTGTGCTAATAAAATCTACTCCCGAAGGGGCACGCGATTTTGTTGTTCCCTCAAGAATGAATCCCGGCGAATTTTATGCACTTCCTCAAAGTCCCCAGCAGTTTAAGCAGCTATTGATGGTGGCTGGTTATGATAGATACTTCCAGATTGTCCGCTGTTTCCGGGATGAAGATCTCCGTGCAGACCGGCAGCCGGAGTTTACCCAAATTGATTGTGAAATGTCTTTTGTAGAGAGAGAAGATGTTCTGAATACATTTGAGGGGATGATTAAAGCTCTTTTCAAAAATGTATTGGGTAGGGAGTTAAATGAAGCTTTCCCCAGAATGTCATTCTCAGACGCTATAAAGTACTACGGCTCCGATAAACCTGATATCAGGTTTGGAATGAAAATTTCCGAACTCAAAAACATTGGAGAGACCGGCCGTGAAAATATTGATTTTGCAGGGGGTAAGAACTTTGCGGTTTTCGACTCGGCAGAGTATGTGGGAGCTATTTGTATTGATGGAGCAGCTGGCTATACCCGTAAACAGATAGATGAGCTTACCGATTGGGTTAAAAGACCGCAAATTGGAGCTAAAGGGTTGGTTTATATTAGGGTTGCAGAAGATGGGATTAAATCTTCTGTTGATAAATTTTATTCGGTTAATGGCTTAGAGGCCATTGCCAACTATGTAAAAGCAGAAAAAGGGGATTTAATCCTCATTCTTGCCGGTGAGAGAAGAAAAACCCGGGAAGCTTTAGGTTCGCTTAGAATTGAAATGGCCAACCGATTAGGCCTTAGAAAAAGTGACCACTACGCCCCTTTGTGGGTTTATGATTTTCCCCTCTTTGAATGGGATGAAGAGACTCAGCGATTCTACGCAATGCACCACCCATTCACGGCGCCCAAACCAGAGGATATGGATAAATTCTATAGCGACAACAGAGCAGAAATAGCTCAGGTAGCTGCAAATGCTTACGATTTTGTACTCAATGGCAGTGAATTGGGGGGAGGTTCTATCAGAATACATGACTCAGCAGTTCAAAAAAGAATGTTTGAGGTACTGGGGTTCTCCAGAGAAGAGGCAGAGTACAAATTCGGATTCATAATAAATGCATTTAAGTACGGAGCACCTCCCCACGGGGGGATTGCATTCGGATTCGACCGTTTTTGTGCACTTTTTGGAGGTCACGAGACAATCCGTGATTACATAGCCTTTCCAAAGAACAATGCCGGCAGAGATGTAATGCTTGATGCCCCCTCAATGATTGACCAGGTGCAGATGGATGAGCTATACTTAAAAAGTACCTCACCAATCACTGATTATAAACCATAAACCAAAATGGGCCTGTTAATTTTTTACCTGCTTCTTGCCCTTTTTGTCTCTTTTACCTGCTCGGTAATGGAGGCTGTCCTGCTCACTACCCCTATCTCCTTTATCTCAATGAAAGAGAAGCAGGGGGCTAAGGGGGCAAAGCGGTTAAAAAAGCATAAAGCCGATATTGACAGACCGTTGTCTGCTATTCTATCTCTTAATACTATAGCCCACACAGTAGGAGCTGCGGGAGTAGGCGCACAAGCGGCAATTGTTTTTGGAGATGCATACTTTGCAATAACATCTGCGGTGCTCACAATCCTGATACTTGTCCTCTCTGAGATTCTCCCAAAATCTATCGGAGCGCACTACTGGAAATCAATAGCAATAGTATCCGGTTCAGTAATCTCAATCATGATTTACATTACCTACCCGCTGGTACTTGTTTCTGAGCTTTTTACAAAGGGGGTTTCGGGTAAAGAGAGCGAAGAGCCCTCTGTGAGCAGAGAGGAGTTTTCTGCAATGGTAGATATAGGAGAGCAAGAGGGTGTTATTGGCATGGCAGAGAGCAGGATCATTCAGAATCTTATAAAATTGAGGTCGGTCAAAGTTGAAGACATAATGACTCCCAGGGTTGTGGTTGAAACAGCTCCGGAGGATATGACTGTTGAGGAGTTCTACAAAGTTAAGAATTACAGGAGATTCTCGCGTATTCCCATCTATTCTCCCGACAATAAAGAGAGTATAACGGGTTTTGTCTATAGAGAGGATGTCACTGAGTCTCTTGCAAGTGATATTTTTGAGGAAAGACTATCTGCTTTCAAGAGGCCGATTATCTATGTTCCCAATATTCAGCCCGTTACAATCTTATGGGAGAAGCTGTTGTCACAAAAATCTCATATTGCAGCAGTAGTTGATGAATATGGCGGTTTTGAAGGAGTTGTCACTCTCGAAGATGTAATAGAGACTATTTTAGGTTTAGAGATTATTGACGACAGGGACATAAGCGCCGACATGCAGCAATATGCACGGGAGCGCTGGAAAAGAAGGATTAGTAAAAATAAAGATTAATCAAGCTTTTCATTGATTTTCATTGCAAGTTCATAGTAGCTTTTACTATCTTCCCTTGTTTTTAACGCTATTGGAGTTCCTTCGTCACCACTTTCTCTTATGCTCTGTATAAGTGGAATTTGAGCGAGCAGAGGGATGCCGAATTTTTTAGCCATTCTCTTTCCACCCTCTTTCCCAAAGATATAATATCTATTCTCAGGAAGTTCTGCCGGTGTGAACCAGGCCATATTTTCAACCAGCCCAAGTACAGGCTTTTCAATCCCTTTTGCCCGGAACATATTAACACCCTTCTCTACATCGGCAAGGGCCACATCCTGGGGAGTTGTTACTATAATTGCCCCCGATATGGGAATCTCTTGAACCAGTGAAATATGGATATCCCCTGTGCCGGGAGGGAGATCTATCAGCAAAAAATCCAGCTCACCCCATTTTACCTGGAGAATCATTTGTTTGAGAGCATTGCTTGCCATTGGGCCTCTCCAAATAAGGGGCTGTTCGGGCTTAGAAAAGTATCCTATTGAAACCCATTTTACTCCATATTTCTCGATCGGAACAATCAGCTCTTTCCCGCCCGAGTCATCCATGGTAGGGCGTATATTCTCCGTATCGGTCATTTTAGGTATTGAAGGACCGTAAACATCTGCATCTGACAGCCCCACTTTATATCCGGCCTTAGCCAAAGCAATAGCAAGATTTACAGAAACCGTTGACTTGCCAACCCCCCCTTTACCGCTTGAAATGGCAATGATATGCCTTACATTTTCAAGGACCTCCTGTCCAAGTGCTACAGTTTTCTTCTTCTCAATCTTACGCTCCCTCACCAACTCCATAATGGAGATTTTAAAATCATCATTAGGGAAAGCCTCTCTTATAGCCTTTTCGCAACTTTTTTTAATAGAAGAAGAGAGTGCATCGGGGGATGGAAACACAAGCTTAAACCTCAACCTTTCATCTTCGAATTTAATATCTTCAACCAATCCTAATTCTACTACACTCTTCTCTTTAACCGGGTGAACCACCCCCCGAAGTACCTCTTCGACTATTTTGACATCCATTATAAAACCAATTTTATATATGAACAACTTCTCTCAAAAAAAGTTTAGATCTATCCGGAGTAAACCCTATTTTGAAATAGTCATTTCATCAACGATATGTTTGGCATTACCGTACTTTTCTATAATGAAAAGGACGTAACGGATATCAACGTTGATACATCTCTGAAGAGATGGTTCAAATATTACATCGCCACTCATAGCTTCCCAGTTACCATCAAATGCACAGCCAATCAATTCACCCTTTGCATTCAATACAGGACTCCCGGAGTTACCTCCCGTGATGTCGTTGTTAGTGAGAAAGCATACCGGCACTTCACCGTTAGGAAGCGCATACTCACCATAATCTTTGGTTCTATACAACTCTTTTAGCTTATCAGGAATGACAAATTCCCAGTTATTAGGGTCTTCTTTTTCCATAACTCCTGTCAGGGTAGTTATATTTTCATAAAGGACGGCATCTTTGGGAGAGTAGTTCAACACTTTACCATAAGTCATACGCATAGTTGAGTTTGCATCGGGATAGAGTGGAGCGTTCTTTTTCATTTCTAATATGCCGGCCATATAAGCTTTGAAGGCTTGCGCCATCTTTTGCGCTTCAGGAGTAATAGCGAATCCAAATCCCATTCCTCTTGCAAGCTGACTTATACTGCTGCCCAATTTAACGGCAGGATCATCCTGCATTGATTTGAAATCTTTGTTTGCAATGATTTTGTCTGCTTTTTCCTTGCAGACAAACAAGGAGTTGTCGAAAATATTATCTACATAAGCATCAATATCGCCATTAAACTTCGAATCGATTTCGTTATAGAATGATGGTCTATCTTTTGGGTCAATCTTCTCTTTGTAAACTTTTATCATTGCTTTTGTCACCTTGCGGTCGGTAGGAGCAGAGTAATCCAGGTAGAACTTCTCTATCCTATCTTCAAGATTCTTCCTTTGTGAAGCAATTTTCTCCTCATCACCCGAAGCGAGCAGGTTTGCGAGCATAAAATAGCTGTTAGCTGCAGAGACAATTTCAATATTGCTCAATGTCTCCGAGAGATAGCCCTTTTTATAGAGATTATCCGCCCTTTCTGTTACACTGTTATTGATGGTTTCAAGAGCCTTTCCATACTTTTCAATTCTGGCAGGATCTTGATTGACCCACTCTATAAAGGCTCTCTCCTCTTTTGCGCGACGCTCTTCAACATTGTTTTTGGCAAATGTTTCATTCATTCCCAATGATTTCTTCCAGAAGTTGGACGAGCGGGCATATTTATTTGAGTACTGGAGACGAATCTTAGGATCTGCAACCATCTCCTTCATCAGCACCTCTTGACGGACTCCTCTTGCATGTATCCGGATAGCATTTCCGATATCTCTGGTTTCTGCAACTTCTGCTGCTGTCATATAGCGGGTTGTGGTACCCGGAAAACCAATAATCATTGCAAAATCATTTTGTTTAACGCCTTTAAGAGAGATAGTCAGGTGTTTCTTAGGTGTGTATGGCTTATTGTTTGGAGAGTAGTTTGCAGGATTGTTGTTTTCGTCGGCATAGACACGGAACAGAGAGAAATCTCCGGTATGTCTTGGCCATACCCAGTTATCTGTATCAGCACCATATTTCCCTATTGAAGAGGGAGGTGCACCTACAAAACGAACATCATTAAATGTTTTTGTTACAACATAAAAATGGCTATTGCCTCCAAACATTGAATGAATGTTCCCGTTAACAAATTTTTTATCTCCAATGTATTTTTTTGCAAGGCTTTCATTAAGCTCACTTATTGCGCTTTTATTTTCGGCCAGGCTCCTTTGGGCAGCTTCAAATTCCGCTGTGATATCTATGAAGCTCTCTACAAATGTGACGCTCAAGCCCGGCGCCGGAAGTTCCTGCTCTTTGCTCATTGCCCAAAAACCATGCTGCAGATAGTCATTCTCTACGGTGCTCAATTCCTGAATCTTTCCGTAGCCGCAGTGGTGATTTGTAAGTAATAGACCCTCTTTTGAAATAATCTCACCGGTACAACCACCACCAAAATGGACAATTGCATCCTTAAGGCTCGATTTATTAATGTCGTAAATATCTTTGGCAGATAGCTTAAAACCCATTTTCTTCATGGTCTTAATGTTTAGCTTTTCGATAAAAGGAAGAAGCCACATACCCTCGTCGGCCCTTACCGGCGCTAAAAGGAGCATAGAAGCCAATAAAAATAAAAGATGTTTTTTTCTCATTTTTGTGATTGATTTAATCTTATTAATTGATATTTGAGTTGTAAAAATATTTTAAACTTTAGAATAATTCGAAAAGATTTGACAAATATAACTATTTATCACAATCCTTATGGAATTCTAATCATGGAGTTGCAATAATTAAAAAAGCTTAAAACTTTTTCGATGATGGATAGTAACTCCATGCTTTTCAATAGCTTCCCTGTGCTCCTTTGTTGGATATGCCATATTTCTGTCCCAGCCGTATTCCGGATACTCCTTTGAAAGTTTTATCATGTATTCATCCCTGTAGGTTTTGGCCAGGACAGATGCAGCTGCAATTGCTGTATATTTACCGTCTCCGCCTACTATGCAGCTGTGCAGGGTATCTCTGTAGCTTATAAAATGATTACCATCCACAAGAATATGCTCCGGGGCTTTGCTAAGGCCATCTAGCGCCCGATGCATTGCAAAGATTGATGCTTTTAAGATATTCAGAATGTCAATCTCATCGGGTTGAATAAAGGCTACCGAGAAGTCAACAGCCTCTCTTTCTATAATACTTCTAAGAGCTTCTCTGGATGTAGAGGTCATTTTTTTTGAATCATTCAGGAGTGGGTGGTAAAAATCTTTTGGAAGAATCACTGCAGCGGCGCATACCGGTCCGGCAAGAGATCCTCTGCCGGCTTCATCACAGCCTGCCTCAATTTTATCGGGACTGGAATAATTAATAAGTAAAGAGTTCATTTTCTATTTTTGGCAATTTACCAAGAAAAAGCAAAAGTAGAAAAACTTAATAGTCCGGGTTTCTCTCTTTAAGAACTCCTATTATACTCTCTTTGGTCTTGAGTTTTGCTTCAAGTATGTCTATCTCCTCCTCTTTTTCTGCGAGCTGTATTTTAAAAGATGCTTTTAGGGAGAGTTCTTTCTTTTGATAATTTCTTTCAATCTCTTCAATCTTTTTTTGATTATCATCTGCCGTGGGAGTGCCAAATATTAGATAATCCAAAGGGATATTCAGGATTTTTGCTATTTCGTACAGCCGTGGATTTATAAGAGTAGTGGGGCCATTTTCAATCTCTCTGTAAGAATTTGCAGATATTTCAAGTATAGCAGCCATATACTCCTGAGTAAGACCCAAGGTTCTTCTTTGTCTCTTAATTCTATCTCTTATGGGATCATAATTCATACATAACAAATATAATTTGTAATCGCCATAATTCAGTAACAGTTATAAATAGTAAAAAGCACAAGTGAATAATGTGTTTTAAGCCAATAATTTTTAGAAAAAGAAAATATTCATATTAAATCAGAAATATTACAAGGTAACACTTGTTATTAAGATAATAGTAGATTTAGATTTGTAAAAAAAACTATGGATAAATTTTTAAATAATGAGGAGACTCTCAATGCGCTCTATGAAATTTTAGAGAGTAAAAAAGGACATTTGGATGCAAAATTTACATCGGCGCGCATTTCATTGGAAATTGGTGTAAAATCTGATATTTTGAATAGATCTTTACAGGAGCATTTTGGTATTACGGTTAAAGGTCTGATTGCAATGTACAGAATTCAACATGCCTCAATGTTACTAAGGAGAGGAGCCCCCTTTAAGGAGCTTCACCGAATGTCGGGATTCAGCTCTGCAAGTAAAATGTTGCAAACTTTTGATGATATTGTTAAGTGATTTTTTTTTCCTATTTTTGAGCCCTCTGTTTTTACAGCTGGAAATTAATATGTAAATCTTAACTATATGAAAGTTTATCCCACCCAAAACATTCGCAACATAGTATTGCTGGGGAATACTAAATCAGGTAAAACCACTCTTGCAGAAACTATGTTGTTTGAAGGTAAAGTTATTGATCGCAGAGGTACGGTTGAAGCAAAAACTACAGTAAGCGATAACACAGAAGTTGAACAGATTTATCAAAGATCTATCTACCCGTCACTTCTATATACAGAGTTTATGGATCATAAGCTTAATATTATTGATACTCCGGGCTCGGATGATTTTATCGGAGGTGTAATCTCTGCCTTTAAAGTTGCCGATATGGGGCTTATGATAGTCAATGCTCAGCAGGGAGTAGAGGTAGGAACAGAGATTCTTGCAAGGTATGCCGGGCAGTATTCCAAACCGCTTGTAATTGGAGTTAACCAGCTGGATCATGAGAAATCAAACTGGGAAAATACCTTGGATAGCATAAGACAAACTTTTGGTAAAAAAGTAGCTCCGGTACAGTTTCCTGTAGAGGTAGGAATGGGGTTCAACTCATTTGTTGATGTCCTTAAAATGAAAATGTACCTGTTCAAAGATGATAATGGAACGAGGGAAGAGCACGAAATTCCGGCAGATCTTAAAGACCAGGCAGATGAACTGCATCAGCAGCTTGCAGAACTTGCTGCCGAAAATGACGAAGCTTTAATGGAGCTCTTCTTTGATAAAGGAGCCCTTACCGAGGATGAGATCAGAAAAGGACTTTCAATAGGTTTGACAAACAATGATGTTATTCCTCTTTTCTGTTTATCCGGGAAGAGAGACATTGGTGTTAAGAGACTTATGGAATTTATCATTAATGTTGGGCCAAGTCCGGATAAATCTGTTCAGAAACTAAAAGATGGAGAAGAGGTCCCTTGTGATGTAAATGGTCAAACCTCTATTTTTATTTATAAAACAGCTATAGAACAGCACCTTGGCGAAGTTTCGTTTTTTAGAGTAATGTCAGGAAAACTTACCGAATCAATGGATATGGTCAATCCTGAAAATAGCGCCAGAGAGAGAATTTCAACCATCTATGCAGTTGCAGGAAAGAAAAAGGAGAAGCTGGCAGAGATAGTTGCCGGAGATATAGGATGTATAGTAAAAGTGAAGTCTGCAAGGACTAACCAAACATTTAATGCGGGTCAACAGGAGTGGGTATTTGATCCGATAGTATTTCCTCCTTCCAAGTTCAGAACGGCAATAAAGGCTAAGTCCGAGAAAGATGATGAAAAGCTGGGCGAAATTCTTAACAGGGCCCATGCCGAGGATCCCACAATCAAAGTTGAATACTCTAAAGAGCTTAAACAAATTATTCTCAGCGGACAGGGTGAGCATCATATAAATATTCTCAAATGGCACTTAAACAACACTCATAAGATTGAGGTTGACCTTATTACTCCAAAGATTCCCTATAGAGAAACAATTACTAAGGTTGCTGCAGCCGACTATCGCCATAAAAAGCAGTCGGGAGGTGCAGGCCAATTTGGTGAGGTTCACCTCCTTATAGAGCCTATTGTGGAAGGAGTGCCTGCAGGGAATAAATTTAAAGTTGATGGCAGAGAACTCGTTCTTAATATAAGAGGTCAGGAGGAGTACCCAATGGAGTGGGGTGGAAAGCTTGAGTACTACAACTGTATTGTTGGAGGTTCAATTGATGCAAGGTTTATGCCTGCTATTCTGAAAGGTATAATGGAGAAGATGGAGGAGGGGCCTTTGACAGGTTCGTATGCAAGGGATATCAGGGTATTTGTTTACGATGGCAAGATGCATCCGGTTGATTCAAATGAGATATCATTTAAACTGGCAGGCAGAAACGCTTTTAGAGAGGCGTTTAAAAAGGCCGGTCCTAAGATTATGGAGCCTATCTATAGTGTAGAGGTACTTGTACCGAGTGATTGTATGGGTGATGTCATGAGTGATCTGCAAAACCGCAGGGCAATGATTGAGGGAATGAGTAGTGTGAAAGGTTTCGAAGTTATTAAGGCCAGGGTACCTCTTGCGGAGATGCATAAATACTCCACAACTCTCAGTTCATTAACTTCGGGTAGAGCAACCTTTACTATGAATTTTGCAGATTATCAGCAAGTTCCCGGTGATATTCAAGATAAATTGCTCAAAGAATACGAAGAGAGCGAGAAGGATGAATAATTCTGAATGATTAAGGCTCAAAATATAACAAAATCCTTTGGGAATCTCCTTGTTCTCAAGGGGCTGGATTTAGAGGCTAAGAATTCAGAAGTGCTAAGCATTGTTGGAGCAAGCGGGGCCGGAAAATCCAGCTTGCTCCAGATTCTTGGTACTTTATCATTACCTGATACCGGAAAGGTCTATATTGATGGAGTAGATGTGTTTTCGCTTAAATCAAATGCTTTGGCCGATTTTAGAAATAGAAAGATTGGCTTCGTATTTCAATTCCATCATTTACTTCCGGAATTTACAGCTCTTGAAAATGTAGCAATTCCTGCACTCATTGCTGGCCTTGGAATGAGAAAAGCAAAGGAAGAGGCCTCTAAACTCCTCTCTTTTTTAGGATTAAATGAGCGCCTTACACATAAACCCTCTGAGCTGAGCGGGGGCGAACAACAAAGAGTGGCTATTGCCAGAGCCCTTATCAATAAACCATCTGTACTTTTTGCAGATGAACCTTCGGGAAATCTGGATACAAATACAAAGAGAGAGATTCATCAACTCTTTTTCGATCTAAGAGACAAGTTTAAGCAGACAATTATTATTGTCACACACGATAAAGATCTCTCAAGGATGAGTGACCGTACTTTGGAGATGAAAGATGGAGAGTTTCTCATTTAAAAAATTCAAGGTAAAGCAGGAGTATTCTGCGATGAAAGTTAATACAGACGGAGTCTTGCTGTCTGCCTGGGTTGATTTGCCAAAGAGTGAATTATTGAGAAGCAATGATGTTTATCGCATTTTAGATATCGGCACCGGAACAGGAGTAATTGCACTTATTATAGCTCAGCGGTTGGAAGAACAATTTGTAAATAATGAGCAAAACAGAGGGGAAAGAGCTTTTCAAATAACGGGAATAGATTTGGACGAGGCTTCGGCAAGTGAAGCAGCGTATAATTTTGAAGAATCTCCCTGGAGTTCTTATCTGATGTCCATTCATACCCCCCTTAAGGATTATATAAAAGATTTTGGTGAGGAGTACAGAGAGAGCTTTTCGTTGATTCTCTCAAATCCTCCATTTTTCTCCTCCTCTTTAAAGGCATCATCGCATAGGAGAAGTGTCTCGAGACATAATGATATGCTGCCGTTTGATGAAATATTGAAAGCAGCGGAAAGCCTGTTGAAAAGAGGAGGCATTTTGGCTGTAGTGTTACCTGTAAATGAGGGAGATATTTTTATAAGAATTGCACGTTTCTTCTCTTTCTCTTTATTGAGATTATGCAGAGTTAAACCCCTTGCACACAAAAAAGCGAAGAGAGTCTTGCTGGAGTTTGTTAAAGGAGAAGCTGAAACAATACAGGAAGAAGAGTTAGTTATACAGGAGAAGGGTAAAGATTGCTATACCCCGCAATATAACTCTCTTGTCGGTGATTTCTATCTATCTGACAGGTGAAGTTATGACAGGATTGGCAGCCGGGCCCCCTCGCAACTGGCGTATCATCCTCATCCGGAACTCCTCCTCAGCAATGTACAGCTTAGCAACTTTGTCAATTGGCAGAATCTTGTAGAATTTTTCAAAATAGATTTTATGTAAGGCGCCTTCTTCAGAAGTGGTAGCTGTATAGGAGAATAGGATTTTTACCAATTCAGACGGATTTGCTGTTTTCTCATCTTTGATAAAGATGATGATTTGTGAGAGCAAATCCCTGTTTTTTTGCACTAACTTTTCACGGTCATTCCAATATTCGTTGTAGATGGGCCAGAACTTTTCCGCTTCTTGCGGAGTAAGTCCCATTTCGGTAGTAAAAAAGGCAATCTTGGCATTCTGGATTTGATGCACTTTTTGTTGCCTCTGTTGTCTCATCATTGGATTGTTTTGTGAGAAGAGACTGGTGGTAAAGAGCGATAATGTCAATATTATTATATATTTTTTCATGGCGATTATTAATTATTTGTAAATAATCCTCTATTCAAGAGAGGCTAATGTTATGATGTCAATATTTTCACTAATATATTTTACCAGATCGTCACTATCAATAGTATCGCTGGAGGAGTTTAAAGCGTCCTCCTCAAAATCTATAAAGTCTATAAAAGATGTCTTCAAAAATCCTGATTCAAACAGGGATGCTTCTCCATTAGCACTTACAGATGACATCTTAGATTTGATTATCTCAGGAGAGAAGAGTGTAAGGGCTCCATATGCAATGAGGAATATTGCGGCAAATGTAGATACGAGAGCAAGTTGGGGCTTTACAAGCCTCCAGAATCCGATTTTACTCTCTTCAACCCTCTCGGAGGAGATCATCTCAGAGATATTTTCCCTTAGATTAAGAAAATACCCTTCCGGGACGGTAAACGGATTCTCTTTAAGATGTGGGTTATTAATATCAAATTTTGTCTTCATACCTCTTTGACTATATAAATGTGAAAAGGATTAAACGGAGCTTTTTAAAAAATCTTTTACTTTTTGAAAAGCATGGTGATATGAGGCTTTTAAGGCACCTACCGATATGCCCAATATCTCCGAAATCTCTTCATATTTTAATTCATCATAGTAACGCATATTAAAAACTGCCCTCTGCTTTTCGGGGAGTCTCATTACAGCTTTTCTAAAAAGACGTTGAGCCTCGTCTCCATTGAAAAATGGGTCTGATTCAACTAAACTATCTACCTGCTTAGTGTAATCACTAAGTGAAAACACTGCCTTGGCCTTAGCCTTTTTTAAAAAAGTGAGCGTTTCATTTGTAGCTATTCTGTATAGCCATGTAAATAATAATGACTCTTCTCTGAATTGTGGAAGGGCTTTCCAGGCTTTAATTAACGTATTTTGCAATAAATCGTTAGCGTCATCATGTGAGGCAACCATTTTCCTGATATGCCAATATAGCCGCTCACTGTATTTGTCAACAATAAAGTTGAAGGCGTAGTTTTGCTTGCCCTCCTCTCTGAATAGTTCGAGAAGATCTTTATCGTCCATACCCTTAGTTATCGCAATTTGCCGTACTACGCTGTTATTTTCTTAATATCGCTTTTTGTGCAGCAACAACAATATTTTCTGCAGTTAGCCCATACTCTTTCATAAGCTCAGCCGGCTTCCCACTTTGACCAAACAGGTTGTCAACTGCCACAAATTCAACAGGCACAGGCATCTGACTTGCAAATAATCCTGCTATTAACTCTCCGAGTCCTCCGGCAACGAGATGCTCCTCTGCAGTAACAACAGCTTTAGTTTTTGCGGCCGATTCTAAGACTGCTTTTTTGTCTAAAGGTTTAATTGTATGGATATTTATAACCTCGGCAGATATTCCCTTCTCCTTAAGGATGTCGGCTGCCAGAATTGCCTCCCACACAAGATGTCCGGTAGCAAATATCGAGACATCTTCTCCTTCGCTAATCATCTGGGCTTTACCTATCTCAAATCCGGGATCTGCCGGAGTAAAATTAGGTACCGCAGGACGGCCAAATCTCAAATAGACAGGTCCGTTATAATCTGCAATGGCTATTGTAGCGGCCTTTGTCTGGTTGTAGTCACAGGGGCTTATCACAGTTAAGTTGGGCAACATCCTCATTAAACCGATATCTTCCATTATCTGGTGAGTAGCTCCATCTTCTCCAAGGGTAATTCCGGCATGTGAAGCGCATATCTTAACATTAGTATTGGAATATGCTATGCTTTGCCTTACCTGGTCATATACACGCCCGGTTGCGAATCCTGCAAATGTTCCCGCAAACGGAATTTTTCCGGTAACAGCCAATCCGGCTGCCGTACCAATCATATTGGCCTCTGCTATTCCGCATTGAAGAAACCTTTCCGGAAACTCTTTAACAAAAGCATCCATTTTGAGTGAACCGGTAAGGTCGGCACATAAAGCAACTACTTTACTGTTTCTTTTACCGGCTTCGAGCAGGCCGGCTCCAAAACCCGAACGGGTATCTTTGTTCCCGCTGTTAATATATTTTTCGATTAATTTCATTATGATTAGAGGTTTGTGAAATTGAATAAATAATATTCCTAGAAGTCGCCGAGAGACTCTTTAAGCTGGCCTAAAGCTATCTCTGTCTCTTGTGAGTTTGGAGCCTTGCCGTGCCAGTGGTGTGTGCCCTGCATGAAATCTACACCTTTACCCATATCTGTACGCATTAATAACATCTTTGGCTTTCCATTTCCCTCTTTGCTCTTAGCCCATTTGATTGAACTGAGAATCTCCTTAATTGAGTTTCCGTCCGCGACTTTACAGTCCCAGCCGAATGATCTCCATTTTGCCTCTAAATCACCAAGATCCAGGATGGTATGAACCGGTCCGTCAATCTGCTGTCCGTTCCAATCGGTAATCGCTATCAATCTGTCAAGTTTATGTTGTGCAGCAAAAAGTGCCGCTTCCCAAATCTGCCCCTCTTCACTCTCTCCGTCACCTATAAGAACATAAACAAAGTTCTTATCTCCCGACATCCTTTTAGAAACAGTTGCTCCACAAGCAATTGAAAGACCTTGTCCGAGAGAACCGGAGGCTACATGAACGCCGGGAAGTCCCATATCTGTTGAAGGGTGGCCTTGTAGCCGTGACCCCAGTTTCCTGAATGTACCTAACTCCTCAACCGGGAAGTATCCGGAGCGTGCCAAAACGCTGTAAAAAAGCGGTGAGAGATGTCCTGCCGAGAGAAAGAAAATATCCTTATTAACACCATCTCTGTTCCAATTTTTGGGATCATGATTCATCTCACTAAAAAAGAGTGAAGTAAGAATATCCGCACTACCTAAAGAGCCGCCGGGGTGTCCTGAACCGGCCATATTAACCATACGGATAATATCTCTTCTTACCTGAGATGCAATCTCCTGTAATTCTTCAATTTGCTTCATTATAGTTCTTTATGATTAACAACAATTGCAGCAAAGATAGCATCAAACTTATAATTTTAGAATTATTTTTATATTTGCAGCCGTTATTAATCTCCGAATTGAAGAATGAACCATATTAGAAACTTTTGTATAATAGCCCACATAGATCATGGGAAGAGCACTCTGGCAGACAGGTTACTTGAAGTAACAAAGACTGTACATGAGAGAGAGATGGACAGCCAGGTGCTAGACTCTATGGATTTGGAGAGAGAGAAAGGGATTACCATCAAAAGTCATGCAATTCAGATGGATTATGAGTACAAAGGAGAGAAGTATGTCTTTAATCTGATTGATACGCCCGGTCACGTAGATTTCTCTTATGAAGTATCGCGGGCAATCGCTTCATGTGAAGGAGCCCTCCTGGTTGTAGATGCCACACAAGGCATTCAGGCACAAACCATATCTAATCTTTATCTGGCAATAAATCATGATCTGGAGATAATACCCATTGTCAATAAGATAGATATGGACGCAGCAATGATAGATTCTGTTAAGGATCAAATTATTGAACTGTTAGGCTGTAAGGATGAAGAAATTTTATTGGCAAGCGGTAAAACAGGTGTAGGTGTTCCGGGAATTCTTGAAGCAATTGTTGAACGTGTCCCGGGTCCAAGGGGAGATATAAATGAGCCGTTGCAAGCTCTTATTTTTGACTCTGTTTTCAATCCTTTCAGAGGGATAATAGCTTATTTCAAGGTGTTCAACGGTGTAATAAAAAAAGGAGATAAAGTTAAATTTTTTCATACCGGAAAAGAGTATGAGGCCGATGAGGTAGGCAAACTCAAGTTAAAGATGGTATCTACCGGTGAGGTAGGAGCAGGAGATGTGGGTTATATTATTTCTGGCATTAAGACTGCCAGCGAGGTTAAAGTGGGAGATACTATTACTCACAGAGAAAGGCCTTGCAGCAGTTCAATTGCAGGTTTTGAAGAGGTTAAACCGATGGTCTTTGCAGGAGTCTATCCTGTTGAGGCAGATGACTATGAGGACTTGAGGAGTTCTCTGGAAAAACTTCAGTTAAATGACGCCTCTCTGGTATTTGAGCCTGAGTCCTCTTTGGCATTAGGCTTTGGCTTTAGATGCGGATTTCTTGGATTACTTCATATGGAGATTGTTCAGGAGCGCCTCTACAGAGAGTTTGATATGGATGTTATAACTACTGTTCCAAACGTCTCATATAAAGTACATACCACTCAGAAAGAGACATTGGATGTGCATAATCCTTCCGGTTTGCCGGCCCCGACACTCATTGATTATATAGAGGAACCATATATAAGGGCACAGGTTATTTCCAGGTCGGAATACTTTGGGGTAATAATGAAACTTTGTCTGGATAAGAGGGCCATTTTGACAAGCCAAAACTTCTTGACAAGCGACAGAGTAGAGCTCAATTTTGACATGCCTCTTGCCGAGATTGTCTTCGACTTTTACGATAAGTTAAAATCAATCTCGAGAGGATATGCCTCATTTGACTATCATTTGACAGGCTATAAAGAGGCAAATCTTGTGAAATTGGATATTCTACTTAATTCAGAACAGGTTGATGCCCTTTCTTGTCTTATTCATAGAGACCATGCCTACGATTTCGGGCGAAAGATGTGCGAAAAACTTAAAGAGCTTATACCTCGACAGCAATTTGATATAGCAATTCAAGCAGCGATAGGTTCAAAAATCATCGCCCGTGAGACGGTAAAGGCGGTACGTAAAGATGTAACGGCAAAATGTTATGGCGGAGACATCTCCCGGAAGCGCAAACTTCTGGAGAAACAGAAAAAGGGGAAGAAGCGAATGCGCCAAGTGGGGAATGTAGAGGTACCTCAGAGTGCATTTTTAGCCGTCTTGAAATTGGATTAGCCTATAAATAAAAAAGCCGGGAGATAATACCCGGCTCTTTTATCATAAAATTACTGCAGATTACTCTCTGAATTTTGCAAATTCGATATCAGTTTGTGAACGGGCTTTAAGAGCATCATCTTTATAAACCTCCTCAAGATATTTTACAACATCTGTAAATTTACCTTGACGGGCAGCAATAATAGCCCTTAGATAATAAGCGTGCGGGCACTTACAGGTGATAGCGGTCTCAGCCTTATCTAATTGGTTAGTAAGAATATAAGCTAAACCTTCATTCTCATCTTTGGTTCCTGCAAGCTTATTTGCCGCTTCACTATACCTTCCATTGAGGATATCCACAATTGCGATATTCCTTTTAGCTTCCGGAGAAGATGATTGTGAAAGCATTTGAGCTGCAGCAGTATAGTCACCTTCGCGCAGAGCTAAAAGACCGGCATTGTTTAAATATTCCGGAGTACTCTTATTTGAAACTTTTGCCAGGGCAGCCTTAGCTTCGGGCTCTCTGTTGTTTTTAAGAGCAGCAGCAGCCAGGTTTATATACCCTCTGTCATTTTTAAATTTATCACCCGCTTTTCTGTAAAGCGCAGCTTGTGTGTCATAATCTTTGAAAAGGGTGCCGGTATATAACAGAGCCTCAAGATCCATAATCTCAATATTTGTTTTAGCCAGCTCTTTAAGCTCTTCATCTGTATAATTGGTGTAATCAATATTTGCTATTACTCTTGCTCTTCTGAGTTCAGGAAGGATCTTATCTGCAAGGGTTTTAAAAACCATTGACATGTTCCTTATCTCTCTTTCGCGAATCATCGGATCGCTATACATTGAGAGGACTCTAAGGATAAGCTCCTTATCCTGGATAGTTGATGCAGCCACCAACTCCTGGAAGCCTTCCCAGTCTTCTGCTATAGTTTCAATATTTACCGGGGTGCCGGCAGGAAGTTTCTTTGTTATCTTATCAAAAGCGGTTTTAGCTGTCTCTCCGCGTTTTCCGGAAAGTTTGGTATTTAGAGATAACGGACCGTCGGGTGAAGCATAAGCAACAATATTTGTACTTGTAACGTTTCTCCTCTCATCTTTTTCGATGTTTGCAATAAAGCGCTCAAATTCCTTTATCTCCTCTTTTGTAAGTTCTTTAGGACGAACCACATGGCTGTTTATTGTGTAGAGTATCTGAGCCTCCTTCTTCTCATTCAATATTTTTTTGTAATCATTTGATGCAATGGTAGGTACACCTTCGGTTTCTACCAGTTTGTAAGTTGTGTTTGCCCCGTCAGCCAGCTTATAAGGTGAAGGAAAGTCAAATCTTTTTGCACCGCTCCATACAGCGACCCTTAACTCCAGATGTGATTTTTCCATTCCCGGTTTATAATTGAATTTTACTGTATTTGGAACTTTCCCACCCATTTTAAAAATTGAACGGTAGTTATCTGTGACCTTCTCTCCCTGCAGTTTTTGAATTGGAGCAGCTACCTCTCCGCCTTGATAGACAAGAACGGGAACTACTTCAAGAATAGCTCTTGAATGAAAATAGTTATTAGGAAAATTCATAGTGTAGGTTGCTGTGATTTGGTCAGCCACAACTTCCAGAACTTGAGGTGTGCATTCAACCGACACCAAATCTGCATTTTTGGCCATTTTTGAAGGATTGCTACAGGAGACAATTGAGACTCCCAGAATCACAACGGATAGAGATTTTAATAGATTCTTTTTCATTCTACGACGTATTTGATTGTTATATTTTCAGTTGTCACATAAGGTAGGGTATTGCTTTCTTACCTGCTTATAAAAGGAGCAATTACAAAATTAAATAAAATATTCAATATATCTACCATTAAATAATCCCTTTTAACCTAAGATTTTCAATATCTGCGGGAGTATCTATAGAATAACTGCCATACGTAGTCTCTGTCACCTTTATTTTAAAACCAAATTCCAACCATCTTAATTGTTCAAGGCTCTCCGCCTCTTCAAAAGTACCTTTGTTCAGGTTAACTATTCTTTCAAGAATATCTCTCCTGTACCCATATAAACCCACATGCTTGTAAAAAACACTCTTATTGATCCAGCTCTCTTTATCGCTATCTCTTACGTATGGAATTGGAGAACGGCTGAAATAAAGCGCATTACCTGTTTTATCAAACACCACTTTCGGAATATTCGGATTAAAAATCTCTTCTGATAGTTCAATTTTTTTTACCAGTGTAGCAATCTCAGTATCGGAGTCATTGAACGCCGTGATAAGCTCTTTCAGTTGCTCCGGTTTGACAAATGGCTCATCACCCTGGATATTGATTATAAAAGAGCATCTCTCTCCTTTAAGTCTTTCAATTGCATACATCGCTTCCAACGCCCTGCCGGTTCCGTTAGGGTGACTCTCAGATGTCATAACTGCATCTCCTCCAAACTCTATGACCGAATTGAAGATCCTTGTATCATCCGTAGCGACGAATAGATTATCAAATACTTTGGCAGATTGCTCAAAGACTCTCCGGATCATTGTCTTTCCCCCTATATCTGCAAGAGGTTTACCCGGGAATCTGGTCGAACCATACCTGGCCGGGATGATTGCTAAATATTTCATTTTACCTCATAAAATTTCTCAAAGGTATAAAATTTATCTACTTTTGTAAGATATGGATTTAAGAGCTACCAAATTAAGATTCGATATAGTGGGAGATAATCCGGCGCTTAACAGAGCGCTTGAGATTGCTATCCAGGTGGCGCCAACCGATCTCTCTGTTCTCATTACCGGCGAGAGCGGTGTAGGCAAGGAGGTTATTCCCCAGATTATTCACATTAACAGTCCCAGAAAGCATAATCAATATATAGCAGTAAATTGTGGCGCTATACCTGAGGGTACCATAGACTCCGAACTTTTTGGACATGAAAAAGGTTCATTTACAGGAGCTTTTGAAACCAGAAAAGGCTATTTTGAGGTTGTTGACGGAGGTACAATTTTTTTGGATGAGGTTGCAGAGCTTCCTCTCTCGACACAGGTGAGGCTTCTAAGGGTTATACAATCAGGTGAATTTATTAAAGTAGGCTCCTCAAAGGTGCAGAAAACCGATGTAAGAGTAATTGCCGCAACAAATGTGAATTTGACGAGAGCGATTGAATTGGGAAAATTTAGGGAAGATTTATATTACAGGTTAAATACCGTTCCCATTACAGTACCCTCTTTAAGAAGCAGAAAAGAGGATATTCACCTTTTGTTCAAAAAATTTGCTCTGGATTTTGCAGATAAGTACAAGATGCCTCCAATCCGCCTCACTCCCGAAGCTGTAAATGCTTTGGAGTCCTACAGATGGCCCGGAAATGTCAGGCAGTTAAAGAGTATCGCCGAACAGATATCAATAATTGAACATAACCGTACAATAAGTACGGAAATATTAAAAAAATATCTTCCGCAAGACGCACCAAATACGCTTCCGATGAGAACAGATGGCCATGGGCCGGACTATCTGTCGGATAGGGACATTATCTTTAAGATTCTTTATCAATTAAGACAAGAGGTAGAGGAGTTAAAATACAAGATAGGTAAGGAACAAACAACAGCAACGTCAATCCTTTCATCCAACCGGGAACTTGCAGATTCCATTGAGGAGACCTCTGTGCTGGACTATGAAGATAGCTATGAAGATGAAGATATTACAGATGCTACGTCCCAGGAGGGATCGCTCTCTATTCAGGAGATGAATGCAGAGCTAATAAAAAAAGCGCTGGAAAGGAATAGCGGTAAAAGAAAACTTGCTGCCAAAGAACTTGGTATTTCGGAGAGAACATTATACAGGAAAATTAAGGAACTTAGTCTGGATTTATGAAAAGATCAATAATACTCTTCCTTATTGCCGCCTTTGTCACAGCTTGCGGAATTTACTCCTTTTCGGGAACATCAATAGCTCCTGATGTGAGTTCAATCACTGTATTTAATTTCGAAAACAGGGCCATAAGAATTAATCCGTCATTGAGTAATGAGCTCACAGAAACTTTGAAGGATAAGTACAAAAGAATGACAAAACTTAAGATTGAAGGCGATAAGGGAGATCTGATAGTTGACGGACAAATTACCGGCTATGAAACCACTTCAATTGCAGTTACGGCACAGGAGGTGGCAGCGCAAAACAGATTGACAGTTACTGTTAAAGTTACATTTACCAATACGAAATACCCTAAAGAAAATTTCGAGAAGAGCTTTGTAGCTTTTGAGGATTTCCCATCAACTACCTCTCTGGATGCGGTTGAGGGAAGGCTCGTAGAGAGTATAGTTGACAAACTTACAGAGGATATATTTAACGCAACGGTTGCTAACTGGTAAAATGAGAATTGACGACATAACGCTTTTAGAGGATTACATAGCCCAGTACCCATGGTTCTCCACAGGATACTTAGAGCTCTATCGTTCTATGTGCTCGGTCGATAAAGAGATGAGTGAGTCATTCCTTGGAAAGGCTGCTTCGTATGTTTGGTCCCGTGAGAGGTTGTACAGAATTTACATGAAACGGGATGAACCACATAATACCTGTGAAGTTGAAGAGATTAAGGATGCCCCTTTTGTTATACCTGCTCAGGATGCAGGATTTATTTTAGCTGGCGGAGACTACTACTCGTCAAAGGATTTTGAAAGAATAGAACTGGATACTTCTAAACCCCTGGACAGTTTTATTGCAGAAAAGCCATCACTTTTAAGAACAGCAATTAGTGGCAGAACGCCAAAAACTATTCCGGAAGAGGAGATAATTATAGATGACAGTTTTGAAGATGCAACTTTCTTTACGGAAACTTTGGCATCCATATATGCAGAACAAGGTCATTATAAAAGAGCTTTAGATATCTATGCGAAATTAATTTTGTTATTTCCGGAAAAAAGTGCTTACTTTGCGACCCTTGTAAAAGATATTAGGAGTAAAATGTAATTCATATATTAAGTAAGATGTATACAGTTATCGCAGTTATTATTGTTATTGCCAGCATATTGTTAACTATAGTAGTATTGGTGCAGAATTCAAAGGGTGGTGGGCTGGCTGCAAATTTTGCCTCCGGAAATCAAACATTTGGAGTACGCCAGACTGCTGATTTTCTTGAAAAAGCTACATGGACACTCTCGATATCAATTATCGTACTATGTGTTTTAGCTACTGCCTTTGTATCTACTGGTAACACTAAGAAGAAAAATCTTATACAGGAGAGAATCGAGAATACTTTGCCTGTTCAGGGGAAACCGGAATTCCCTGCTCTTCCTGCTTCTGATAATACACAGCCGCAAGGTGAGCCCCAAGAATAAAAGAGAATAAATTTTTAGCTTATAAATGAGCCCGTTATGGAGATAACGGGCTTTTTTTATTGAATATTTAGTACTATGTATTGCACAGTAATAATAAATATATATATATTTGCAGTACCAAATTCTATGTTGTATTAAATAATCTTGACAATGAAAAAAGTTGTTACAGTAGCTATAGGCAGAAAATCTTTTGTGATTGATGAAGATGCCTATCAAAAATTAAGTCTCTATCTCTCAAAATTTAGAGAGAGAACCAAAATGGGACACTCTTCATCCGATGTTATGGAAGACCTGGAGCAAAGGATTGCAGAACTCTTCACCGAGGAGATGAAATCTCACATAGAGGTCATTAATTTATCAATGGTTAACAGAGTAATTGCACAACTTGGCATGCCGGACGGTAGCTCTGCAGAAGATGATTTCAGTGCAGAGGAGGAGTATCAGGTACGTCAGCCTGTTCGCAGATTCTATCGTGATCCGGATGATAAAAGGATCGGAGGAGTTTGCAGCGGACTGGCTCATTATTTTAACATTGATGTAGTACTTCTAAGAGTATTGTTTGTAGTGACACTTATTATGGGTGGTATGGGATTCTGGACGTATATCATTATATGGATCATAGTTCCGTTGGCTAAAAGCGCAACTCAAAAATGTGAAATGAGAGGCTTACCGGTAACGGCAGAGAATCTCAGAAGATTTTCGACTTATTCCAAATAAACAGAGCCATGAATGAAATTAACACAGATAATATTAAATCACAAATGCGTAAAGGTGTATTGGAATACTGTATATTGAGTATTCTGAGCAATAATGATGCATATGCCTCATCGCTGATTGTCGAACTTAAGGAGGCTAAGATGATTGTAGTAGAGGGCACACTCTATCCGCTTTTGACCCGTCAGAAAAACCAGGGGCTGTTAAGTTATCGCTGGGAGGAGTCACAACAGGGACCTCCCAGGAAGTACTATTCTATTACCGATAAAGGCAAGGAGCTGCTTGCCGAAATGGATTCCGCCTGGAAAGAAATAGTAGAGACCATCGCATTATTAAGACATAAAAAGCAGTAAAAATGAAAAAGGTTATAAAAGTAAGTATCGGCAAACTTGCCTTTACTTTAGAAGAGGAGGGTTACCTCCTTTTAAAAGGTTACTTGGATTCACTAAGCGAATATTATGGAGATAAAGAGGATGGAGCAGAAATAGTCGAAGGAATAGAGGAGAGAGTTGCCGAACTCTTTATTGAAAAATGTGGTCCGGATAGTGTTGTCTCAACCTCAGTTATCAAAGAGATAATAACAATCCTGGGCAGACCCGAGACTATTTTTGAAGAAGAGGGAGATATAAGAAGTCTTGGTATTAACAAAAGAAGACGAAGTATTCCTAAGAGACTTTACAGAGACCCTGATAACAAGGTGCTGGGAGGGGTTTGTTCCGGTATTGCAGCATTCACCGGGCTTGATACTGCTTTGGTAAGAATTCTTTTCTTCATCTTCTTTATCGGCTTTTTTAGCTTTGGCGGAGGTGTTGTAGCTCTGATTATCTACCTCATAATGTGGGTGCTGATACCTCAGGCAAAAACAGTTGAACAAAGGTGCTCTATGTATGGCGAAGCAATGGACCTATCTAATATTCATGAAAGTATAAAAAGAGCCGGAAAAGAGAATGCCTCTTCAATACAAAGCATTTTTATTATTTTCGGGAAAATAATATCTGGTATAATCGTGTTTGTTGCTTTGATATCCATTGCCGCTTTAACCTTTGTGTTCCTGGGAATTGAAGTTTTTAAAGGA
This sequence comes from uncultured Muribaculaceae bacterium, assembly GCA_964479995.1. Classification (GTDB taxonomy): domain Bacteria; phylum Bacteroidota; class Bacteroidia; order Bacteroidales; family UBA932; genus Bact-08. The sequence goes on along the minus strand of CAYZPF010000001.1, from coordinate 61,292 downwards.
ATCTTGCCTTTGAATTTTATTGATTATGTAGAGCTTGGCGTAGATAATACACTTTTTATGAAGATAACATTTTTAGCCGTGCTTTTACTCCCATTGTTAGGGATATTGTGGGTAGGTCTTCAATTACTGTTCGACCTTCGCACACCGCGCATCCGCCCGGGAATTGTAATGCTGCTTTTATGGGTTCTCTCTCTGATTGGTTTTTCTGTGAATGCAACTAAAGCCAGTCGTCCATTTTGGACTAAAACTCAGGAGAGTGTGGAATACCCTATAGGCAAGCATCATGATACTATCTTTATAAGATTTGAACATAATAACCCTATTCCTATTAAACGTGTGATAATGAATGCTTCGTACTCTGATTTCTCATTAATGTGGATGGATGAAAAATCAGATGGGGCCGATATTGTTGTATTTCCTTCAGTACGCATTATAAGGCAGAGTTACAATGAGCCCTCTTTGGTGAGGATAAAAAGCAAAGCACATGCTTATTCTTATGCAGAGGCTATTAGCAAGGCGCAAGAGAATCTTTCTCAGTTTACCCTCCAGGACTCTTTACTTACAATCAGATCCAAATCGTTCGGGAAAAGGAGTAAATGGGATGGAACCTACCAGAATATTACCCTGTTTATACCAAACAGCGTTGAAGTCATTGTAGAGGAACCAATAAAACATAACTTCAGGAAAAGGGTAAAAACCAGATTATTCTGATCTTGTTGTTAAGATATTATTCCCAATTCCTTACCAACTTTTGTAAAGGCGGCAACGCATCTGTCCAGATGTTCAATCTCATGCCCTGCACTTATCTGGACCCTGATTCGTGCTTGCTCTTTAGGTACAACAGGGAAATAGAAGCCAATTACATATATACCCTCTTCAAGCATTCTGGCAGCTACTTTCTGAGATAGTTTAGCATCGTACAACATAACTGCACATATTGCAGATTGTGTAGGTTTTATATCGAATCCGGCTGCCAGCATTTTATCTACAAAATATTTAGTGTTTGAGTGCAATTTATCTTGTAGTTCATTTGTGTTTTCCATCATATCAAACATGGCAATTCCTGCTGCAGCAACCATAGGTGGGATTGAATTTGAGAAGAGATAGGGTCTTGAGCGTTGACGGAGCATTTCTATAATCTCTTTTTTGCCGGTTGTAAAACCACCAATTGCACCTCCAAACGCCTTACCCAGAGTCCCGGTAATAACCTCAACTTTACCCTTTAAATCAAAAAGTTCTGTTGTACCACGCCCGGTCTCTCCTACAACACCGGCTGAGTGGGACTCGTCAACCATTATCATTGCGTTGTATTTATTTGCCAGTTCAAATATTTTATCTAATGGAGCGACGTTGCCATCCATAGAGAAAACCCCATCTGTTACTATAAGACGAAACCTTTGCGCCTGAGCAAGTTTGAGACAACTCTCAAGCTCTTCCATATTGGCATTGGCGTATCTGTACCTTTTAGCTTTACATAGTCTTACTCCATCAATTATTGAGGCGTGATTGAGAGCATCCGAGATAATTGCATCTTCTTCTTCAAGCAGCGGTTCAAAAAGGCCTCCGTTTGCATCAAAGCAGGCTGCATATAGTATTGCATCTTCTGTACCGAAGAATTGAGCAATCTTCTTTTCCAACTCAAGATGAAGATCTTGGGTGCCACAAATAAAGCGTACGCTTGACATCCCAAATCCTCTTGTTTTGAGTGCGTTAATGGCTGCATCAATCAATACGGGGCTGTTAGAAAGTCCAAGATAATTATTGGCGCAAAAATTTAAAACCTCCTGACCTGTGTTGACTTCAATTTTTGCCTTTTGAGGCGTTACAATGACCCGCTCTTTCTTATAGAGGCCGGCTTCTGTAATTGTGCTGATCTCACTCTGTAAAAACTTTTGAAAATCCTGATACATATAATTAGATATTTAGATGACACATAAAGGAAACAAATTTAAGAAGATATTAAGATATTTCCCGAAATATAAAAACTATTTTTGTTTTATAAGTTTTCTCTATCTACTTTTGTGCCACAAAATTTATAATAATGGACTTTAAGAGATCAATTCTGGAAAATTCAATACAGTGCTTTCTTGAAAGAGGCTGTAAATCTGTGACCATGGATGATATCGCTAAGGAGAATGGAATATCTAAAAGGACATTGTATGAGCATTTTAGCGATAAGTCAGATCTTTTGGAACAGTCAATCAATTATTTTTATAAACAGATGATGGAGGAGGCGGTTAAGATTGAAGAGAGCTCTAACGATATACTGGACTTGCTCTTTAAACTTCATGATACTCAGTCGGATGTTGTCATTAATCTTAAAATAAACTTTTTTAAGGAGCTAAAAAGGTACCATTTCCCTATATATAAGAACGCATATAAAAAATTCTCCGAGTATCACCAAAAGAAGATTATGGAGTACCTGACGAGAGGTCAAAAGGAGGGCTTTCTTTTAGAGAACCTGGATAAGGATTTAATCTGCGGAATCATAATTGAGATATCGAATATGATAGAGGGTTCGGAGATATTTACAAAGTACAGGCACTCCAGGAGAGAGCTTTTTAGAAGTGTGATAATCCTATACTTCAGGGGTATTTCTACTCCTAAAGGCATTGAAATAATAGATAGATTTTTAGAAAAAACAAAAAGATAAAATAAGTATATGGAATTAAGGGTAAAAATTAAAATGTTTTTTACACTGGCTCTTCTCATAACCTCTTTGCAAATCAATGCTAAAGAGCAAAAAGAGCCTCTAAGCCTCACAATTGAAAGAGCTCTTGAAATTGCTCTGGATAGAAATATGAATATTAAGGTTGCTGATGAAGAACTTAAGAGGGTTGATTGGCTGATAAAAGAGAATTGGTACACACTGTTCCCTTCGTTAAATGCTAATGCTCAGTACACAAACAATATTCTAAAGCCGGTCTTCTTCTCTGATTTTTTCCCTGGTGGAAAAATGGAGGTTGGTTCTACCAACAGCTATGCAGTTACAGGTACAATGCAGCTTCCTATCTTCTCTTTGGCTCTGTTTAAAAACATACAGATGTCAGAAATAGAGATGAAATCGGCACTGGAATCGTCAAGAGGAGCAAAGATTGAATTAATCTCACAGGTAAAAAATTCGTTTTACGGTATCCTGATGCTTGAGAAATCTCTTAAAGTACTGGAAGAGAGTTATAAAAATGCAAAAGAGAGTGCAGAAAATATTAAGAGAATGTACAATAATGGACTGGCCTCTGAATATGATATGATTAGAAGCGATGTGGCAGTAAGAAATATCACTCCGGCAATTACTCAGGCAAGAAACGGAATTGAGCTTGCAAAGATGCAGTTTAGGATTCTTCTCTCATTGGATATTGAAACACCTTTTATTCTTGAGGGGAATATTGAAAATTTTGAAGTCGAGATTAAGGATTATGAGGTATTAAATACATTCTCCCTTGCCGGTAATACCAATATTAAAAGCCTTGAAATTCAAGGAGAGAGACTGGATAAGAGCCTTGAACTTATTCGCTCGCAAAGATTACCCTCTTTGGCGGGCTTTGCTAACTATCAATTACAGATGCAAAGCCAGGAGTTTACATTTAACAAACCTTGGTCAAACTCTTTTTCGGTTGGTATGGCTCTCCAGATTCCTATTTTTAATAAGATGTCAACAGTAATGAAAGAGAGGCAAACGCAAGTAGTTAGAATGCAGCTGAATTTACAGAAGGAGTTGCTGGAGAACAACCTTGGACTTGCGGTAAAAAATTCCCTTAATGAGATGAAAAGGGCAAAAATTCAACTTGAATCCGATAAAGAGACTGTTAACCAGGCAATGAAAGGCTATGAGATTTCAAAGGTAAGATATAATACCGGTGTAGGTACTATCCTGGAACTTAATGATTCAGAAGTGGCGCTAACCAGGTCAAAACTAAACCTGAATCAAACCATTTACGATTACATTAAAGCCAAAAACGAGTATGAAAAAGTGATTGGATGTGACGTTAACTTATTAAATAATTAATAGCAAATAGAATAAATTAAAAATATGAGAAAAATTACAACATTATTTGTATTGGGAGCACTTATCTTTACCTCCTGTTCAGAAAAGGCTGTTAAGGAGGAAAAAGAGAAGGAATATCCGGTAAAGGTGGTTACCGTAGAAAAAGCGATGATTAACCAGGAATACGATTTTACCGGCAATATTGAGCCTATGGCCAAGAATATCATTGCCAGTGCCGCTGCACAGAGAATTGAGAAGATTCATGTAGAGATAGGGACCAAGGTAAAAAAAGGTGACCTCTTGGTTGAGATGGAAAATGTAAATTATCTTCAGGCAAAGATTCAGACAGACAATCTTAAAATAGACCTTGCAAGAATAGAGGCGCTTTACAAAGCAGGAGGAGTTGCCGAGCAACAATACACCCAGTTAAAGACACAGGTGAGTATTGCCGAAGAGAGCCTCTCTAATTTACAAAAGAACACAAGGCTTCTCTCTCCAATAGATGGTGTTGTGGTGCAGAAAAACTTTTATGACGGAGATCTTGCAACCGGCCAGCCTATTTTGGTAGTTATGCAGATGCAACCCGTTAAGACATTGATTGCCATATCTGAAGAATTTTTTCCTCAAACAACTCCAGGAACACCTGTTGAGCTATCATTGGATATCTATCCTGATAAAGTATTTCCAGGCAAGATTATGCTCATTCACCCCACTATAGACCCTAACACCAGAACTTTCACCGCAGAGGTTCGGATAGAGAACCCTGCTCTTCTAATCCGTCCCGGCATGTTTGTCAGAGTCAGAGTCAACTTTGGAGCAAAGGAGAGGGTTATAATCCCCGATAAAGCAGTCATCAAACAAACAGGAACAAATGATAGATATGTATATACCCTGGATGGTGACATTGTAAACTATACCAAAGTAGAACTTGGCAGAAGGATTGGCTCTGTATATGAGGTAATTAGCGGAGTTAAAGAGGGAGAGAAGATAGTGGTTGCAGGCAATACAACCCTTTCTGATAAAACCAAAGTAAAGGTTACTGTGACAGATCTTAATCTTACCAGATAAATTGAAATTTTATTATGAGAATATATGAAACCGCGGTCAGGAAGCCGGTAACAACTGCACTCATATTTGTAGGGATAGTTGTACTTGGCATCTTCTCTTTTACGAAGTTGTCGGTAGATCTCTATCCCGATATAGAGCTGAATGCGGCAACGGTAATGACTACATACGCCGGGGCAAGCGCTACCGATATAGAGCAAAATATTACTAAGAGGCTGGAGATGTCTTTGAGTACAGTATCCGATTTAAAGAAGATACATTCTACCTCAAAAGATAACGTTTCTCTCATTACTCTGGAGTTTGAATATGGTACAGATATGGATGAGGCCATTAATGATGTAAGATCTGTAATTGATATGATAAGGAATTCTCTTCCCAAAGAGGCAGAAAATCCTGTTATACTCAAGTATAGCTCATCAATGATGCCTATTGTCTTTCTCTCTGCCAGTACAACCCAAAATACTCAAAGTCTGTATAAGCTTCTTGAAGAGAGAGTGGCAAACCCTATCAATAGAATTGGAGGGGTAGCATCAGTCTCAATTTCGGGAGCGCCTCAGAGAGAGGTTCAAGTATCGGTTGATCCAAAGAAAATGGAGGCATATAAGCTTACTATTGAGCAACTGTCAGGGTTGATAGCATTAGAGAACAGAAATATTCCGGGAGGTAATATAGACATAGGTTCGGATACATATGCAGTTAAAATAGACGGAGAGTTTAAAACAAGTGATGATCTTAAAGAGATTGTCGTAGCCAGCTTTATGGGTAAAAATATATACCTGAAAGATGTAGCTACGGTTAAGGATACGCTAAAAGAGAGGTCAACAGAAGTTTATACCAATGGAGAGAGAGCAGCAATGATTGTGATCCAGAAGCAATCGGGCGCAAACGTAGTTAAGATTGCCGACAGAATCAATAAAGAGCTCCCTGCAATAAAAAATTCCCTGCCTCCTGATGTGGAGATTGAGGTGACTCTTGATACCTCGGATTTCATTAAAAGCAGTATCAGCTCCCTAACCAATACCGTGTTGCTGGCAGGCCTTTTTGTAATGATAGTGGTTCTGTTTTTCTTAGGCAGATGGAGGGCTACCTTTATAATTATCCTTACCATTCCGGTTTCACTTATTGCAGCATTTATCTATTTGATGATAACCGGTAATACGCTTAATATTATCTCTTTGAGCTCTCTTTCTATTGCAATTGGGATGGTTGTGGATGACGCAATTGTAGTATTGGAAAACATAACGACCCATATTGAACGAGGCAGCAAACCAAAAGATGCAGCAATTTATGCTACCAATGAGGTAGCTGTTGCAGTAGTTGCTTCTACTTTGACCATTGTAGCCGTATTTTTCCCCCTAACCATGGTTTCGGGATTGGCCGGTGTTATGTTCAAGCAGCTTGGGTGGATAGTAACTATTATCATTGTAGTGTCTACTTTAGCAGCACTTTCGCTAACCCCAATGCTAAGCTCAAGAATGTTGAAAAAAGATCCAAAAAGGAGTAAGACCTTTATGTTCTTTTATGCACCAATTGAGCGGGGACTTGATGCACTTGATGTGTGGTATGCAAGATTACTTAAATGGTCGGTTTCCCACAGAGTGTTTGTTTTTGCATTAACACTCCTGATATTCCTCTCCAGTGTTCTTTTGGTGAGAAAGGTTGGAACTGACTTTTTCCCCGAATCGGATAATTCACAAATATCCATTAATGTTGAGTTGCCTGTTGGTACCAGGGTTGAGCAAAGTAGAGAGCTTGATAAGTATCTTTATGCAAAATGGAGAGAAAAATACCCGGAGATAAGGGTCCTCCAAACCTCTATGGGACAATCGGACGGAACCAATCTCTTTATGTCATTAAGAACATCAGGAACTCACATTATCTCTTACACAGTAAGAATGGTAGATCCAAATGAGAGGAGCAGGTCAATAAGTGAAATAGCAGATCTAATGAGGGAAGATTTGAGTAAAATCCCTGAGCTTTACAGGTACGAGGTAATACCGGGGGGCTCAAATCCTGTTATGGGTGCGGGTGGATCCAGTTTTGAAATGAATGTTTTAGGATACAATATGGAGGATGCTGCGTATGCTGCAGATGAGGTGGCAGGGATTATGCGTAATACAAAAGGGTTAAGAGATATTAAACTTAGCAGAGAAGATTTTATGCCTCAGCTCTCAGTCGAATTTGACAGATTAAAACTTGCAATGAATGGTATATCCCTTTCCAATGCTGCAACCATGGTGAGAAACAGGATTAACGGAATTATTACAACTCGTTTCAGAGAGGATGGAGAAGAGTATGACATTGTAGTTAGAAATGATATAAAATACAGAACCAATATAGAGGATATAAAAGAGATTTTACTCTACAATACTGCGGGTAAAAGTGTTAGATTAAGCGAGGTTGCAGATGTAGTTGAGGACTTTGCCCCGCCTGCAATACAACATTTGGACAGAGAACGGGTAATTAAGGTTTCGGGAAAGATATATAAAAGAGCATTGGGGGACATCGCAAAAGAGGTAACGGCCAAAGCGAGCGAACTGTCCCTCCCTCCAAATATTGCTGTTGAACTTTCAGGTTCATATGAGGAGCAGCAGGAGTCATTTAGGGATATGTTTGTTCTCTTAATTTTAGTCACAATTCTTACATACATTGTAATGGCAGCCCAGTTTGAGTCTTTCAGAGATCCGTTTATCATAATGTTCTCTTTGCCATTTGCCTTTACAGGAGTCTTTGTGGCTCTCTGGATGACAGGCACCTCTTTAAGTTTGATAGCCCTTATTGGAGCCGTTATGCTGGTGGGGATAGTGGTGAAAAATGGGATTGTGCTCATTGACTATATCAACCTAAACAAAGAGAGAGGTATGAGTGTTGTTCGTTCCGTAGTATCAGGAGGGCGTTCAAGGTTGAGGCCGGTCTTAATGACAACAGTAACAACAATTCTGGGGATGTTACCAATGGCTATAGGCCTTGGCGAGGGTTCAGAGATCTGGCAACCGATGGGTGTTTCAATAATAGGCGGACTGACTGTTTCTACAATATTGACCCTTGTGGTTATCCCGGTAATTTATTGCTCTTTTCATGCGGGAGATATTAAGAGAAAGAGAAGAGCTATGGCTAAGTTAAACAGTAAAAATTGATAGAACATGAAAGCAGTTATGATAATTTATAACCAGGCTCACGCCTCAACGGTAGTGGAGATTCTGGATGCTCTTTCAATAAGGGGATTTACAAGATGGACAGATATACAAGGCAGAGGCTCTTACCGAGGTGAGCCCCATTACGGAACTCACGCCTGGCCTTCAAAGAATATGGCCATACTTGCTATGATTGAGGAAGAGCGGCTTCCCGCCCTCATAGATAAATTAAAGAGTTCAGATGAATCTGCTCCCGAGCAGGGGCTCAGAGCTTTTGTATGGGAGGCCGATTCGATAGTTTAATGATTTACCACATATTTTAAGTATAATTAAAAAAAAGGTGTTAATTTAGCCCGATATTATATTTAATTTTTAATAAATCTAAGAGATGGCAATAGCAGTTAATGATTCAAATTTTAATGAGTTAGTAATTAAATCAGACAAACCTGTAGTAATAGATTTTTGGGCGACATGGTGCGGCCCTTGTCGCATGATTGCTCCGATTATTGATGAACTTCATACTGAGTATGAAGGTAAAGCCGTTATTGCTAAGTGTGACGTTGACTCTAGTCAAGGTATTCCCGTTAAGTATGGAATCCGCAATATTCCTACCATTCTCTTTTTTAAAGACGGAGAGGTTAAGGATAAGATTGTGGGGGCTACTACAAAGGCGGTTATTGTAGAGAAAATAAACAAATTGATGTAAAGTAAATCATGAAGAAACTAGCAACCCTGCTTGTATTGATTCTTTTCTTCCTCCCGGCAGCTTCTGCTCAAGGTAAGGTGGGTATAAAAGGGGGATTGAACTTTAATACGTATAAAGATCTTTCCGGAGATATCAGCAACGTATGGGGCAAAAGTACCGGTACCCACTTTGGACTGTTTTTAAAGACTAAAATACCGGTTATCGGTTTAGGGTTTCAACCTGAGCTGTTATTTGTAAGGAAGGGAGCAGATGCTACTGACCCTACAGATAATTTTTATTTGGATTATCTCTCTTTGCCCCTTAACCTGCAATTAGGCCTGGATCTTTTATTGTTCCGGCCATTTGTTATTGCAGGTCCGTATATTTCATACGCATTGGGGAAAGGGGGCGCTTTAAGCGAAACTTCATGGGATGATCTTAACAGATTAGACTTTGGGGTAGGATTAGGTGCCGGAATAGATTTCTGGAAGCTGCAAATAACAGGCAAATATAACTGGGCTTTGGGCAAACTCCAGGATGTAGGATCAATCCAGATAAATGGGCAGACATTAAAAGATGCAAAAATTGATGGTTTCCAGCTTTCAATTGCGTACATCTTTTAAGCCTTATCCAATATACGCAAGAAAAGTAAAAGAGAATTATAAAAGCCGCCCATACTTAGATAATTGGCGCGGCTTCTCTTGATGAACAATATGGACTTAAGCAAAATACAAAGGCTTATTGGCGAAGATTTCGACAAGGTAAACTCTTTGATTAAAAGAAATCTGGAGAGTGAAGTAGAGTATCTTAATACAATAAACAGCTATCTGTTTCATCAGAAAGGCAAACAGATAAGGCCGCTCTTAAGTCTTGTAACAGCAAAGGCGTGTGGCGAAATAAATGATCTTACAATTTGTTGCGCAGCCGTATCAGAGATGGTTCACACTGCCACACTATTGCATGATGATGTGGCCGATAACTCTGCCGTAAGAAGAGGCGCTCCTACTGTACACAATAAATTCTCTCCAGCCTCTTCGATTCTTATGGGCGACTTTTGGCTGGCAAAAGCACTTTCTCTATTAGTTAAACAGAAAAATACAAGGATACTGGATTTTTTTACAGCAGCAGTGGAGGAGCTAACCGAGGGCGAGCTTTTTCAAATGCAAAAAGCTCTAAAGCTGGATACAACGGAAAATGATTATCTAAGTATAATAACAAGGAAAACATCAAGCCTTTTTGTTGCAACTGCAGGGAGTTCGGCATATTCGGCAGGAGCAGATGAGATTACTATTGAGAAGATGAGCCGTTATGCCTACAACCTTGGAATAGCTTTTCAAATAAGAGACGATATTTTTGATTATACTCCTAATTATAATACAGGAAAAAATACCGGTTCAGATATTAGAGAGAAGAAAATTACTCTTCCGTTAATATATGCTTTTAAAAAAGCGAACCATAAGGAGAGTGATGAATTGCTTAAAATTATTAAGGAGACTAAGATGGTGGACGATGTTCTGGCAAACAAAACTATTGATTTTGTGAACTGTAATAACGGTACTGTTTTGGCGCAGGAGACTTTAAGCAAATATTCCCAAATGGCAATTGACTCTTTAACCGGTATTAAAGAATCTATGTTTAAAGATGAGCTGGTAGAGATAGCTGTTTACGTAGGTACCAGAGTTATTTAAATAGATTGTCATATATAACCTCCAGGCTATTATAGAACTTCTCACCAAAAGCGAAAATTAACGGCTCTTTCAGAAAACGAAATACTGGCACGCCCTCTCTTCTTCCTTTTTCGTATGCGTCTGTGCAAAGGTGCCAGCGGTGAAGGTTTAAGGCAGTCATCCCGTTTGACAACTTTGATACTCGAATGGGGTAAAGCCAGCAGGAAATAGGTTTTTTAAATGTACAGTTCCCATCATTATGTGCCTTTTCAATTCCGCACAAACAGATATCATCATTGTCAAAGATAGTGTATGCACACTCTTCTCCAGAGCTTAAAGGCGTTACCAAATCGTTATCTATGTCAATTACAAAGTGCCCTTGCTCTTCAATAGTTTGAATTCCCTCTCTCCTGATATACCGGGAGATATTATCATATTCTATCTTTAATTTACCACATTCGTCCTCATTAAGAGGAGCGCCGCTATCGCCAATGATGCAGCAGGCGCCCCTGCATTTTTCAATATCACAGATATATTTTTCCGTAAGTATTTCTGATGAGACCAGGAAATTATCAATCTCTATAATGGTTGATACAGACATCTTATTTTTTGTATCCATTCATAATTTGCTCGTACCTGTTGCCCTGTAATAAGATCTTTTTTATAAAAGAGTTTACTTTATCGGGGGTAATGGATTTAAGCGTTGATTCATAATCTGTCTGGAGATCTTTTCCACTAAGATACCTGCCAGTAATTATACTTAACCAATAGTTATTTTCCCGTAGATTTTGAGCATAATTTTTATTCATAAACTCTATAACCTTATTGAAATCCTCTGTCTCCACACCATTCTCAATTACACCTTCTATCTCTTTTTTAGCCCGTGCAAGGAGTCTTTCCGTTAGTGTAACATCGGTATCAAAACCATAAACAAAAGTGTAATTTTCATAAGGATATAGTGAGAGAGTCATATCAACTCCCACGCCGTAAGTTCCCTGCTCATCCTCTCGTATTGTCCTGGTGAAGAGCTGGTCAAAAATCTGTCTGATTATATCTGCCATCAGGATATTCTCAAGAGTATATTCAATTTCACCGGTATAGACTACATTTACCGTAGATTTGGGTGTTTCCATCTCCCTTCCAAACTCTTTTTTAACAACACCTTTTATTGGTGATAACCCAATATTTCTCCAGTCTTCTCTTTTACTTTTATTGCCTGGCAATGATGCAATGTATGTTTCAACCAGTGGTTTAAGTATATCGGGATTAATATTACCAACAAATATAAAGGTGAAGTCGGCGGCATTGGCGTGTCTCTCTTTAAAAATTTGAATTGCCGTCTTGTAATCAAGATGGTCTGTATCATCTGCCGTAAGCCTCTTGATATAGGGATTTCTGTTGTAAAGGTTTGCTTGAAGGGAATCGCTGAATGTTGTACCGGGATTGGTTTCTGAATTTTTAAGTCCCACCCTATATCTTTCCAAAAAAGCTTGATAAGCCTCTTCATCTGTTCTTATATCTATGAAATTCAAATATATAAGTTGTAAAAATATCTCTATGTCTTTAGGAGAACTGTTTCCGCTTATTGATTCTGAACTCAGAGATATAGTATTTTTAAAAGAGACATTTTTCCCGGCGAGGACTTTGTTGAGATCGGTAGGGCTAAAATTTCCTAACCCTCCAATTGATATAACATTGCTTGCAATTTTTGAGCTTATAACCTCCTTTACATCAACTAATGAGAGGCCTCCGCGACTGACTGCATTGAACAGAATCTGATCTTCCTTGAAATCTGTTTGCTTTACAACCACAGTTGCTCCGTTTGAAAGTATCCAGACAACACCATTGCTTATTGGCTCCGGGCTTTCCGATAAAATCTTACCGGCAACCGGAGTTTTAGAAATAAGCGGCTCGTTAGTGATTTTCTCTTTATAGGCCTCTATCTCAGACTTTTTAGTCTCTTCATAGATTTTTAGAAGAAGCTCTTTACCAGGCTCTTCTACCCCATCTTTCTTAGGCATCATGACAGCTACAACTACATTATTATCAGTTATAAGTGAATTGGCGTAAGAATTTAACTGTTCTAATGTGATAACAGAGGCAAGTTGTTGCGATATTGAGTAGTCAATTTCGATACCGGGCATTGCATCACCGGTAAGGAAGTGATTCAAAATCTCTTCTACATAGTCTGAACTGCTTCTTTTATCTTTTTCCTTATATGCTCTTTCAATTTCGCTCAGATAATTTGCCTTTGCTCTCTCATATTCACTAGATGTGAAACCGAATCTTTTAACCCTTTCTGCCTCTGTTGTAATTGATTTAAAGGCATCTGCTATTCCATCTTCCCGTGATATAGCTCCAATTGTGAAGGCATCTTTGGTTTGTGAAGTCAAAAAGAGATCATAATATGAAGAGGCGCCTAAAAATGGGGCTCCGGGTTTTTGAGCAATCTCAGATAATCTTTCATTTAATATAGAAACCGTCATTGTGTTAAGATAATCATAAGCATTTATGCTTGCCGTAGCCCTATGCTCAGCAGGAAGCGGATCATGTTTGTACATAAGCATTATGTTTGTTGACTGGGCCTCTTTATCAGAAGCGACGGCAATCAGAGGCTCTTTATTGTCAGGCACCTCATATTCCCTTCTTATTGCGGGATTAACAGGAGCAGGTATAGCTCCGAACAGCTTTTTTACCTTTTTTTCAACAGCATCGGGATCGATGTCCCCGGCAATAACTATACCCTGAAGATCGGGGCGATACCATTTTTTATAGTATGCCCTTAACTCGTCATAGGTAAATGTATTAATCACCTCAACCAAACCTGCCGGAAGCCGGTGTGCATACTTACTGCCGGGCATAAGTTCCGGTAAGAGCGCTTCAAACATTCTCATCCTTGCATTACTCGTTGTGCGCAGCTCTTCACGTATAACGCCTCTCTCCTTATCTATATCCTCTTCCAGAAGATTAATGGCGCATGCCCAGTCATGAAGTATTAACAGACAAGCATCTATTACAGTATCGGTTTGAGCTGGTACGGCAGATATGTTGTAAACAGTTTGATCAATTGCCGTATAGGCATTTAAGTTCTCGCCAAACTTTACTCCTATTTTTTCCAAATATGATATAACTTTATTACCGGGAAAGTTTTTTGTACCATTGAAGGCCATATGCTCTAAAAAATGAGCAAGACCTCTTTGATTCTCCTCCTCTTGAATTGCTCCTACTTTTTGTGCAATAAAGAATTCCGCCTGTCCTTTCGGTTCTGCATTTTTAACAATAAAATAGGTCAAACCGTTTTCGAGAACTCCTGAACGGACCTTTGAATCGAGCGGTAATTTTTGTGGTATTTGGCCAAAAATACTTATAGAAACAAGCAAAGTAGCCGTAATAAAAAATAATTTTCTCATAAAAAAATTGCGATTTGCATTAAACCTTAACATTTTACAAATGTAAAGAATAATTTTGCATACTAAAATATATTTTTTATTTTTGTGGTTACACCGAATTGAAAATTTAAAAACTAAGATATAATTATTAAAGTGAATTGAAATGAAAAGTATCCGAATCTTAACCGTTTTTTGTCTGACAGCCCTTTTCTCTATTACTGCACTGTTCGGACAAGATATGGAGTCCGCAACAAATATTTATAATGAGGGTGCAAAAGCACTTAGTGAAAACAACTACGCAACTGCGATAGAGTCGTTTAACAAAGCTCTGAAGATGCTGGAAGCGATTACACCTGAGGAGAGAGGTGAGGAGGGAGATGAACTTATGAAAGAGGCAAAATCAATAATACCACAAATACATCTTCGTTACGGCAAAACATTGGCCGCATCGGGGGATATTGATAACTCGATGGTTCAATTGAATAAAGCAAAAGAGACAGCAAAGGCATATTCAGTTGAAGGGGTTAGCGAAGAGGCTACAGATATCATTCCTCAGCTACTAATGGCAAATGCGACAAACAATCTCAATGCCGGCAAACTTGCCGAGGCTATTGCGGGATTTAAGAAGGTGATTGAGCTGGACTCTAACAATAAAGAGGCCTATCTTTATACTGCTGTTGCTATGCAGAGACAGGATGATGAAGCAGCGGCTATTGAAGCTTACGAGAAGGCTATTGACCTTGGCGAAGTAGAGACCGCGCCAAAGAGACTTTCTGTAATTTACCTTACTAGATCGGCTAATGCTGCAAAAGCAAAAAACTGGAATGAAGTTTATGCAAATGCAAAAAAATCGAACGATTACACAGAGTCTCCAAATGGACATAAGCTAATAGGTCTCTCTGCCGCTCAACTTAAGAAATATGATGAAGCCATCAATGCCCTTGAGTGCTATTATGCAGTAGATCCCAATGCAAAGGATAAAAACAGCACATTATACAATCTGGCTGTTTGCTATGAATCAAAAGGGAATACTTCGAAAGCTTGCGGATATTACAAGCAGCTTCTCAACGACCCTACATACAAACAGATGGCGGAATATAAAATATCAATCTTAAAGTGCAATTAAGGGAGCTTGAGATATTAGCTCCGGCAAAAAACAGAGACATCGGCATTGCGGCTATTGACTGTGGTGCCGATGCTCTTTATATTGCGGGCCCTGCTTTTGGCGCGCGCGAAGCGGCGGCCAATGCTATGTCCGATATTGAGGTGTTGGTCAAATATGCTCACAAGTTTGGGGTTAAAGTCTATCTAACTTTAAACACTATCCTATATGATGCTGAGATAGCAAAAGCAAGGGATCTTGCAGAACATGCCTATGAGATAGGATGTGATGCTTTAATAATTCAGGATTTAGGCCTTTTAAAAGCAGGGCTCCCGCCAATTCCGCTTTTCGCTTCTACTCAAACTAATATACGTACTGTTGAACAGGCTGTTCTGCTTGAGTCTCTCGGTTTTAAAAGATTGATTCTTGCCAGAGAGCTTTCACTTGACCAAATAGCACGCATTAGAGAGCAAACCAACGTAGAGTTGGAAAGTTTTGTACACGGTGCGTTATGTGTATCATACAGCGGACAATGTTATATGAGCAGTAAAGTTACCGGAAGGAGCGGAAACAGGGGAGAATGTGCACAACTATGCCGTTCTGACTGGAGCTTGATTGATAATAAGGGTAGCACGATAATCAAAGAGAAGCCTCTTCTTTCGCTTAAAGATTTAAATTTATCGGAGCATATACCCGCCCTCATAAAAGCAGGGATTACCTCATTTAAAATAGAGGGAAGATTGAAAAACGAATCTTATGTGAAGAATATTGTGAGATTTTATCGTAACATTATCGATAATTTTCTTGAAAGAGACAAATCATACAGCACCGCCTCTTACGGGAAACTCTACGGAGGCTTTACTCCAAGACCAGAGAGTACCTTTAACAGGGGCTATACAAACCTTTTTATCAAGAGTGAAAGGAGTAAATGGAGTAGCGAAGAGAGTGCAAAGTCTAAAGGCGAGTTATTGGGAATGGTTCTCTCTGCCGGGAGAGATATAAGGGGCAATCTAACTTTTAAATATCAATCTGAGAGTGTAATTTCAAACGGAGACGGACTTGTCATTGTCTCTCCGGAGGGCGAAACAGTTGGGATAAGGGCAAGCTTTACTAAAGCAAACGAGGTGGTGACTAATGAGAGAGCCTCCATAAAAAAAGGTTCTGTTATCTATAGAAATTATAATCATCTTTTTGAAAAAGAGTTAGTGAATAATATGCCTAAGCGGCTAATTCCGGTGGAGCTTAGCTTTAACCGGATAGGCGATAGTACATTCCTCCGGGCAAAGTCGCAAGACGGGCGTATTTGTGAAATATCCCTCAATGATAAATTTGAAAAAGCCAAAGAGCAAAGATCGGCACAGGAGATCCTTTTTAAACAGTTTCAAAAAAGGTCATCAATATATGATTTTAAGCTTGTTGAGTGTTATTCCGTCAATTTCAAAGGGGAGGCAGAGTTTCTCTTCTACCCTGTTTCTGTTCTTAATGAACTTAGAAGAAAAGTTGCCGGTAAACTTGATAAAATGCCGGTTACCCGTATAAAATACGATGAATCGGGAGATAAAAAAAGTCAAAATTCTGTTAAAGTTGGGAATAAGGATTACAGAGCAAATATATCAAACAGATATTCCCGGGAACTTTATAAAGAGCTGGGAGCAGAGAGCTGTGAAGAGGCTTATGAAATTAAAGCTCCCTCAAAAGGAGAGCTTATGAGGTGCAAATATTGCCTGAAGTACGAAATGGGCGCTTGTCCTGCTGAGGGCAGTAAAGTCAGGCTCCATGAACCTCTGTGGCTTGAAAACGGAGGCAAGAGATTTGAACTCGCTTTTGACTGTAAAAATTGTGAAATGGTTATATTTGGATAAAAATTTTTAAATGCAGTTTGCCTCAATAGTTGGTCAGTATAAATTGAAAGAGAAGCTTGTCTCTATAGCAGACAATGACAAGGTGGGTCACGCAATTCTTTTTTCTGAAAGCGAAGGATATGGAGCTTTATCTATTGCTATCGCATATGTCCAATATTTAATGTGCCAGGCAAAAGTTGGGGGCGACTCTTGCGGGAGCTGTGCAGCATGTAATAAAATTTCAAAACTTATCCATCCGGATTTACATTTTGCCGTACCGGTAAATTCAACAAAGACACAACCTCCACCGGTAAGTGATCATTTTATCACGGAGTGGAGGGAGCAGGTTATTGCAAACTCATATTTTTCTGAGCAAGAGTGGTATGACAAAATTAAAATGGGAAACAAATCGGGATTAATTAACGTACATGAGGCAGCACAGATTACCAGAAAATTAAACCTGAGAGCTTTTGAAGGGGGTAAAAAGTTTATTATAATGTGGTTGCCGGAGAAGATGAATCAAGAGGCAGCAAATAAATTACTCAAACTAATTGAGGAACCTCCTCCGGAGACATATGTTTTTATGGTAAGCCAATCTCCGGAAAATATCATACCAACTATAATTTCAAGATGTCAACTCTTTAAATTGGCTCCAATTGAGAGAGAGGCTTTGGCTGTGGAATTAGAACAGGAGTTTGATCTTGACAGAGAGGAGGCCTTTTTTTGGGCAAGAATATCGGGCGGAAGCCTGAGTAAAGCCAGAGCTCTTATTACAGAAGAGGAGAAGAGCAGTAATTTTAAAGACTCTGTAGATGAGTTACTAGAGAGTTGTGCTAACAAAGATCTTCTGCGAATCATCTCTTTTTGGGAAGAGATATCTCAGATGGGAAGAGAGGGGCAAAGGAGATTCTGCGAGTATCTGCTGGAATTTATACGAAGGTCTCTTATCACATCACAAGGAGTGGAAGAGATCTCTAACACTCCCTATTCCCAAAAGGAGTTAATATCTTCCTGGAGTAAGCGGATTAATCCGGAATTTTACACAAGGGCCTACGATGAAGTTAACAGAGCTCTGGAAGATATTGACAAAAATGTAAACTCACGTTACATCTTTGCAGATTTAAGTAATCGTTTTTTCCTATATTTGTAGTCGATAATATGGAAAAGAAGGATATAAAATATGATTGTAACCGGGGAGGCATAGTTTACAGGGATGCACAGGGAGAGCTGAGATGTGAGTATAACAGGGATTGTTGTAAGTTGAGTGTTAACGATTGGTTAAAGGGGATCCCCGATGAGATAACAAGCGATCTTTTCGAAGTAAGGTTCAAGAATACCAGAAAACTCTTTTATCGCGACAGCTCAGGACAGAAACTTCAGGTAGGTGATGTGGTGGTAGTAGAGGCCGTAAATGGCCATGATGTTGGTATAATAAGCCTTTCCGGTCCTGTAATGCTTGCACAATTAAAGAGGAATAGCATTGATATCAACAGTTACGATTTCAAAAAGATATTCAGAAAGGCAAAACCACAGGATATTGAAAAATGGCAGGACGCCATTGCCCGCGAGCACAAAACAATGATAAGATCCAGACAGATTGCCGCTTCACTTAACCTGAACATGAAGATTGGCGATGTCGAATTTCAAGGGGACAGTACCAAGGCGATTTTCTACTATATTGCCGATGAGAGAGTAGATTTTCGTCAACTGATAAAAGTCTTTGCCGAAGAGTTCAGGATTAGAATTGAAATGAAACAGATTGGAGCAAGACAGGAGGCCGGTCTGATAGGAGGAATAGGAGTATGTGGTCAGGAGCTATGCTGCTCAAGATATATGTCCGATTTTCAATCTATTACCACGCAAGTTGCTCGTACACAAGACCTCTCTCTCAATCCTCAAAAACTAGCAGGCCAATGCAGTAAACTTAAGTGTTGTATAAACTATGAAGCTCCTGCATATATTGATGCTCACACCAATATCCCTCAGGTGAGAGCTCCTCTTGAGACAGATGAAGGGCCTGCATATCTTGTGAAAACAGACACTCTTAAAGGGGTTATGTGGTTTTCTTATGAGCAGAACAGTATGACTAATATGTTCCCTTTAAGCGCAGAGAAGGTAAAAGAGGTATTGAACCTTAACAGAAGAGGAGAGAAAGCTTCAAATCTGAATCCGAAAAGAGCTCCAAAAATACCGGAGTTTAAAAGCGCTGCAGGAGAGGAGAGTATTTCCAGATTTGACAAAGATAGTCAACCTAATAAACAGAAAGGTTCAGGTACAAAGGCTAAAAACTATAGAGGGAATAAAAAAAGAGGGAATTATAATTCTTAAAAATGAAAAGATCTCTCCTTTTCTTATTAGGGGCCTCGCTTCTTCTCTCCTGTGCAAAAAACAGCACCTACCCTGCCGGATACTGTTTCAAGAGAGAGGTTAATATTATTGATACTGCGGGTTATTATAATATTGCTATTTTCACAAGATTTCCTGATACTTATTCCAAAGATTATCTCAATGTTATAGTTGATATAGTTGTACCGGAAGGAGGAAGGTATGCAGATACGCTGAAACTTCCGGTTCATTTTGGAAACTCTGCAAATGAATGGGTATATGCCGGACGCTGGAGGGATATAAAATGGAGTTACAGAGGCGGTATTAAATTCTCAATTCCCGGTATATGGAAGTTTTATGTCAGGCAAATAGCTGAAGTAGAAGATGGTACCAGGACAGGAGAGATTGGTTTTATAATTGAAAAGGATGGGAAAAGATAAGCTTAAAAGATTTGAGGAGAACAAAAGCTTTCCCTCGCTTTATCAACCGGAATTTAATGAGTTGTTCAGACGGGATTATGAGATGAAAGGTAAGTGGGCAAGTGATCACTTTAAAAACGACAACCCTATAGTGCTGGAGTTAGGCTGCGGACGTGGTGAATACACGGTAGCTTTATCAAGAATGAATACCAATAAAAATTATATCGGAGTAGATATTAAGGGGGCCAGAATGTGGAGAGGAGCAAAGACAGTGACCGAAGAGGGTATTACAAATGCAGCATTTCTCCGATGTAGGATTGAATTTATCGAATCGGCATTTGATGAAAACGAAGTATCGGAAATTTGGATTACATTTCCCGATCCACAGGTAAAGAGAGAAAATAAAAGGTTGACATCTCCTTCATTTATTGATAGATATAGGAATCTCCTTAAATTGGGAGGATTAATTCATCTTAAGACTGACAACTCATTTCTATATGAATATACTCTTGAGCTGGTAAACTCAAGGGACGATTTGACGCTTATTGAGGCAAATAACGATATTTATGGAACAGGCCGCGCCGATAAAATTCTCTCTGTTAAAACTCGTTACGAATCTCAGTTTCTTGCAACTGGAATGAAGATTCACCTGTTGTCGTTTAGTATAAAATAGTCTTTTTTGCAGAGGGAATTTTAACTATTCTTCTCTAACAGCATATTCAATCATACGGGCTATACGGTAAACCTCTTTGCGTTGCCCCCTGATTACTATAGGATTATCGGAGGTATCTAATACTATTCTATCTTCAAACATGCGGAAAGCTCTAACTACAAGGGATTTATGACGAAAAGTGATAGTGCTCTCTTTTTCACATTCAACGTCAAAACGGCTTCTTTCCATAACATCAAGTATTTTATCTTTGTCATCAGGAAAGCTCTTGTTGAGATAGACCTTCTTTCCAGCGTATCCGAAAAAAGGGTATATCAATGACATTACAATCAGGAATAGTGCAATCTGTAACTCAGTTCCTTCTCTGAAAAGAACAGAGAATTTGAAGCCGGTTTTAGAAGTAACGGAAAAGATTGCAACTATCAGGACAAATACTATTGAGAGATAGATAAAGTATTTAAATACTCTTACTAAATATTGTTTAAAATCAAATTTCATATCACAATTATTTTAGTCGTTAATCAAAGCTTTCCAGGCAAGAGCTGCAGCACCTAATACTGCTGCATTATTCTCGTCTAACGAAGATATTAGTAACTTAACTTTTCCCTTCCAAAGGCTTAATAAGTTAGCCTCCATATGGCGACGGGTGGGCTCCAGAATTAAATCTCCCGATTTTGCCACTCCTCCGAAAAGAAAAATTGCCTCGGGAACGGTGAAAGCTACCAAATCGGAGAGCATCTCTCCCAAAATACGGCCTGTCATTTCGAATGCCATCTTTGCGATAATATCTCCTTCGACAGCTGCTTCTGCAATCTTTTTGGCCGATAACTGAGAGAATGGTATATCTCTTAGAATGCTCGGGTGGTTTTCGGTAGCGAGAAGTTCAAAAATATTACGTTTTAATCCGGGAGCAGAGACAAAAGTTTCAAGACAACCTTTCCGGCCGCAGCCACACTGCCTGCTGTTCCGCATATATGAAACATGGCCAAACTCTCCTGCAAAACCGTCGTGCCCGTACATAACCTCTCCATTTACTACAAATCCGCTGCCTAAACCTGTTCCAAGCGTAATAACAACAAAATTTTTCATTTCACGGGCGCCGCCATAAATCATTTCACCTATTGCAGCAGCATTGGCGTCATTTGTCAAAACCACGGGGATCCCTTCAAAATGAGCTTTAATCTTCTCTGCAAAGTGCAAAACACCCTTCCAGCGCAAATTGGCGGCAGAGTCAACACATCCTGTATAATAGTTGCCGTTAGGCGCACCTATCCCAATCCCGGCAATCTCATGAGGTATATCCAGCTCAGAAGAGAGAGCTCTGATACCCTGAGACAAGGCCGAGATATATTCGTCAAAAACGGAATATTTCTCTGTTGGGAATGTGCGGCAATTGTGAACAGTGCCTCTTTCATCCACAAGTGCGAAAACTGTATTAGTTCCTCCAATATCTATTCCGGCAACAAGCTTTGTCATATTCTGATACTTCAATTGATAAGTAAATTAACGGGATCGGGATAACAAAGCTAAGAAAATAATCTATTCTATATAGGATAAAATTTCTACTTTTGTAAAAGATGTATGGTACAAATACTTTTATAAGATGAGAAACGAGAAAAATTTAAAGGGATTAGTAATTGCACTTGCTGCTGTTGCGGTGGTGCTGGCAATTGTACTGACTTGGATATGGATTGACAGAGGTGGTATAATTGATGAGCTCAATACAGAGAAAGATGAATTAACTACTGCAATGTATCAGTTAAAAGAAGATTATCAAAACCTTACCACTAATAATGATAGTTTGAATGCTGAACTTTCAAGGGAGAGAGAGAAAGTAGAGCAGCTTATTGAGCGGGTCCAAAAAACAGAAGCAACCAACAGAGCAAAAATAAGGGATTACGAGAAAGAGCTGGGTACCTTAAGAAGTATTATGAGAAGCTATATAGTTCAGATTGACTCTCTTAATACACTCAATATCTCTTTAAGAAAAGATGCGGCGTTGGCACGTGATGAAGTTAAAAAGACCAGGCAGCGTTACGAAGAGTTAAAAACAACAACCGACGAGTATGCTAAAAAGGTTGAAGTGGGCTCTGTTTTAAAGGGAAGAGGTTTTGTGCTCACTGCTATTAACTCATCTGATAAGGATACCGACAGAAGCAGCAGGGTAGTTAAGCTTAAAACCTGTCTGAATCTTATTGAAAACTCTATTGCCGTAAAGGGGCTTCGAAAAATTTACATTAGGATAACAGGTCCGGATGGATTTTTAATGACAAGCTCACAAAAAAATATCTTTAGTGTGGATGGAGAACAGATGTTATACTCTGCAGTAAGGGAGGTTGATTACCAGGGAAGTGAGTTGGAAGTATGTGTTTTCTACGCCAATGATAGCGGCAAGTTCACAAAGGGTGTTTATAATGTTGACATCTATACAGAAGAGTCAAAGCTGGGAAGTACCGATCTGCTTTTAAGATAGAATCTTGGCCGGGATATATATCCATATTCCATTCTGTTCGCAATTCTGCACCTATTGTGACTTCTATTCTGTTAAGAACAGAGAGAAAAAAGGGCTGTTTATAGATGCTCTCAAGATAGAGCTGGAACGTCGGGCTCCTGATATTATTAAACGAGGAGAATCAATTGAAACTATTTACTTTGGAGGCGGTACTCCGTCTCAACTCTCATCTGACGCTCTTGGAGAGATACTTGATACAATTTACAGGTTATACATTGAAGACTTTCCAGTAAAGAGAACCGGAAAAATTGAACCCGAAATTACTATTGAAGTGAATCCCGATGATATGACTTTGCAGTTTGCACAGCAAATATTAGGTAAAGGCTTCAATAGACTTAGTATAGGAGTTCAATCGTTTAACAATGAGCATCTTGATTTTATGAACCGCCGTCATAATGCGGAGCAAGCTGTTTTGGCTTTTAAAAATGCAAGGGAGGCAGGATTTAAAAATATAAGTATAGATCTTATATTTGGATTTGAAGCCCTTACAAGAAAGATTTGGCTGGAGGCACTGAAAAAAGCAATTGATCTTAACCCGGAGCATATATCAGCTTATCAGTTAAGCGTAGAGCCGGGTACAACTCTTCATAAACTTATTGAAAAAGGTAAGTATAATCATCCGGCCGACTCTGAATCATTGGAGCAGTACCTGTTGTTGCAGAGAGTCCTGAAAGGGGCAGGATATATACAGTATGAAATTTCAAGTTTTGCCATGGATGGTGCAATTTCAAAACATAACAGTAATTACTGGAACTTTACCCCTTATTATGGTTTTGGTCCCTCTGCTCACTCTTTTGATGGTGTAAGGCGTTATTGGAATTGCAGCTCCTTAGCCAGGTACCTTACAGAGGTTGCAAAAGAGAGCAGATGTAAGAGAGAGGAGTTGTTAACGCCAGTCAATAAATTTAATGAGTATATCATGCTCTCTCTAAGGCAGACAAAGGGTATAGAAGTACAGATGTTGAATGATATATCGTCCTTTGGAGTCCCGGATGAATTTTTTAAAGCTCTCTCCAGGCATCTTAAACTGGGGAATCTTGTGGAAAAGAGGGGATATATAAAAATTCCGCCTAAAAAGTTCTTCTTTTCAGACGGTATAATACGCGATCTGTTTATTTGAAAATCAGGCTCTTATCCAAGCAGTTATGGCAATTGTAGCAAAACCTGCGAATATCAGAGTTGCATAAATGTAAGATATAACGCGGAGCCTGTTAATCCATTTCTGGTTGTTTGCCCCAATTGAATGGAATGCACTCCAGAAACCATGAGTCAGGTGGAACCATAACGCTGCAAACCATATAAGGTAACAGATGACAATCCAGGTATTGCCAAAAGTCAGATGCATGAGTTCATTACCGTTTTGAGCATCTCCTCCGGTGAACTCTGCGAGCTGCATCTTTGCCCAAAAGTGTGTTAAATGAAAAATAAGAACTCCGGCAATGATAATACCAAGAACATACATATTCTTTGATGCCCATGAGTCGGTTGCTCCCTTGTTTGATACGGCATACCTTTGTGAACCTCTCGCTTTAAGGTTATAAAGGGTAAGTAACGAAGCGTACAGGATGTGAATGATGAATCCTGCTGCCAGAACAGGTACCATTACCAAAATAACCGGTGAGCCCATAAATTCAATAACTGCATCAAATGCCTCTTCTCCAAGAAGGTAGGCCGAGTTGGCGACCAAGTGTATAAGTAGAAACAGAATCAGGAAGAGTCCGGTGATACTCATGATGAGTTTTTTGCCTATGGACGAGGTGAAGATATTTGCCATTTTCTTAACAATTTATAATAAAATTACGCCCTTATAAAGCTTCGCAAATATAGTCTCTTACTTGGTATTTTCATAATCTTTAGCTAATTTTGTTCACTAATCTCATTAATAATGAAATATAAAAAAGTACTTCTCAAGCTTAGTGGAGAGAGCCTGGGAGGTGATAAGGGGAGCGGAATTGATGAAACAACCCTCGAAAGGTATTCGAAAGAGATAGCCGATGTTGTGTCAGCCGGGGTAGGTGTGGCTATTGTTATTGGGGGAGGCAATATTTTCCGGGGACTTTCTGGTACTAATAAAGGCTTTGACAGAGTACGGGGTGATCAAATGGGTATGCTTGCTACTGTAATAAATAGTATTGCTCTTTCGTTGTTTTTAAAAGATGTAGGAATTGAAGCAGAGGTGTTTACATCTACTCCTATGAAGCCTTATGCAGAATATTATATGAGAGATAAGGCTTTAGAATTGTTGAACAGGGGTGGGGTAGCAATAATTGCCGGCGGCACGGGAAATCCCTTTTTTACGACCGATTCGGCATCTGCGCTTAGAGCCGCCGAACTTGGAGTATCCGTTTTGTTAAAAGGAACAAGAGTAGATGGTGTGTATAGTGCCGACCCTGAAAAAGATAAAAATGCTGTTAAATATAAAACTCTCACTTACGACAAAGCTCTTGCCGATAATCTTAAAATTATGGATTTATCTGCATTTACATTGTGTAAAGAGAATAGGATCCCAATAATAGTTTTTAGTATGAATCTCGCCGGTAATTTACTCAAGGTGGTTAATGGAGAAGAGATAGGGACGGTTATAGCAGACTCTTTTTAAACTGAGAATTAAGAATATTGAATATTAAAAATGTGAATTATGGATATAAATACACAAAAAGAGATAGTAAAAGCGGCAGGTGAAAAGATGGAGAAGGCCATTCAGTTTTTGGATGAAGAGTTAAAAAGCTACAGAGCCGGCAAGGCCAATCCTGCAATTTTTAATAGTATAATGATTGACTACTACGGTACTCTGACTCCCATTCCGCAAGTGGCTAGTATAACTACCCCCGATGCTAAAACTATGCTTATACAGCCTTGGGAAAAGAAGATGATCCCCCTGATTGAGAAGGCCATTATGGCTGCCAACATTGGATTCACTCCTCAAAACAACGGAGAACAGATTAGGATTAATGTCCCTCCTCTTACCGAAGAAAGACGTAAAGAGTTGGTTAAAAGGGCTAAGAATGACGGTGAGACAGCAAAAATTAGTATAAGGAATGCCAGACGGGAGGCTGTTGAACTCCTTAAAAAATATCAGAAAGAGGGTCTTCCGGAAGATGTAGTTAAAGACGGAGAGGCTTCAGCTCAAAAAGAGACAGACAATTATAACAAAAGAGTGGACGAAATTATCGCACAAAAAGAGAAGGAGATAATGACTGTTTAATTTCTATCTTCTTAACTTATACTTTAGTATTTTTAAGTTATCGTGCTTGAGTAGGTTATTGACTCCACCAATTGAGAATTGTATTGTAATTGGGTTTCCGGTGAAATCTATCACGCCGCTTTTGGTATAATCAACTATGTTGTATTTGGCTCTTAGTCCGAGATAAAGGCTACTTGTTATATAATATCTGTAAGCCACACCAATATTGAAGTTGTAAGAAGAGACAGATACCGATTTGATATTTTTATCAACATCACCTTTTAATGCGTCAAATCCGTCAAAAGCGATACCTCCGACAAGCTGCAACTCACGGTTACGATTGGAGTAGATATCGCGACCAATATCGAGACCGATATGTCCTCCAAAAAAGTGGTTAGTCTCTTCATATTCACCGCTCTCCTTTCTAAAAGCTATGTAACTGTTAGCTGCTTTACCAAATTTAAAGCTCATTATTATATCGTAATTCATCTTTTTCCGTTTAATTCCCATTTGATAGCCCAACTCGGGATGTAGGCCTAACTTGGCAGCTTTTCCGGTTGGTATCCAGATTCCAGTAATGAATGACATATGGAGCTCCGGCAAATTGATAAATTTATTCACCTCCTTGTAATATTCTTTGGTGAGGATTGAGTTTGGATATGCACCGGTTTGAATTTTTGAAAAGATCGTATCACAATTATCACCGTAAAATTCACATAACAGATACTCTATGCTATTACTTTCAAATTTCTCTTTCAGTTTATTAAAAGATTTTTTTGTGAACAGATCGAACTCCCTGCCTAAGGGAATATACCCAAAATAGGCTCTATTGTCATCATAAGTGTGATACGCTTCACCTCTTATAAGGTCTGTCCTATTTTTGAAGTTGAAAAGATGAAAAAGAACATTCTCTGCCAGAATCGAATCTTGAAAACTGTTCTCTTGCAGAGCCAGTAACAACTTTGCCCTCTGAACAGGTTCTCTCAGGCCGCATCTGTTTTGCCAGTAGGTTAAAAGAGTTTTTGCAGAATCGATCTTATTTTCTGTATAATATTTCTCGAAGAGCGCTGCGCTATTAAGAGAGATGTCCGGGCAATCCAACTGCTTTTTAACCATATATCTGTCAAAATCCTGGGTTAAACCCCTTACTGATATTAGCAACAGCAATATGAACAATAAACTTTTAACACTCTTCATAATTACACTATCCTTTTTATTTAATGAACTAACAAAGGTAGCCATTTAAAAATAATCCGACGGTTTTTTATTACTATATTTGTAACAAATGCAGATATTATGGATATGCTTGAGTGTGCTTCGTGGATTGGGCTGGCGCAAAGTCTTTTTGCGGCAATTCTAATTATTACGAAAGAGAAAATTTCGATATCAGACAGGGTCTTGACTATCTTTCTGTTCTTGATGGCTGTTCTATTCCTGAGCACTGCCACCTACATCCGAATCTTTAGCGGCACCCTTCTTACAGCTTCGTTTCTGCTTTTCAACCCCTCTATTTATATTTACGTCAGGACGCTTACAAACGACAAATTCAAACTGAAACCTATCTTGTTGCTGCATCTGCTGCCGTTCGTACTTTTTGAGGCTTTGGCCTTTGTAAAATACACTCCATTTAATCCGATAGAGTTCTTTGCGCAAGGCCCGGATTATCTCTACAGAATGCTCTTTGCTACCGTCAATCTACTCTCCTGGATAGTATATATACCATTGAGTATCATAATTGTGCACCGATATAGAATGGCACTTAAAGGTGAGATATCCAATATAGAAAAGAACGAAAACCTGACCTGGCTTTTATTTATTACAATATTCTATGTAATCTTTTGTTTTACAATACCAATTGCTGGATTAACAGAGATTTTCTCCGGATCATTTTTAAATATTACCGAGGCGATAAATACAGCAATTCTACTTTTACTCCTCTATATCATAAGTTTTTACGGATTGAGACAAAGAGAGTTGACAAAATTATTCAATCCACAGGCAGTAACTGTAGCTAATAGGCCTTACAAAGGCTCGGTCCTGAATGATGAGCAGAGAAAGGCCATAAAGGAGAAGATTGTTGACTATTTCGAAAAAAAGAGACCATATCTTGATCCTGCTCTTTCAATGGATTCACTCTCCTCTGCCCTCAAAATACCAAAGTACCAGTTGACAGAGGTGCTTAACCGGGAGCTGGGACAAAATTTCTTTCAATGGGTCAACCGCCATCGGGTGGAGGCTGTGAAAAAGATGCTCTCTGCCGAAAGCTTGCCATACTCTATAGATGCACTGGGATATGAGTGTGGATTCAGCAGCAAGAGCTCGTTTTACAGTTTTTTTAAATCGGAGACGGGTTTAACTCCCACGCAATATCGTAAAAATGCTCTGAATTTTAAAAGTCGGACATCTTAATTGGTTTGACTTTTTAAAATAAGATTATTTGCCTCTCAAATCTGCCTATAATTGGCCGGGATTTTAGATGTTAAATTCAGGTAAATTATAAGCAATGAGAAGATTTGATATTTTAATGGTAAAGATGGTTGCTCTATTCTTGTTTGCAACCTTTAGTTCTCAACTTATGTCACAGGAGAAAGAAATAGGTGGCTGGGTGAGAGGTTCATTTTATGGCGGGGGTAAGGATTATCCATTTGCATCCCTCTTTACAGAGGCGAGTGTGAAGGGGAGTTACAGGAAGGATAACGCTGTGCTTTTTGCTGACGTCAGGCTTAGGGCAGGATTGAACTTTGGGGAGAGATATATTGTCCCCGAGATAAAGGAGGCCTATGCGGGCTATGAGGGAGAGAAAGTTACTTTTTTGGTAGGTAACCAAATAATCAACCGAAGTAAAACAGAGTTATTTGCTCCAATGGGGGGGATAACTCCAATTAATCCGTTTTTTCTTACTTGTGATCCGGACGACCAACGGTTATCAAACTTTATGGTGAAGTTTGAGACAATATTGGGGAAGGGAGTTAAGGCAGGAGTTTTGTTAATTCCTGTTTATAAAGAATCTGAATACCGTTTTGATCTCTATAATCTTGGAGATGGTATAGCTTTTCAATCCCCTGCGCTTCCCTCAAAAACGCTTAAAAATGGTTCAATAGCTGCAAATCTCGATTTTTCGTTTAGAAATGTAGATCTCTCTCTCACTTACTTTAGAGGATATGATCCCGATTACGGTTTTAAAATGCTCTCCTTCACTCCAACCGGTGCAAACTCTGTCTCAATCGAAAATAGTGCAGCTCCTTATCTAAAGAACACAGTGGGAGCAAATGCAGAAATAGGACTCGGTCAGGTTATACTTAGAGGTGAGGGTGCATGGAATATTACTGAAGATTACGAGCAGGAGATACATATACCATATCCGTCCGTTGAGGTAGCTGTGGGCTTAGAGACCTCAATTTTGAATACTACAATCCTGGCCGAATACTCACTTAAAAAGACATTGGAGTTTAAAGATCTTGCTGTTCCGCAAATCACAGATCCAACAGACCCTATGGCAATGTTGCAGTATGGTTCGGAAATGGCCAAATATGAATTTGCTATGCTTAACAGGAGAATTTTTCGCCAACAAGAGGAGTACAACCATGCAGCCGGAATTACACTATCGCGTTCATTTGCCAATGATATTCTGAAGTTTGATCTCACTTCGTTATATAATATAACATCAGAAGAGTGGCTTTTAAGAGGAGCATTTGAGTGGAGAGCGACCGATAACCTATCTGCAACCCTTGGATTTAATTATCTGTCGGGGAAAGAGAAGACGCCGTACTATTACACAAAAGGGATAATTAATGCAGTTTTTGCACAAATAAAAATATCATTTTAAATCTTCAAATAATTAAGCTGATGAATATTGGAGAGAAAATTGTTAAATACAGATGGGCAATTGTTTTTACCACACTTTTGGTGGTTCTGCTTATAATAATTCCTTTGACTCAGATTAAGATCAATTCTAACCTGGAGTCATACTTTTCTGAGAATATGGTTTCCAGGCAGAATAATGATAAAGTAAGGAGTTTGTTTAACAGAAGCGAGAAGGTGGCTATAATTGTAGAGGCAGATGATATTTTTAATGAATCGCTCCTTTCGGCCATTGACAATATAAGCGATGGACTGGCCAATTCCGAAAAGTTTGGAGATGTAGTATCTGTAACGACTGTTGTTAATTTTGAAAATGAAGATGACTTTTTGATAACACGGCCATTAATTGAGGATTATGATCTATCTGATGAAGAGAAAGAGATCCTTAAAGATGACATTAAATCTAATGGGCTTGTGTACAAAAGTATAATCTCGGAAAAATTTGATAAAACACTGATTATCGCCGGATATGACACCAATGTCCCGGACTCGTCGCTTGTCAGTGAATTGGAGAGTATTCTGGCACAAAACCCTATTGACGGAAAAATAATCTATACGGGATTGCCTCTGTTAAGAGAGGAGGCGAACAAGAAGATTAGCGCAGATTTGGCTTTGCTTTTACCTTTAGCCTTGCTGGCTATGCTCGCTCTTCTCACGATTTTACTGGGAGAGCTGCGTTCGATGTTTTTGCCCTTTTCGGTTGTTATATTCAGTACGGTTTTTGCGATGGGGCTTATCCCTCTTTTTGGATGGGAGTTAAGTATTATTGGGGTGCTTGTTCCTGTAATGATGATTGCTATAGCTAATAATTACGGGATCTATTTTGTCTCCCGTTACAGAGAGGTCCAACTTAACGGAGACAGGATAAGGCCAAGCGGTGAGGTTGCTTCGGAATTGTATAACTTCCTGAGTAAACCGGTCACTATGTGTGGACTTACAACAATTGCAGGAGTGATGGGGTTGATGATGCACATACTTGGCCCTATAAGGCAGATGGGGTTGATCGTATCCCTATCCATTGCTTTTGCTTTGGTTTTGAGCCTGCTCTATATTCCCGCAAGTATCTCCTGGTTTAATCCGGCAAAGATCAAAAAAAGCAGGAGGAGTCATAGGTTCAATATAATTGACAAGTTTCTCAGGAGTGCTGCATCAAGTGTAATCTCAAGACCCAAAAGGATATTGGTAATTTTTATATCCGTTGTGTTACTTTCGCTGGTAACGATACCATTTATTAAGGTTGTACCGGATTCAGGCACTATCTTGCCTAAAAAGCATCCGTTTTCACAGGGAACGGCTATTTTGGATAACAGTTTTGGAGGCAGTAAATATATTAATCTTGCAATAAATGGTGAGATTGTTGATCCCTGTTTACTGGAAAAAGTTGAGTTTCTCCAAAGTAATCTGGAATCAATACACGGGGTGGGAGCGGCTGTCTCAATTACAGATATTCTTAAAGAGATTGGCAAAGCCCTTTTAAACCCAGAGGATTCACTATATGGCAAACTCCCGCAAACAAGGGAGATGTCTGCTCAGTATTTAGAACTTTTTATGATGAATGCTTCACCTCAGGAGCTGGAGAACTATGTGGATTTTGATTTTGAAAATGCCTTAATGCGGGTTCAATACAGCGCTAATAGTATGAAGGAGGCAAAGAGGTTAATCGGAGAGGTTACTAAATACGTTGAGAAGAGTGGATTAAATATCACTATAGGAGGGTTCAGCCTCCTTGAATATGAAATGAACCGCTCTGTAGTATATGGACAGTATTCGTCGCTTCTTTTTGCTTTTGTGGTCATATTCCTGCTATTAGCCCTGATATTTAAGAATTATTTTGCAGGGCTTATAGGGTCACTGCCACTCTTTTTTGCAGTGATAACAACTCTTGGAGTAATGTCTGTATTAGGGATTGAGCTGGATATTGTAACAACATTAATCTCTTCGGTTTCAATAGGGTTAGGGGTTGATTTTACCATTCACCTCTTTTGGAGGACAAAAAGTGAGACAACAAAAGGGCATACTCTTGCCCAGGCATTAACACTGGCTATTACCAATACAGGAAAAGGTATAACCATTAATGCACTCTCGGTTATGGCAGGGTTTTCGGTACTGTTTGCCTCGGCATTTCCAATGATTAGAAACTTTGCGCTCCTTATTATCCTGTCACTTTTCTTATGCCTTATGAGTGCACTATTACTTATACCGGCACTCTCTCTCCTCATTAAACCAAAATTTTTAACGAATCCTAATAAAGATATAATTAAAGACATATAAAATAATTATAAATTAATAAGTTATGAAAGAATTTATAAAAATCCTACGCATAAATAAGTGTAAAACAAATCTTGTACTACTCTCCTTTGTCTCATTTCTTATGGCGGGAAGCCTTCCGCTTTTAGCTGTTGGCAGAGGCGCAATACCGGCACAAGAGGGTGAAGAGGCCTGTAAGATTATAAAAAAATCCTCCGATTTGGTTGATTACAAGAGTATAACAATGAAGATCTCTCTTAAAACCTTTGCTCCAAATGGTGCAGTGAGAGTCAGAGAGATGGAATCATCAACATTAAGTACTCCCGAGGTTACCAAAATGGTTATGAGAATCACCTCTCCCCCCGATCAAAAGGGAGTTGCAATGTTAATTCATGACTATAAAGAGAAAGGCGACGATATGTGGATCTATTTACCATCTCTTAGGAAGAGCAGAAGAGTGGTAAGCTCTGAAAAAGCCTCACAATTCATGGGATCGGAGTTTCTCAATTCCGATATGAGCCGCCCCTCAACAGATGATTACAGGCATACATTAACAGGGAGCGGATCTATCAATAACGAGGTCTGCTGGATAATTGAGTCAATAGCTAAAGATGCGACGGTTGCCAAAGAGAGCGGATTCACTAAAAAGGTTTCATATATAACCAAAAACGACAACCTCTGCCGTAAAGTGGAATTCTACGACGCAAAAGGAGCTTTGTTGAGAACTCAATTAATTTCAAAGTTCGAGAAGAGCGGTCCCGGCACCTATATTGCAATTGAAATGGAGGTAATAAATAACAGGACCCAAAGAAAGTCGTTACTGGAAATTATCCCCGAAAAGAGTACAACTCCGCCCGACAGTAAACTCTTTGACCCGGCAAGATTGTGAATGGTGGCGGGTGATGGGTGAATTATGATGAGTGAACTGTGAGCTGTTATGAGTAATGGGTGAGGGGTTATGCATAATAGATATAAGTATTGTAATAGTTTCGAGAATATTCTTCCTTAAGAAATCAAGAGCGCTTTTCTTGTAACGTTTTACAGTGGAGAGAGAAATACCTAATTTTTCTTCGATTTCACTGTTTTTTAGCCCCTTAAAATAACTTAATTCAATAACTTCTCTCTCTTTTTGAGGTAATTTTTTTATTGCCTCAATAATGGCTATTGTAACCTCTTGCTCAATCACAGAATTGAAAAACTCCGGAGTATCGGTGCTCTGTTCTGCAAATTTATTAAAACGGAATTTTGCCCGTTTAATATCCATAATTTCATTAAAGATACACCTATATATATATGCTCTGAATGTAATTGGAGAACTTGACTCAGAAAAAATATCTCTTTTATTCCATGTTTTGTATATGGCATTCTGAACACAATCTTCTGCATACATCTCATAGCCAGCACCTAATAGCCTTTTTGCATATATAAGCATTGCAGGATAGGTGTGAGAATAAAACGGCTCAAGATTGCCTTTTTTAAAAGAATCAATTATTCCTCTATCAAATTGCATCAAAAGAGAGATTTTTGTAAAGATATAAAAATGTCAAAATTATTTGAGCCTTTTTCGACTTTTAAGCGTCTCTAATATGCGAAAGGATGATAATGAGACAAAACTATTGTATTAATTCATAGAAAATATTGCCAAGTATGGAATTAGAAAAAATTATAAATATTCTTGTTAAAAGAGAATTCAATACTCTGACAGAAGAGGAGCAATCTTACCTGAATCTTTGGTTGCAAGCATCGGCGAAGAATCAGGAGTTATTTAAAAGATTGCAAAATAGAGAGTTGTTGATAAAGACTTATCATAAATATAAGGAAATTGATACCCAAAAGGCTAGAAGAGATATGGAGAGAAGAATCAGAGGGAACAGGGTTAAGAGAAGAGCCTATACTCTATCTGGTTGGTCTGTGGGAATAGCCTCTGCAATTGTAATTATTTTATATCTGTTTAATGGAGTTATAAGTTCTAATAAGCCTGATATTAAGCTTATTGCTGATTTTTCAAATATTAAACCTGTAGAAAAAAAAGCTCTTTTAATTCTTGATGGCGGGAAGGAGATAAATCTAGGAGGTTTAAATTTAAAAGAGGGTATTCTTAAGGAAGGGGGAAAAATAATAAGTATCGAATCTAATAGAGTAGAATATGAGAAAGATACACAAAAAGAGCTGTCCAAAAAGATATTAATCAATACCCTTCTTGTGCCAAGGGGAGGCGAGTATTCGCTCATACTTTCGGATGGTACAAAGATATGGTTGAATGCTGATTCCAAACTAAAATATCCTATATCATTTACGGAAAAAAAGAGAGTTGTTTGGTTAGAGGGAGAAGCCTATTTTGAAGTTGCAAAAGATGAATCGAAACCTTTTATCGTCAACACTAATTCAGGCGATATAACTGTACTTGGAACACAATTTAATGTTAAGGACTATGCAGAGGACGATTATAGATATACGACTCTTGTAAAAGGTGCAGTCTCATTTAAAGTAGCTCAAGGAGAAGAGACTATTCTTTTACCAGGTCAGCAACTTATCTATCATTTTTCGTCTGGTACCCAAAAAGTTAGTAATGTAAGTGTGAAAAATTATGTGAGCTGGAAAGATAAACTTTTTCAATTTGAGAGTCTCCCTTTTGAAGAGATAATGAAAATCCTTGCCAGGTGGTATGACTTAACTGTTATGTATGAGTCGGACGATATAAAAAGCATTTTGTTTTCCGGAAGCTTAGATAAGTATAAGAACATTGATTCGTTTGTAAAATTGTTTGAAGCACAGGTAGATATTAAATTTATTGTAAAAGATAGAGATGTAATTATTAAAAAAAAGAAAGCTAAAATAAACGGTGTTACCTAATAACTAAATTTTTAAATTATGAGAAAAAAAATTCCATTAAGATGGGGTAATCCCCTGCTGTTTTTTAAGGTATTATCTCTGGCAGTGATACTCGTTTCATCCAACGTGGGATTCGGTGCTTTTGTTGCCGGACAACCGAAGCCTATCACCATATCGATTAAAAAAGCTTCGTTAGTCGATGCATTAAATCAAATCAAAAATTTGCCGGGAGTTAAAATACTTTATGATCTTAATAGTGTCAGGGACCTTGAATGTGGAGATGTTTCATTTGAGAATGCTACAATAGAAGAGGTGCTTGAACATATTCTAAAAGGTACAAACCTAAGATATGAAAAGGTAAATGAAGTACTGTTAATTAAAAAAACATCACGTCAACAACAAGTTAAAGAGAGCATTACCATAATAGGGAGGGCAGTTGATAATAAAAACCAACCTCTTGTAGGAGTTAATATAATTGTAAAGGGGACGAGAATAGGAGCTTTTACAGATAGTGACGGAAAATATTCGATAAAAATTCCTGAAATTGATAATCCTATTTTAGTTTTCAGTTATATTGGTATGAGGAGCAGAGAAATCAAGATAAATGAAATAATGGATGATAGGATTCTTACCGGAGAAAAAGAGTATATAATAACACTTGAAGATATGCCTATGAGCCTTGACGATGTGGTGGTGACAGGTTATGAGAATATTAGAAAAGAATCTTATACGGGTAGTGCCACCCGAGTTAGTGGCGAACAAATTAAAGAGGTTGCAAGCCGAAATGTGATTTCAATTCTTCAAGTTTTTGATCCTTCTTTTAGGATAATGGAAAATAATGCAATGGGCTCCAATCCAAATGTAATTCCTGATTTTTATATAAGAGGACAATCGGGAATTGTGGATTTAGATATAGAAGATATATCGGAAGTTAAAATGAAGTCTAATCCAAGTTTACCAATATTTATTCTTGATGGTCTTACTGTGAGTATTTCAAAGATATACGATATGGATCCAAACAGAATTCATAGTATAACTATTCTAAAAGATGCAGCAGCCACAGCTGTATACGGTTCTAGAGCATCAAATGGAGTAATTGTAATTGAGACAATTGCGCCTAAAGCAGGAGTTTTTAATATAGCTTATAGTTTAATGGGCAATCTATCAGTACCAGATTTAAATAGTTATGATTATTTTGATGCTAGGGAAAAACTTGAAGCAGAGATATTGTCGGGATACTATATACCTGATCCGGCAGGTGGTCAAAGAGGTGTAAGACATTTATACAAAGAAATAGCAGATAAACAAAATGCAATAGAAAAAGGAGTCAATACTTATTGGCTATCATTACCATTAAGGGTAGGATATAATCATAAACACAGTCTAGCTATTGACGGTGGTAGTAACAATATTCGTTATGGGATTAATTTTCTTTATGACCAACAGAAAGGGGTGATGAAAAAAGACTATCGCAATAGATTAGGTGCCGAGCTAAGACTTGATTATAGAATTGAAAAATTAATGATAATTAACAGGGCTTCATTTAATAAAATTGATTCGAAAGATTCACCCTATGGTACATTTGCTGATTTTGTAAAACAGGCTCCGTATAATGAATTATATGACTCTTATGGGGAATATGTATATACTTTCCCAAGATGGTATTTAACGTCAACTGATTATGTAAATCCCATGTATGAAGGGAGTATGACACAAAATTTCTCTAAAGGCGATAGTCAAGAATTTTCCAATAATTTAGTTATAGACTGGCGTCCCAATGCATATCTAAATTTTAAAGGACAAATAGGACTTGTCAAAGAGATTAATACTAAGGAGGTCTTCTTTGATCCTCTTTCCGGAAGATATGCTATAGGATATGCTGATAAGGCAAAAGGAGAATTAACAAAAACAGATGGTAATAATTTTAATTGGACAACAAATTTACAACTTTTATACAATCGTTCAATTGGATTAAATCACATAAGTACATCTTTAGGTTTTAATAGTTATGAAACAAAAGTATCTTCAATAATTGCAAAATATCAAGGTTTTCCTTCGGGAAATATGAGTTCGATTATGTTTGCACAGGAGATTAGTAGTAAACCGTTGGAGCTAGATAATAATACGAGATTGTTTGGAAGCTTCTTCAGAATTAATTACTCATATGATGATATTTATCTTTTTGATGGTTCTGTTCGAGTTGATGGTTCAACTGAATTTGGTTGGGAGAAAAAATATGCTCCTTTTTGGTCGCTAGGTATAGGATTAAATATTCATAAATATCCTTTTTTACAAAATCACCCATATTTAACACAGTTGAAAATAACAGCTACAACCGGAGAAACCGGTAAATTAAATTTCCCTCCTTATGCCGCAAAAGACATTTATAAAATCTTCTCTGACACTTGGTATGCCACGGGTATGGGAATAGTGTTAAATGCTATGGGAAATCCTCAATTAAATTGGGAGAAAAAGAAGAGTTACGATTTAAAGCTTGAAATAAACATTAAAAATGGGCTACTATACTTAAAACCTGCGTATTATTATGCTAAAACAATAGATATGGTTTCTCAAATAACCGTACCTTCATCGTATGGCTTTACAACTTATTATGATAATATGGGAAAGGTTGAAAATACAGGATTTGAATTAGATATTAGATCAGATATCATTAAAAAGAAAAATTTGTTTCTTGCCATTTTTGGTAATCTTGCTCATAATAATAATAAGATATTGGAAATTGCAAACTCTTTGAAACACTATAACAGTAAAGTAGATGAATATTACACAAAAAATTATTCAATAAGCTCAAATGATGAAAAGTATGCAAAACCTTTTGTTAAATATGAAGAAGGCGGTTCAACAACATCAATTTTTGGTATGAAATCTTTAGGGATAGATCCAACAAGCGGCAAGGAAGTTTTTGTGAGAAGAGATGGGACAATCACTTTTAATTGGGAGGCTAATGAGCAGCAAATTTTAGGAAATAAATTACCAATTATTCAGGGGGCATTCGGATTTAATTTTCAATGGAATAGCCTGAGTATGTTTACGAGCTTTTTGTACGAATATGGTGGGCAGGCTTATAACACTACAATCCCTATGAAAATTGAATCAGTTAATCTTTATAATTATAATGCAGATAGGAGAGTACTAACGGATAGATGGAGAGCAATAGGAGACATTACCCCTTTGAAAGATATTGCAGACCGTTCTGCTTATACGCGCCCTACTTCCAGGTTTGTACAAGACAATAATACTTTCAGATTTAATTCTTTGAGTCTGGCGTGGACAAAGAAAGACGGATTCGTAAAAAGAATGAGCATGAGCCAATTAAAACTACAATTTAACATGAATGATGTATTATATCTTTCAACTATAAAAAGGGAGAGAGGAACAACATATCCGTACGCAAGGATTTTTAGTTTTGATTTAAGACTAACATTTTAACCAAGATTTGCTATGAAAAAAATATTATTTATACTACCAATATTGACCATATCACTAATCTCGTGCAATAAATGGCTAGAGGTACGACCAAAAAGTGAGATAATTAAAGATGTTGTTTTTTCTAATGAGGTTGGTTTTCATAATGCATTAAACGGAATATATCAGAAATGTTCGGAGCCATCTCTTTATGGCAAAACATTAAGTTGGGGATTATTAAGTTGTATTGCACAAAATTATGCTAGCGCAACTAATATAGTAGAGCAAAGTGCTATGCGTTATCTTTATCAAAGTGAACGGATACTACCCTTAATAAATAGTGTTTGGTCCCAATCTTATAATGCAATTGCCAATTGTAATATTTTATTAAATGAGATAGAAAATGTTCAACCATCCTTATTTACATTGGATACAACCGGGCGAAATGTTATAAAAGGCGAGGCGTTAGCACTGAGAGCTATGTTGCATTTAGATTGGTTGAGATTATTTGCCCCGTCCGTCATGAATGACCTAAACGCAACTTTAGTACCTTATTATGATATTTATCCTTCGCAAATAACCATTCCGTTGACAACGGTTGAAACTTTAAAGAGGATTACAGATGATTTATTAAAGGCAAAAAATTTATTGGCCTTTCATGATACAATTTTGAATAGGAATGCTATAAATTCAAGAACGGCCAGATATGATGGATCAGTACTGGGGACAGTTGATGGGGGAGAATTTTTCTCTAAAAGAGGTTTCCGAATGAATTATTGTGCTGTCATTGCTTTGTTATCTAGAGTACATCTTTACAAGGGTGATTATGAAAATGCATTTATATTTGCTAAACATTTTTATGATGAGTTCATAATAAGCGATAGAAGGTATTTTAACTTCAGCTCTTCAAGTGATTATTCAGGAGCTTTAGCTTCTAGACAGAAGAAATATTTATCTGAAAGTCCATTTTCTTTTTACAATAGAAACTTGTTGAATACAGTGGAAAATTATTACGCATCCAACACATTACCTATAGGTGATGTAGTAAATATTTTTTATGAAGACGAGGATGATTACAGACTCTATTTAATTGAAAGAGAAGTTGAAGGATACGGAAATTCTTTAAAATATCGTATGGTTAATAGTGACATGACTGACAATGTGGAGGGTAGAGCTATTCCAATTTTTAGAATGAGTGAGATATACTATACGTTAATTGAGTATTATTATCGAATGGGAGACGTTGATGAGTCTTTAAGATTACTTAAAGAATATCGTTCGGGAAAGGGTTGTAAACGACAAATCTTAGCAATAAGCGGTCAATCAGAGTTATATGATATATTGATTAATGATGCTAGAAGAGAATTTATAGGTGAAGGTCAACTTTTCTTTATGTATAAACGATTAAATTACCCGATACTATTTGAAGGAGGGAATTATCCTCCAATAGAAGAGAGGATGACATTTCAAATACCGGATAGTCAGTTTTTAAATTAAAAAATAGAAATTATGAAAAGGTATTTATATTTATTAATAATAATTATCGGAGTATCAGCTTGTAAAATAGATGATATAAAAGTATACGATTCTACCAGTTTTATTTCTTTTACTAGAACGGAAAAGGACACTATGATCGTCTCTTTCTTTATGCTTGGCGGTCTTTCTGAATATGAATGTCCAATAATTCTGCAACATATTGGAATCCCATCCTTAAATGAGAAAGAATTTTCTATTTCAGTTGTTCCGGAACATACTACAATGAAGAATGGTTCATATATTCTACCTTCTACAATGAAGTTTAAACCGATGAGTATGTATGATACTTTATATTTTAAACTTTTAAATTATCCTGAATTGGCTACTTCCGAAGATTTAATTTGTATTGAGTTAAATGAGAGTAGGGATTTTTTAATGGGAGATAGAAATTTTAGAAGACTATTTATTAAGGTTAGTGATATGATAGCTCAGCCCGATTGGTGGACGGCGGAGGTAATTACCTATTACCTAGGAAAATACTCTGATACAAAATTTAAACTGTTTGTTGAAGTAGTAAAACCCGATTTTTCTGAAGTGAACATTTCTTGGATTAGATCTTGGGCACTTCAATTTAAAGCTTATCTAGATTCTCATCCTACGTTAGATGAGGATGGTTTATTAATGACAATAACGGTTAGAATTTAAAACTTGAGATATGAAAAAAAATACTACAATACTCTTTATTTTAATGTTAGGGATTATCCCTTTAAAATCTTGTTTCCCCGATAAAGGAAATTATGAGTATAAAGATATCATGACAAACGAAATTGACATTACTTTTTCGAGTAGCTCAGCTACATTTGAGGTGGGAGAACCTGTTGAATTTATCCCTATTGTTAAATATTACAATGAGAATCAGGTAGATACTAATATATATAAATGGGAATATCATTTTGATGAGCTGGGATTGGTATGCACAGAGCGAAATATGAGTGTGATACTTCAAAATGCTGTAGTGGGTAAGACCTATTTAGGTATATGTATTGCTAAAGATACTACTACTGGAGCTTCATTTACTGCCGGCCTCTCTTTTGTTGTGGCAACGCCCTACAAAGTTGGTTGGCTGGTTTTATCTGACCACTCCGGAAAGAGTACTTTAAATTTTGCAAGAGAAGTAAACAAAGAATGGGTTTCGGATAAAGATATTTATAGAACAACAACAGGAAAAGATCTTGGTTTTAACCCAAGAAAAGTATTATATAATGTTGGGGGAAGGAAAGAGATTAGAATATTGCAGGGAGAACCTGGCGATGATATTATTTTAGACGCGAATACCTACTCTTATTTCGGAGATTTTACAACCGATTTTGTTGACCATAAATGTCCAGAAAATTTTGTTCCTAAATATATGATGTCGGGTATAGCTGTTTCTGCTATACTAGGTGAGGATGGTCGACTTTTTACAAAAACTCATAATGGGGCTGCTGAATATCCTTATAGCTATTTTGCAACAGTACCTTTAACTTTAAATAGTGAAGTGTTAGATATTCGATTTATCCTGTTTCACTATGGAGTGTATTACCCTTCTGTTTATGACAGAAAAACATCCTGTTTTTATAGATTGGAGGCTGCTGGCATCCAGTCAGCAGGTAAACTTATTCCGATAAATCCACCGGTTGATTGGTCCCCCACGACAGGTATTCCTTCACCTAATGATTTAAGTAATTATGATGTACTTTATTCCAGGATGAAAAATTCCGGGACGCAATACGATATTCATTCCATAATCAGAGATAAAGCAACCGGAGAGTTGTATGTGTACGCCATGATACATAAACCTACCTCAAATCCTCAAAATGTGTGTACTAGGATAGATTATGATCAAATACCAAGTGATACAAGGGTATTAATGGGCGAAGGGACAATTTTTGAATTACTAAGAGCGCGACCATACTTGTTTTTTGTATCAGGTAGTGATCCGTATAAGTTGTATTATTACGATCCGAGAACAAAGAAGCATGCAGTATTTAAAGAGGGCTTTGATAGTAAAATAACGACAATAAGTTCTCAATATAGTAATAGTAATTCTATTGGTATTGGATTAGAAAATGGTAAATTTTTCATACTAGATATTAAAGAGGCAATAATTATTAGTAACATTGAAGAGCAAAAGGTACTATTTGAAACTCAATTTGATGGTAAAATAGTAGATATTTGGTATAAGTATGTTTAAATTCTTTATTAAAATAGGGGGAGGTAGAACTGATGCCTCCCTCTCTTGTTATGATGATAAAGCAAAAATAGATTATGAAATAAGAATTTTGGCTAATATTTCTCACAAGATTATATCATCTATTTAGTCATTTTTATTTTTAAACTTATCAAGTAATGTAATGATAAAATTAAATTGTTAGAAAATTTCAAATATCAACATAAAATATAAAATAATGTCGGAACCAATTGTAAGAATTAACAATCTCTCACATAAATATACTGTTCAATGGGCTGTTAAAGACGTTGATCTGGAGATTACTGATCGCGGGATTTATGGTATGCTTGGCTCTAACGGAGCCGGTAAATCTACTATAATGAACATTATGTGTGGTGTACTAAAACAGACTAAGGGTGATGTTTTCATTAAAGGCATCAATATCAAAGATAAGCCTGTTGATGCCAAGAAACTTATAGGTTTTTTACCTCAAAAACCTCCTCTTCATTTAGACTTAACTTTAGAAGAATACTTAGTTCATAGTGCCAATATCAGGCGTCTTTCTAAAAATAAAATTCCTTCTGCCGTTGAGGATGTTATGAGAGAGTGTGGTATCACTCATTTTCGTAAGCGTCTTATTCGCAATTTATCGGGTGGCTATCAACAGCGTGTTGGTATAGCTCAAGCTATTATTCACAAGCCTGAACTGGTTGTATTGGATGAACCCACTAATGGCCTTGACCCCAATCAAATAGTTGAGGTTAGAAATTTAATTAAGGATATAGCTCAAGAGAGGACTGTTATTCTTTCTACTCACATTCTTTCCGAAGTTCAAGCCATTTGTAATCATATTAGAATGATTGAAGAGGGTCGTATGGTTTTTTCCGGTACTGTTGACGAGTTTGATAACTATATAACACCTGACTCCATCTTTGTCTCTCTTTTAGAGTCTCCCTCTGTTGATGAATTATCAAAGATACCCGGTGTTGTTGGTGTTGAGGAGCTTAGTAAAACTAATTTTAGACTAAAGTTCTCTGATAGTCAAGATGTTATTGAAAGAGTTGTTGAGGCCAGTGTTATCAACAAATGGCGTTTAAATGAGATTCGTCTTGAGAAGAGTTCTCTTGACACCATTTTTGCAGAAATTTCCAAAACAGCCCATTAATACGAATTAATTATGAAAATGATCTTTAAAATAGCAAAAACAGAGTTACAAACTCTCTTTTATTCTCCTATTGCCTGG
Source organism: uncultured Muribaculaceae bacterium (assembly GCA_964479995.1). Lineage (GTDB taxonomy): Bacteria > Bacteroidota > Bacteroidia > Bacteroidales > UBA932 > Bact-08. The sequence continues at coordinate 18,020 of CAYZPF010000001.1, read as the reverse complement.
CTTACACTTATTGTGTTTACGATACAGACTAGTATTACATTTACAAATATCTACGGAGGTGCCGTAACTAGTCAGGCTTTGGGACATTCCTTATATGACCTTACATTTTCTATATTTAGTTTAAGAAATAGAGGTTTTTTCCCACAAATTCTACAACACTTATATTTATATATTCCTCTATTAACCATGGGGTTGATGAGCCGAGAGTTGAGTAGTGGTTCCATTAAACAGCTTTATTCTTCTCCTGTTACTAATTCTCAGATAATTTTAGGTAAATTTTTATCAATGGTTGTTTATTCATTATGTTTAATAGCCATTTTATTAATTTTTGTCTTTTATGGTGGGTTTACTATTCAGAATTTTGATTTTTCGGCTGTATTAACAGGATTACTTGGTATTTTTCTGCTAATTCTCACCTATTCTGCTATCGGCCTTTTTATGTCCAGTTTAACTTCTTATCAGATAGTTGCAGCTATTGGTACCTTCATAATTTTAGCGGCTCTAAATATGGTTGGGGGATTATGGCAAGAGATTGCTTTGGTAAGAGATATAACTTGGTGGCTTTCAATAGAAGGAAGAGCAGGCGAGTTTATTAATGGTCTTATTTGTAGTGAAGATTTTCTCTATTTTATTATTGTTATTATCTTATTCTTAGCGCTCTCGATTTTAAGATTGAAGGCCAATAGACAAAAAATGCCATTCAGTAAAGCTTTCAGTAGGTATGCTTTAATTTTTATTTTAGCTTTTGGACTTGGTTATGTCACTTCCCGTCCAAAGATGATGTTTTATCATGACTCCACTAGAAGAAAAGTTAATTCTTTAACTCAAAACAGTCAAGAGATTGTGGCTAAGATGGATGGTAAGCTTACCATCAATACCTTTTCTAACATTCTTGACAGGCACTATACCTATGGTTTTCCTAAACATGAACTTAAAGACATTGACCGCTTTAGGCAATATGTACGCTTTAAACCTGAAATTAAGATGAAGTTTTATCGTTATTATGATAGAAGTGGCGATAAAGATTATAATGAAAATTTAGATAGGCGCTATCCCGACTTTAATGACAGAGAGAGGATGCTTGAGTATGCTAGGATTAATCGAGTTGACAGTAATCTTTTTATGCGTCCTGAGGAGATAAGAAAGATTGAAAATCTTGAACCTGAAGGAAACCGTTTTGTACGAACTTTGGTAAGAGAGAATGGGCAGAAGACATTTCTAAGGATTTTTGATGATATATCTATTTTCCCTTCCGAGGCAGAGATCTCTGCTGCATTTAAGCGTTTGGTTATGGATTTGCCAAAAGTTGGTTTTGTAAAAGGTCATGGCGAGAGAGATTGTATCCGCCTGAGTGATAGGGATTATAATATGCTTGCACAACAGAAGACTTTCCGTTATTCATTAATCAACCAAGGATTTGATTTTGAGGAGATTGAATTGGACAAAGGTATGCCTGATAATATTGACATCTTAGTAATAGCTGAACCAAGACAAAATCTTTCGGATATTGAATTGGAGAGTTTTGATCAATATATTGACAAAGGTGGTAATCTAATTTTAACTGGAGAGGCTAGTAAGCGAGAGTTTATTAATCCTTTATTATCTCGTTTTGGCGTAGAATTCTTACCCGGCATATTGGTTAAACCTTCAGAGGAGTTCTCTCCCGATTTGATCCAAGCTATTCCTACAAAAGAGGGAGGAAGAATGATGTATTGGCTAAGGAATATGATTAGTAGGAGACAAGTTCTCACCATGCCCGGTGCTGCTGCGCTCTCTTATGAGAATAGCGCATCCAAAGGTTTTGATGTTACCGAGCTTTTCGTTACTGACACATCGGGTGGTACCTGGAGTGAATTGCAGACCACCAATTTTGTCGACGATACCGTTAAGATTAATCCTGAGACCGGGGAGGTAGCCAAGGCATCTATTCCTGTTGCGTTAGCTCTAAGCAGACAGGTTGGGGAAAGAGAGCAGAAGATCATAGTTGTTGGTGATGCCGACTGCATTAGTAATGGAGAGTTGAATAGAAGTAGAAAAGGTATTAGAGCCTCAAATTATAATCTTATTATGGGCTCATTCTTCTGGTTATCCGATGATGAAGTTCCTATTGATGTTAGAAGACCTCCGTTTACCGACAGAAAGGTCTATGTTGGTCTTACCGGTATGCGCATCACCAAATGGTCGTTAATTGGTTTTATACCTTTGGCTATGCTGGTTTCTTATATACTAATGTGGCTTAGAAGACGAGGCAGGTAGTCTGTAAATAGTTTTTATAATGAGTTTTAGAGTTGATCGACAGACTATAAATGACTTAGGTATTTTTGGTAGGTTAAGGGAGCGCTCTGTTTACGGTCTTTTCAACAGGACTGCAACCAGTGGCGGCTCTCTCCTGCTGGAAAGCATGTTTAAGAATCCACTCTCTGATGAGATTGAGATAAATCGTCGTAGTAATATTATCCGTTTTTTTCAGGAGATTAACATCTCTTTTCCTTTCAGAGGTGATCTTTTCGATACTGTCGAGTTTTATCTTAGCAATACCGACAACAGGACACGTCTTTCTGCTCACGAATACACTCTTGAGCGCCGTTTCAAGAGTGTTATGGGCAGCGATTCGGAATATGAAATTTTGCACAAAGGTGTCTTGGCTATGACTGAGATACTTTGCAGTACTAAAAATTTCATTAAAAGATTAGAGACATTTGAAATTTCTCCTTTTTATCAAAGTGAAGTTGATTCTATCAAAGATGTTTTATCACATGAACGGTTACAGTCATCTCTTAATGAGAGTACCTTTAGGAAATACGCTTATCCAAAGGTAGCTTCCTATGACCAAGAGTACCGCTATACTCTCAGGAGTGAACTTAAACAGCTTCTTTTACACATCTACTATCTAGATGTTTATATTTCTGTTGCTTCTGTATCTTCTAATAGGGGATTTGTTGCCGCTAAGGCTCTTCCTGTTGATGACAACAGGCTTGAGATGAACGGTATTTATCATCCTCTTCTGCAGAAGGCTGTTCCTAATAGCATCAATATTGACGGTAAAAACAATGTTGTTTTTCTTACAGGAGCCAATATGGCGGGCAAATCGACCTTTATGAAGAGTTTTGGTATTGCTATCTACCTTGCTCACATGGGTTTTCCCGTCCCCGCTTCTGAATTTTCTTTTTCTGTTCAAGATGGTATGTTTACTACTATAAACCTTGCCGATAACATTAATATTGGCTACAGCCATTTTTACTCCGAGGTTATGCGTGTCAAGAAGGTTGCAGAGTCTCTTGGTGACAAGAAATTTATTATCATTTTTGATGAGCTTTTTCGGGGTACTAATGTTAAAGACGCTTATGATGCGACAATTGCCGTAACCGAAGCTTTTGCCACCAAACGAAACTGCATCTTTATTATCTCTACCCACATTATTGAGGCAGGCAGTACTCTCAAATCTCTTTGTGATAACATCTATTTTGTCAATTTACCTACTGTTATGGAAAATGGAATACCAAAATATACATATCGCATTACAGAGGGTATCACTTCTGACAGGCATGGCATGATAATCATTAACAATGAAGGTATTTTGGATATCTTGAAAAACAGGAAAAAGTGATGAAGTTTGAGATAGATAAACAGACGCTTGAAGATTTAAACTTATTGGGGAAATTTAAAAGTAATTCTATTTTTTCACTTTTTAATCACACAGTAACGCGCGGAGGTGAGATATTACTTGAACGCATGTTCCACAACCCCTTTATCGATGAAACATTGATAAATGAGCGTAGTAGTATCCTTAACCTTTTTCAGGAAAGTAGGTTCGAATTTACTTTTTCAAAAGAGGAATTAGGTATAGTTGAGTTTTATATTGGCAACCCCGATCATAAAAACTTCTTAATCTCCTTTTCACACAATGTAAAAAGGAAAGCGCTTAAGTTGTTGACTAATAGCAAGGAATTTGATATTCATCAACAAGGATTGCTCCATACCGTTAAATTCATCAAGAGGTTGGAGAAGCAAATATCAGCTATGAGTACAAATGACAAGGTTATGGTCAATCCCTACAATAACCAAATCAAAAATGCCTTGACTTCTCTGCATAGCAAGAGATTTGATTGGATTTATCTTCTAAATGAGGATGAAGATATTAGCTTCTTAAAAATGGCGTTATATGACTATAAGTTGAGGTATCTGCTTTCAGAGCCAATAAACAGATTAATGGAGATACTATATGAAATGGATCTTTACATTACCGTTTCAACCATAGGAAGAGAGAGAGGATTTAATTATGCCGTTGCAACCGGCAGCCACAATCATGTTATTGATATAAAGGGTGTGTATCATCCGGCAATAACAAATGCTATCTCCAACGACATACATCTCGCAGATGACCTTAATGTTATTTTCCTCACGGGAGCCAATATGGCAGGCAAGTCAACCCTTATGAAATCTTTTGGAGTCTCTCTCTATTTAGCCCATATGGGCTTCCCCGCACCTATAGAGTCGATGATATTCTCGGTTAGACAAGGGCTCTATACCTCCATTAATGTACCGGACGATATACATATGGGATACAGTCACTTCTATGCAGAGGTTGTGAGGGTAAAGAAAATCGCGGTTGAAGCGGCATCGGGTAAAAGTCTCGTAATTATGTTTGACGAACTTTTTAAAGGAACAAACGTAAAGGACGCGTATGATGCTACGGTAGCTATTACGGGAGCTTTCTCGGATATAAAAGAGTGTGCCTTTATTGTATCAACTCATATCATGGAGGCTGGTTTGACATTAAAAGAGGAGCACAGCAATATACAGTTTAAATACCTTCCTACCGAGATGGACGGGAATATACCCACATACTCATACAAGCTTGATGATGGTATATCGGATGACAGGCATGGTATGCGGATAATAACTAATGAGAATATCATTGAAATAATAAAGAGAAAGAGTAAATAAAAATGAGAAAAGTATATACAGCTATTATCTGTTTGTTTGTACCAGTGATACTCCTGGCACAAAGACCACAGAGATTACCCCTGTATGAGAAGATTAAAACAGGTAAATTAGAGAATGGGTTAACGTATTTTGTGATGGAGAACTCTGAACCAAAAGGATTAGCAGAGTTCTATATTGTCCAAAAAGTAGGATCAATACTTGAGGAGGAGAATCAACGAGGTTTAGCGCACTTTTTAGAGCATATGGCTTTTAATGGCACTAAACACTTTCCTGGTAACACTATTATATCTTATTTAGAGACAATTGGCGTAAAATTTGGCGCAAATCTTAATGCCTATACTGCAATAGATCAGACAGTTTATAACATTTCGGCTGTACCTGTCAAAAGAGAAGGTATTATCGATTCTTGCCTATTGATACTTCATGATTGGGCAAATGAGCTTTTGCTTAAGGAGAAGGAGATAGATAATGAAACTTAATGAGGCAAATAGAATTGCTTTAGAGAGGATGATTATCGGTGTTAGACTATTTCCACAAAAAACTGCATTAAAGTATCAGCAATCAAAGATTGACTATTATAAAAAACAAATTGAGGGAGTAAATAATGTTATTGACAGACAGTATAAAAGATATTTAAATAATTAATAGACACTGTCCAATATTTAGTTATGTATTACCACCTCCCGATAAATATAACTAATCTCCAACGCAAACCCCATCTGTGTTACAGCTGTTACGGAGTCACTCCTCCAACCGGTGTAAAAGCACCAGATGGGGTTAATCACTTCACCTGCCGGGAAGAATGTATCGTACTCTGCTAAAGTTTTCCACACAGAACTCTGGCAGAATTTTTTCACATCCTTTGATTATCAGTATTTTAACTTTTTAAAGCGTTCGGATTTTTTAATTTTTTAAGGTTAATCACCAGGTAATCAAGTCGTTTTAAAAAACTCTGGCAGAGCGGCAGTTTGTCGGCGACCTACATGGAAAACTTCAGCAGAGCGGTAGTTTGCCGGCCACCTACATGGGAAACTTCAGCAGAGTGTCGGGCTGGTATTTACGGCTACACCGAATTTGCTTTGGAAAAGCTTTTTCAATCCTTTGATTATCAGGTGATCTATAATGATTTTTTTAGGATTCAAGTAGTTCTCACCACCACAATTAACTGCCAATCCAACATTGAATCAAATAATTATTAACTGAGAACAACTCTGTCAGAGTCAAATTTGGCACCTTGCTTTTTTAAATCGGAAATTTTATCATTTAACGACTTATGAGAAGAATAAACACTACTCAACGAGGCGTTATCTATTGGAATTATTCCAAAGTCAAGTAGAGAATTCATAAGCTATTTATATTATATATTACGAATATAGCTGTTATTTACATAGTTAATTGACTTTATGTCGATTTTCTGTGTAAGAAATTACATTTCCTAAATGGAGTTGTGTCCAAAATCTTTGAGACTGGCGGCGGTCAGATAAAAGAATACCTGGAGACAATCCGGTTTTTTATTTCCGTATCGCTGCAATTCCGGGGAGCTCAATGCCCTCAAGGTATTCGAGCATTGCTCCGCCACCTGTAGATACATAGCTTACTTTGCCGGCAAAACCCATCTGAGTGACTGCTGCCACAGAGTCACCGCCTCCTACGAGGGTAAAGACCCCTGTAGGGGTTATCTCTGCAAGAATAGTTGCAATTGCCTTAGTTCCTGCAGCAAACTTCTCCATTTCAAAAACGCCTGCAGGGCCATTCCACAAAACTGTTTTGGAGCTGCGAAGTACACCTTCCCACTCTTTAATAGCCTTAGGAGCAGCATCCATTCCCATCCATCCGTCAGGAATATCATTCACTTTGCATACCATAGTGTTTGCATCATTACTAAATGAATCTGCAACAACAACCTCATTAGAGAAGTAGAGATTTACCATTTTTGCTTTAGCCTTATCCAGAATTGATTTTGCCAGTTCCATTTGGTCATCTTCACATAGTGAATTGCCAATCTTACCGCCTTGAGCTTTAACAAAGGTAAAGACCATTCCTCCGCCGATAATCATATTGTCACAAACATCAAAAAGCTTTTCAATGATCGTAATCTTAGATGAAATCTTTGCTCCACCTATAATTGCAGTTACGGGGTGAACAGGTGTTTTTAACACTTTGTCTATGGCCGCAATTTCACCCTCCATCACATATCCAAACATCTTGTCATTTGGAAAATACTTGGCGATAAGGGCTGTAGATGCATGTGCCCGGTGGGCTGTACCAAAGGCATCATTTATGTAGCAATCTGCATAGGAGGCCAATCTTTTTGTAAACTCTTTTTGCCTCTCTTTTAATTCCATTTTTGCTGCCTTTTTCTCTTCATCTGAGGCATCATCGGCAAGGCCACGGGGTTTTCCCTCTTCTTCGGCATAGAAGCGGAGATTTTCAAGCAGGAGAACTTCGCCGGGATTTAAGGTTGCAGATAGTTGGGCTGCCTCTTCGCCCATGCAGTCGGGAGCAAACTTCAGTTTAGTTCCAAGTCTATCTTCAATTGCGGGGATTATATGTTTAAGAGAGTATTTTTCAGCAGGTCCTTTGGGGCGACCGAGATGAGAGATAATTATCAAAGAACCGCCTTTTCCCAGAACCTTCTTTAGAGTTGGAACTGCTGCTTTTATACGGGTATCATCGGTTATTTGGAAGTTATCGTTAAGTGGTACATTAAAATCTACTCTTACGATAGCTCTTTTGCCTATAAAATTATAATTATCAATATGTTGCATAATATAAATATGTTGAATTACCTCTTTTATTGAAGGTAAAAATAAGAATATTATAAGAAAATTGCTACCTTTGGACAATATATTAACCTATTAAAGAATGCTTTTGTGATACTACTTGAATCTCCAAATAAATGGACAGATTATGAATTGATTGATTCCGGAGATTTCGAGAAGCTTGAGAGGTTCGGCAGCTATTATTTGATTAGGCCGGAGCCAAAAGCGCTATGGGCAAAGAGACTCTCTTTAAAGGAGTGGGACTCATTGGCACACACAAGATTCACTGCAGGAGCAGGTTTTGGAAAATCGGGAAAGGAAGATTCAGGAAGTTGGCAGCAATTGAAAAAAATGCCGGATCAATGGGTTATTGCATATAAAAAGGGAGATCTTGAATTTAATATGCGGCTTGGCCTCACCGCCTTTAAGCATGTTGGAGTTTTTCCGGAACAGGCGCCAAACTGGGACTACATCTTTGATGAGACTGTTCGGCTATGCACTTTAAACAAGGCAAAATTCTTACCTCAACCCAAAGTTCTGAACCTCTTTGCCTATACTGGTGCAGCATCTTTGGCCGCAAGGGCTACCGGAGCAGATGTGACTCACCTTGACTCGGTTAAACAGGTTGTAACCTGGGCCCGTAATAACATGGAATTGAGCCGTATGGACAATATCAGATGGGTAGTTGAGGATGCATTGAAATTTGTAAAAAGAGAGTCTAAAAGGGGGAACCACTATCAAGGTATAATTATGGATCCTCCGGCCTACGGACATGGCCCTGATGGGGAGAGGTGGAAACTGGATGAACTGCTCTTTGAGATAATGAGCGAAGTGGCCTTGATACTCGCTCCAAAAGACAGTTTTCTGGTTCTGAACCTCTATTCTAACGGTTACTCTGCTCTACTCTCGGAGACTATCGTGAAGGAGGCTTTTGGCATTGGGAGCAAAAGGCAAGAGGGATTAAAACTAACTTACGGAGAACTTTATCTGAAAGATAAATTTGATAAGGCGCTGCCTCTTAGTATCTTTACCCGCCTAAAAAGATAGAGAGCCTAAAATAGATGATTTGAATAAACAGAGATAAGTATGTTGCAAAATACGCTAATAACCCAACTGGCAATTAAATGGGGACCCTCTCCGGAGATTTTCTCAATAGGCTCCATTCACATAAGATATTACAGTATTCTTTTTGTCTCCGGTTTTATTATCGGATATTATATTTTTGTGAAATTCTTCAAGAGAGAGGGTGTACCTGTCGAGATTCTGGACACTCTTCTATACACCTTGCTTGGAGCAGCAGTAGTGGGAGCAAGGCTGGGACATTGCCTCTTTTATGAACCAAGTTACTATCTGGCAAGACCCTTGGAAATATTAAAAGTTTGGGAAGGAGGATTAGCCAGCCATGGAGGAGCAATAGCTATCCTTATTGCAATCTGGTACTATGTAAAGAAATACGGAAGGCGATACAGTTTTGACTATCTGTGGCTAATGGACAGAATCGGGATTGCAACAGCGCTTGCCGGAGCTCTTATCCGCTTAGGGAACCTTATGAACTCCGAGATATACGGAAACCCTACCAATCTGCCATGGGGTTTCATCTTTGTTCTGCGTAGTGAAACCGTTCCTAAGCATCCCACGCAACTCTACGAAGCCATAACATACCTAATAGTTTTTGGACTACTTATGCTCCTTTACTGGAAAGCTTTGCCCAAACTTAAAAGAGGTACGCTATTTGGAATCTTCTTGCTGGGAATCTTTGCAACCCGCTTTTTAATAGAGTTTGTGAAAGAACCACAAGTGGCCTTTGAGCAGACAATGTCGCTAAATATGGGACAATGGCTGAGCCTACCGTTCATTATTGGGGCAATATCTTTGATAATTTGGAGTGTAAAAAAAGGAGCTCCGGCTGCAATTTCCAGGAAATGATTGGTTACTGTTTTTACTAGATAATAATTATTGAGTAGTTATCATTCATCTCTTTTTCTATCGAATCTAGATATGATATTAAGTCATTCTTAGTTTTCCCTAATACTGTGTCAAGATTTATTTGTTTATATAAGCCATCTGAACAAAGAATCAGCTTATCAGAAAATGTATATCTCAATACCTCTACTTGAGGCGAAACATCCTGAAATTCGCTTGTTAAACAACGGGTTACTATTGAGTCATATTTTTGAATCTCACGCAATGAGAGTTTTCGAGTTGAACGAAGTTCGTTTACCAATGAATGATCCTCGCTTTGAAACAACAATTGATTATTTTCATTGTATTGATAAATACGTGTATCTCCCATCCAAAAAGCAAAGATTTTATCTTTTAAAATTAAAACAGCTGCAAAGGTTGCTCCTATTTTTGAAGACAGTTTTACGTTCGGGAATTAGACCATGCAAGTTGCTAAGTATAATATCGCGTGCGGTAGCTCCTATTACATAAAAATCCATATTTAAATTGCCGAAGAAGTTGTTTAATTCTTTTAGCAAATCTTTTAAAAAAGGATTATTTAGATTCTCACTTGAGATATTGTAGTTCATTATTTAATAGTTTTTCTGCAGTTTCAATATTACGGCTGTCTCCACTACCCATCAAATCAGCATATATTAAAAGAGGCGAAACGGTACTGCTTTCATCCGTATCATAAAATAGACGGAGTATCTCTATTTTTCCGTTATCATCGGGGATAAATCTTAATAACTTACCCACGGTTTGCCAGGTAGTATCTGTGTAAATGGTAAAGATTGCCGGGTTTATATTTTTTGTTAATATATCAGCCGCACATTCGCCACCCCACAAAGTTTTATCAGAAATTAAAGATAAATCTAAATTACTCCAGTTTGAATATTCAGACTTATTCATAAAATTCATCCTTTTGAGGAGTAATTTAGGACGAAGCACATCATTATAGGCTATAACCCAACGATTGAGAAGTTCAGTTTTGTTTTTCAGTACTCTTTTGCTTTTTGTTTCTAGGATAAAATTGGAGTCTGAGAGTTCCTGAAAAATAGTACTTACTGAACCCAATGATATTTGTGATAACTCAGAGAGTTCGCGAAATGTTTTATTAATATTATCAGGATCAACAAGCAGAAAGTATATCAATTTTATCCCAGCATCTTGAAAGGCACGAGCTTGATAGGTTTTAGGGAGATGTTTTATTTTTTTCCCTTCAACAATTAATATGAGTTCATTTTGTTGAATATTGCAATTTCCCGCAGCATCAATATAATTAATATCTTCTTCTACAAAGGACTTTGCAATTGTAGAAGGAATATATTTTGTGATAAGAAGTACGGGTAAATTTTCTTCTCTCGAAGTTTCCTTAAGTTGCTGAAGAACAATCCCCTTATTCCCGCGAGAGATTTCCGGTTTCACATCAACAATAAAGCGTTCATTTTTTATTTGTGCAATACTGTTGTTAACTCGTTTACTATCCGAGTAATTTATTATAATTCCCGTATTCTCAAGCAGTTTAGCCCTTGCTTCCTCTAATAAACTTTCTTTTGTATTCATCTCTATGTTCATTTTAACCATATGTTCATTGACAATGAACATGTAAATATAATGAACATTTTCAGTTTGACAAGGAAATTATTGAATTTTTAAAAGATAATTTTACTTACAGCCAATACAGGGCATTCATTAGCCTAATATTCTACCTTTCTTCTTCTACTCCCGTTCTTGTTCACGACGCATATCTTTCTCTTTGATTGAATGGCGCTTGTCGTATTCTCGTTTACCTCTGGCAAGGGATATGTTAAGTTTGGCGTAACCGTTTTCTGCAATGTAGAGGCGAGTGGCTACTATTGTGAAACCCTTTTCACGGGTTGCTCTAAAGAGACGGTTGAGTTCGCGGCGGTTTAGAAGCAATTTTCTGTCCCTGCGGGGGTCATGTTTGTTGTAGCTCGCCCACCAGTACTCAGCTATGTGCATATTCTTCACAAAGAGTTCGCGATTAACAAAGTAGCAGTATGAGTCAACCAGAGAAGCTTTCCCGGCACGTATAGATTTTATCTCCGTTCCGCTTAGTACAATACCGGCAGTAAAGCTCTCTATGAGTTCATACTCAAACGAGGCTTTTTTATTACGAATCTCTATTTTACTCTTTGCTTTAACCATAGGAGTGCAAAAATAGTTTATTTTTGTGTAATGGAGTTTAAAATTGTATAGTAGAGTTTGACAACTTGCAAGATGGAGTATGATTTGATATGTGTGTTGGGACCGACTGCCTCGGGAAAGACAAGATTTGCCGTAAGATTGGCTTATGAAGCAGGCGGAGAGATTATATCGGCCGACTCCAGGCAAATTTACAGGGGGATGGATATTGGTACAGGGAAAGACCTTTCCGATTATCTCTACCAAGGTGTGCAGATTCCTTATCATCTGATTGATATCGCAGAGCCTGGGACTAAGTACAATATTTTTGAATACCAGCGTGATTTTCACAGGGCATACGAAGAGATTAGAGGCAGGGGGAAGTTGCCGGTCCTTTGCGGTGGCAGCGGCCTATACATTGAGGCGGCTACACGTGGATATTCTATGCCAGAGGTTCCGCCAAATCCGGAGTTGAGGGCTCAATTGGAGAGTAAAAGTACAATTGAGCTTATTACAATGCTTGCCTCAATGAAAAAGCTCCATAATAAAACCGATACCGACAGCAGAAAAAGATTGATAAGAGCTTTGGAAATTGCCTTTTTTGAGAATAATCATAATAGTAAAAGAGCTCAAGTAAAAGAGAGCTTATATCCACCCGTAAATACTCGCTATATTGGTATATCTGTAAGCAGGGAGGAGAGGATTGCAAGGATAGATAAGAGGCTTAAAGAACGATTGAAAGAGGGGATGGTAGAAGAGGTAGAAGCCCTGCTAAAAAGGGGTATTGCTGCCGAGGATCTTATATACTATGGATTAGAGTATAAGTTTGTTACTCTTTATATTATCGGTAAACTCTCTTATGAACAGATGGAGAACCAGCTTGCTACTGCAATTCACCAGTTTGCCAAGAGGCAGATGACCTGGTTTAGAGGGATGGAGAGGCGAGGCATAAAGATTGAGTGGATGAGTCCGGGAAGTACCTTAACTTTATGATCTGGATTTGAACGGAACTCTACCAGAGCCAGTAAGAATCAATAGTCATCGTAATGAGGCATTTCACCCCCTGCAGGATATTGATAAAGTTTCAATTCAAATTGGGGAACAATGGCAAATAGGTGGTCAAAAACATTTGAAACCACATTTTCATAGTAAATCCAATCTTTATTGGTTATAAAGAAGTAGAGCTCAAGAGGAATACCTCTTTCGGTGGGTTGGAGCTGTCTTACCATACAGGTCATCTCCTGGTTAATCTCTGGGTGTTGCTTGAGATAGGCTTGCAGATAAGCACGGAAAACGCCAATATTTGTTTGTCTCCTGCCATTTACAAGAACAGAATTATCTATATTATTCTCCTTATTGTATTGTGCAATCTCTCCCTCTGTTCTATCTATATATTCGCTTAAATGCTTGATTCTTCTAAATTTGTCGAGCATCTCCGGTGTGCAAAACTTAATGGTGTGTAAATCAATAAGGACAGACCTCTTTATACGTCTTCCTCCGGATTCTTTCATACCTCTCCAGTTTTGGAATGAATCGCTTACCAGGGAGTAGGGTGGAATGGTGGTAATGGTTTTATCAAAGTTTCTAACCTTAACAGAGTAGAGGCTTATCTCTTCAACATCTCCATCGGCTCCATATTTTGGTACAGTAATCCAGTCACCCAGTCGGAGCATATCGTTTGCAGATAGTTGCCAGCCTGCAACAAAACCAAGTATGCTGTCCTTAAAGATCAACAAAAGAATTGCCATTGACGCCCCCAAAGCGGCAAATAATGCAGTGAACTCCTTGTTGATTATTATACTCAAGATTGCAATGCCGCCAATGAAATAGGTAATTACTGTGATAATTTGAAATACGACCTTGATTGGCTTGTCAGAATAGTCCTGCGATTGAGAATAAATTTTTGTCAACGCTCCCGCTGCAGCCTTAATAGCCCTTATCATTGTAACAACAATAAATATCTGGGCTCCTTTTTGAAAAATCTTAACCCAAAAGAGAGATCTTATTGCAATGGGGGCTGATATAAGAAATATTATCCCGGGAATAATGTGAATCAGATATCTAAAAACCTTATATTCAATGAAAGCATCGTCCCACTTGTTTTTGGTTAAACGGGCAAACTTCTCAATTATCCGATAAATTACAAAACGGGAAACTATATCTATAAGGTAACTTAACAGAAAAAGCAATCCTACACTAATAACCTCATCTAAAACAGATGCAAGGGGTGCGCTCACCCCCACATCTGTTAAAAAGTCGTGTATTGCATCTATAACACCAAAAAGTGCTGTAGCTTTATCTGTGATTTGATTCCCTAATTGACTCTCTATCATATATTGAACCTTACTTTAATCCTCAATCCAACCTTCGCAGCTGCACATTAGATTTCTGTCTCCGTAACCATTGTCAACTCTTGCAACATGAGGCCAGAACTTATTGTCGCGAATCCACTCCAGCGGCCATGCGGCTGCTGTTCTGCTGTATTTGTGACTCCACTCGTCGGCCGTTACTTCGCCTGCGGTGTGAGGCGCATTTTTCAAAGGATTATCCTCTTTATCGAGCTTGCCCTCTTTGATATCAATACACTCTTGTTTAATCACCTGCATGGTCTCAATAAACCTGTCCAGTTCCCGCTTGGATTCGCTCTCTGTGGGTTCAACCATAAGGGTATCTGCAACGGGGAACGACAGGGTTGGTGCGTGGAAACCGAAATCCATCAGGCGCTTAGCAACATCAGTTGCATCAACTCCATACTCTTTGCGGAAACTGCGAAGATCAAGAATACACTCATGTGCAACCTTTCCGCTCCCTCCGGTATAGAGCGTGGCGTACTCCTTTTGAAGTTTATGAGACATATAGTTTGCGTTAAGTATAGCCAGCTCGGTTGCTCTCCTTAAACCCTTATTGCCAAGCATCTTAATATAAGCGTGGGTTACCGGCAATGCTGAGGGGTAACCATAAGGGGCAGAGCTTACAGCCTGTACTCCATCTGTCTTACCCTGCAACAAAAATGGATGGCCTGGAAGGAATTGCGCCAACTCTTTTGTTACACAAATTGGTCCTATTCCAGGACCGCCGCCACCGTGGGGAATTGCAAAAGTTTTATGGAGGTTCAGATGACACACATCAGCCCCTATGAACCCGGGATTGGTAATACCAACCTGAGCATTCATATTGGCTCCGTCCATATAGACAAGTCCGCCGTTTTCATGGATAATATCCATCATCTCAACAATTCGCTCTTCAAAAACACCGTGCGTCGAAGGGTAGGTGATCATCAGGCAAGAGAGGGTATCTTTGTATTTTTCTGCTTTTTCGCGCATCTCATCTACATTCACATTGCCTTTTTCATCACATGAAACCAATACAATTTCCATCCCTGCCATAGCTGCAGATGCGGGATTAGTGCCATGCGCAGATGTAGGTATAAGTACAACATTTCTCTGCGTATCCCCTTTTGATATGTGATATGAACGGATTGTCATGAGTCCGGCATATTCCCCGGCAGCTCCTGAGTTAGGTTGTACCGAGCATGCTGCAAAACCGGTGATTACGGCCAAATCATTTTCGGTCTCTTTTATCATCTGCATATACCCTTCAACCTGATCCAATGGAACAAACGGGTGAACATCTGTGAGCTCTGTCCAGCTGAGAGGCATCATCTCTGCTGCCGCATTTAGTTTCATTGTGCAGGAACCCAGCGGTATCATTGAGTGGGTAAGCGAAATATCTCTGCGTTCCAGCTTCTTGATATAGCGCATCATATCTGTCTCTGAGTGGAACCTGTTGAAAGTTGCTTCAGTAAGATAACTACTTTCCCTCTCCATGTAAATCTTTGGAGATTCAGCGCCGGGACATTCTCCGAGTGTAACATCAAAGATTGACAGGATAGTTAATGCTTCTTTACAGTTGGAGAGCTCATCGAAGCTCATTCGCACTTTATCATTTGAAGGATAATGGAAATTGAAACCGTTTGACAACGCCTTCTCTCTTATTTTGCCGGTATCTACTCCGGTTACTTCGATTGTGTCAAAGAAATTGCCAGCAGCAAGTTTGTATCCGGCTCTCTTTAGTTGAGCTGCTACTGTATGGGCATAGCTATATGCATTGAGAGCTATCTTTTTGATTCCTTCGGGACCATGATAAGCGGCGTACATACCAACCATTGTGGCCATTAATGCCGTAGCAGTACAAATATTTGAAGTAGCTCTTTCTCTTTTTATATGTTGCTCTCTTGTCTGGAGGGCCATTCTTAAGGCGGGATTACCCAGTCTGTCAACTGAAACTCCGATAATTCTACCCGGCATATATCTTTTATACTCTTCGCGGGTAGCCATAAATCCCGCGGTAGGGCCGCCAAAGCCCATAGGCAGACCAAATCTCTGAGCCGTTCCTACTGCAATATCTGCTCCCCATGCTGCCGGCTCTTTTAAAAGAGCAAGAGCCAGGAGATCTGTTACAGCTGTTACCAATACTCCTTTGGAGTGAGCCCCCTCACAGAAATTTGAATAGTCGCAAACCTCACCATTAGCAGCAGGATACTGAAGTATTGCCCCAAAACACATCTCATCAAAGGTGTGATTTTTAAAACTTCCCTTTACAACTTGAATACCGAGCGCCTCTGCTCTTGTTTCAACAACTGCAAGGACCTGAGGAAAGATATTCTCATCAACAAATAAAATATTTTTTCCTGCTTTCTGAGCCTCTCTTGAACGTAGCTCATACATCATTCTCATAGCCTCTGCTGCTGCAGTTGAATCATCCAGCATTGAGCTGTTGGCCATGCTGAATCCTGTAAGCGAGGCAACCATAGTTTGAAAGTTAAGAAGCGCCTCGAGACGACCTTGGGAAATTTCTGCCTGATACGGAGTATATGATGTGTACCAGCCAGGATTTTCAAACACGTTTCGTATGACTACAGGGAGGGTGCCGGTACCATAAAAACCCATTCCAATCATCGAGCGATAGCTCTTGTTTTTTGAGAGCATTGATTTTAGCCGGGCTAAATATTCCTGCTCAGTTACAGCATCACTTAACGCAAGAGGTTCAGAAAGTGTAATATTAGATGGAACAGTCTGTTTGATAAGTTCATCCAGACTATTCAAGCCAAGTTCAGAAAGCATTTCCGCAACTTCATTCTCACGCGGACCATTGTGCCTTTCAACAAAAGGAATTGACATATTATTTTAGATATTAAGTGTTTAACAAAAACTTAGAGATACAAAGATAGTTAATAAAACTCATAATTTGTGTATTAAAATAATTTCATACTTTTGTTAAGTTAAAACTAAAACCTATGAATCTATTAAAAAGAAAGGTCTCTGAATTGCATGAGAGACAAGCTAAAGCCATCAAAGGTGGTGGAGAAAAGGCTATTGCCAAGCAGATAGCGATGGGAAAACTTCCGGCGAGGGAGAGAATTAGCCAGCTGCTTGATGAGGGTTCATTCTATGAGTATGACCTCTTTATAGAGCATGAGGCCAGGGAATTTGGAATGGAAGGTAAAGATTTGGCAGGTGATGGAGTGGTAATCGGTACAGGCACAATACACTGCAGACCTGTAGCAATCTTCGCCCAGGATTTTACTGTAGCGGGAGGCTCTTTGGGGTTGATGCATGCTAGAAAAATCTCCAAGATTATGGACTATGCCTTAAGAATGCGTATCCCTTTGATCGGGATTAATGACTCCGGCGGTGCAAGAATTCAGGAGGGTGTTAACTCTTTAGCCGGATATGGTGAGATCTTCTACAGAAACACACTTGCCAGTGGTGTAATTCCCCAATTATCCGTTATACTTGGGCCTTGTGCGGGGGGAGCTGTCTATTCACCTGCTCTTACCGATTTTGTCTTTGTGGTGGATAAGATTTCGAAAATGTTTATTACCGGTCCAGAGGTTATAAAATCGGTTTTGGGAGAGGAGATTGACATGGAGAGTTTAGGCGGTGCAAGAGTACATAGTGAAATCACGGGAAATGCTCATTTCTTTGCGCACAGCGAGCAAGAGTGTTTTGAGCAGATTAAAACTCTGCTTGACTACATACCTTCTCATCATGAATGCAAATGCACTCCCTGCAAAGTAGCAAAACCGGATACAAAAAAATATAAGATTGATAAGATAGTACCGGTTGAACCTACCAAGCCTTATGACGTAAGAGATGTCATAAGAGCTATTACCGATAACTCCGATTTCTTTGAGGTACAAGAGTTATGGGCGGCAAATAT